>CAJXAC010000016.1 GCA_913050035.1 uncultured Gammaproteobacteria bacterium | reverse complement strand
GCTTTAGTGGGCTCGAATTGCTTTGCGTTAGCCAGACGCCGCAGCAAGCTGGGCCTGACGTTTACTCTCGCGGTCGATAAAGGTTATCCATTGCCCGCAAATGCGTTGGTTGGTTTTATCCTTCTCGTCACGCGCGACTCGTCGACATGATACGAAAGCCGAGCGCGCCGGGCTTAGCTTGTTTTGATTAAACAAGCACATGCCTTTAACAATATAAACGCTCTGACTTTTTCGCAGACCGCCTTTGTCTAAGGCGCCAGTCGCAGAATCCACACACTTATCAAACTGATCCGACTCTAGATACAGATAGGATAAGCGCTCGTAGATCTTTCCGTCGTCTGCCATCCCTGCGGCTTCTTCAAAAATCGGAATAGCTTTGTCCACTTCCTGAGCCAATTGCCACGCCTGCCCGAGGGACTGGAGATTCTTCGCATCGCGCTCAATGGCTTTACGATTAAGCCCGTCTTCCAAAACCTTAGCTGCGCGTATCGGTACCTCTTCCTGCATTAACAACCCTGCTAAATTGGTAAAGTCGGTCTGTTTCTCCAGAAAATCCGCTGTATAGGCCGCTTCAAGCGTATAAAGCTGCTCTTTCTCAAAGCCTTCTTGGCCATATACGCCCGCTAACCGAACCCAGTGCTCGCGCTTTGGAAATTCCTCAACCAGTACTTGTAATACCCGAATAACGTTTGGCCAGTCTTCTTTCTCGAAGTACAGGAACGTGAGCAGGCTCCAATTCTGCTCAGTAATATCAGTGCCGCGTTCCTGGGCAATCTGAATACCAAGCTCCATCTGTTCAATCGCTTTATTATAATCCTTCATTTGATAGTACACGGTCGCCAAGAAGAATCGCGGTGCCGCTGAGGGATTGGTAGCTTTTGTGATCCAAACTTCCATGTAGTAAAGCGCGTCGTCATAGTTCTCTTGAACATAGCTGAGCTGCGCAACGGTGTAGAGAGTAGTTACCTCTAGGCCTTCTGGAATTTTTTCACCCTGCTCGACAACAATTTTGTACTCACGAAGAGCGCCATCGTAATCGTCTTTCAAGTAATAAATGTAGCCAAGCATATTGTGCAAATTGGCGATTTCATTCTCGTTATATCTGCGGGAGCGATTAAGCGCGCCTTGAACAACTTCGAGTGCAAGATCGAAATCTTTGGCATCGATCGCCTCTTG
Source organism: uncultured Gammaproteobacteria bacterium (assembly GCA_913050035.1). Lineage (GTDB taxonomy): Bacteria > Pseudomonadota > Gammaproteobacteria > Pseudomonadales > Azotimanducaceae > UBA4421. The sequence goes on along the minus strand of CAJXAC010000016.1, from coordinate 39,409 downwards.
GCCTTCACCAAGCTTCTTGTAGACAGACTCACTAAGCGACGGTACACGGCGAGTTTTCTGCTTTTTCTTGGGCGCTTCTTCCGCAGCAGTCGCTTTAGCAACACCCAATGAGCCGTCGTGACCCAATGGTGCCACCATGGCGAACGATAACGCTAACACGCCAATGGTTAAGCTTTTCATGGCTCTAATACCCACTGTTTCTCCTAGTTAATCTGCCATTTCAAACGTAATTCGGGTCTTCACGCCCGCCACATCGATTGGCTCTCCGTTAACGACCTTAGGCTTATATTTATACTTTAGTGCGGCGTTTATCGCAGCGCGATTGAATATCCCAGGCGGTTTAGCCTCAATCACAACTGGATCTCGCACAGCCCCGGTTTTGGTCACAATGTACTCAAGCAAAACATACCCTTCGATGCCACGGGTTTGGGCGCGCCGAGGGTATTGAGGATTTACTTTTACAATCGGCAGATATTCGCCATCGGAACTGAATCCACCGCCCTCTACGTTAAGGTTTACGTCAACGTCCACAGCGCCCACATCAACCCCTTGAGAGATATCAGAAGACTCGAATTCTGGTTTTGGCATATCTGGTGGCGGTTCATCGGGCGGCGGTGGCGGCTTCGGCTTGCGTTGCTTGGTTTGCAGTTCTTGATCTTCTTCAAGACGTACAAAGTCCAGCAATTTGCCTTTTGCACCCTCGTCCAACCTTGCTTCATCGGTGGCAATGACTGCCTGCATCACAAAAAACAGTATCAGGGTTATGACAACCCCCAATCCAAAGCTGGCAAAGTAGCGTGTGGCCATTAAATTTTCCGTCTATTTCTCGGTAGATATGGCTACTTCACGCATGCCGGCTGCACGCGCTGCATTGAGAACAGCCATTAACTTTTCATTAGTCGATTTGCGATCAGCCTGCACAACCAATCCCCCTTTCGGGTTCTCGGCATGTAGGCGCTCTATGTGCGCGCGAACCGAAGTAGGATCGACACGCTTTTTGTCGATCCAAATCTCCCCTGTGGGTCCCACAGCAATCAAGATCGCCACCGTTGGTTTTTGCTCAGCGGTCATCGCGTCCGGTCTAAGTACTTCGATACCCGCCTGTTTAATGAACGTTGCGGTCACGATGAAGAAGATCAACATAATGAAAACAACATCCAGCATTGGCGTTAAGGAGTCATTGATGTTGACATCATCACTCGTTGTACCAGCGCTCCCACGTCCACGTCTTGCCATACTAAAATCCTTTTCGCTGAAGCTATGTAAGTGCAGGGCTCAACGCTTAGTGGTCAAGCAGCAAACTCGCTTCTAAGCGTCTAGTTTCACTCTCAACTTTACGCTTCAGGTAAGTTGTGCCAACCATACCCGATAGCGCTGCAATCATTCCCGACATTGTCGGTATGGTTGCCATGGATACCCCAGCTGCCATGGAGCGCGCGTTACCACCCTGCACCGCCATGGCGTTGAACACCTCGATCATACCTGTAACTGTACCCAGCAAGCCGAAGAGCGGGCACAGTGCGACACAGGTTTCTATCATCGACAAGTTGCCCGCTATTTTGCCGGCGCCTTCCGAGATGATCCCGTCTCGCACTTGGTGCGCGGTCCAAGAGCTGCGCTCTGGACGCCCTTCCCACTTAGAAGTAGCGTCAAAAAGCAGCTTTTTGTGCTCTGCTTGAAAGTACCAGATGCGCTCAAAGATCAGCGTCCACATGAAACAAACAAGGCCAGCAATGTACCACAAGACATCACCGCCCATTTCCATGTAACGAATGATGTCAAGGTAAGCTTCAGTAAACATATATTAGGTCCTTTACCTTATGACCCTATCGGGCTGCCAGCCTTTTCTGCGTGCTCGGCAATCAGCCCGGCGCTCTGCTCCTCGATAGTGTGGAGTACATCCTTAGACAGTCCCTGCACGAATTGGTGAAGCAGTGTGGTCGGTATTGCCACCGTGATACCCAGTACTGTAGTCATCAACGCTGTAGAGATACCACCGGCCATAGTTTTCGGGTCGCCCGTGCCGAACAGCGTGATCGCTTGGAAGGTCTCAATCATACCGATAACCGTTCCAAGAAGACCTGCCAGTGGCGCAACGACGGAAATCACTTGAATAAAGGAAATCCATTTCGTTAGGTCTGGGGTTTCACCCAAGATCGCCTCGCCCATCTTCAACTCAAGAGTCTCCACATCGACATCTTTGTTTTCTTCGTAAACGCTGAGCACTCTACCTAGCGGATTATCTCGGCTCGCGGTAGCTGTTTCACGCTGTGCGTTCACTTGGCGCTTGGTAGTGAATAACGCAATTCCACGCCAGATAGCGATAATGACCGTGACTATACCGAACCAGATGATGATCGCGCCGATGGGGCCACCCTGACCATCTGTGAATCCGGATGTTGGCGAACCAACCCGCTCTGTAAGGGTCGCGGCTTGAATCAATAAAGCCAGCAGCGAACCACGAGTAGGATCCACCGAGAATTCAACGATTTCGCTCGGCTGTGCTGTTTGTAGCTCTTCCGCAGTGCTGGTGTGACGACCTGCCGGTTGCCGCGCGATTTCAGTAATCGTTTGAGTGTCAACATTCCACTGTAGGTATTCCCCGTCGCCCAATAAGGCAAAAGAACCCACTCGAACGATGTCCGTATTATCTTTGTCCCCAGACAAACGTGTAATGGTCCCTGGGTATCTGGAGACCTTGCCTGACTCCGTCATTTCTCGCTGCAACTCAAACCACAGCGACTCCATCTCGTCAATGCTGGCCAGTTGGCTAGAGGTGCCCATCTTCTTCGCCAGATCGCCAAGGAATTCTCCGCGATTGGGGTATTGGCTAGAAATTAGAGAACCTTCAAACAAGCCTCGGGTATCGCCCGCAACCTGCTGAAGCACACCGAATAATTCGCGCAAGCTACCTAGGCGCTTATCCAACTGCTCTTGTAGGTCACCGATACGAATCTCATTCTCTTCGAATGTGGTTTCCAAACGGTCTGAACGGCGCTGCTCGCGTCTGCGCTCTTCTTTAGCGTCCTGCAACATCTTGGCTTGATTGGCTTTTTCCGCAGCAAACCTACGCTCTCGAGCACTGTGTTCTTTAGATTCAACAACGCGACGCTGTTCCACATTGTCCAGCAGTTCATCAAGGCTACTGGCCTTAACAACTTCTAGGTCGCCAGCTGCTGGTGCAGCCTCTTGTGCAACCACTGGTTGCGCCAAAAGCGTAATGGCTGCAACGAGGGCGACCAAGGCGAATTTAACTTTCATCATTACCAATTTCATTGTGCTGCCTCCGCGCCTCTGATTGGAAGGCTTAACATGTCAATCGACGCCTGCTGGCGTGCCATACGAATGCCTTGTCGGACTGAGCCCTCATAGCTGGCGTCCACAGCTTCGTAGGCGCCTCGGTCAACATTCCAGTGGCCTGTTTCTTCACCGTCTGGGGTCTGATAGACCAATGCAATGCGCCCTACTTTCAGCATATCTACCTGGCGCTCAACACCGTTGAGCATGATAGTTGTGCCGTAGGTTTCCATGGTGCGTCCATATTCGTTCTCAATCTGGAATGCTCGAAGAACCTGTGAGAACTTTTCTGAAACGGCGACGTCCGCGCGATCCATAATTTCTCGCAGTCGTTCAATTCGGTCACGGCGCTCATTGAGCAAAAACGGCACATCGAGTTCCACGAACTGCTCAAGACCATCAATCATGCGCAGCATCAAAGGCGTGATTTGCCGCTCAATGACAGTCACTTCATCGATTGATGAAGAAAGCTGAGCCATTTCTCTCTCTTGATTCGCGATCTGCTTTTCCAGCTGTCGGTTGTAGACCCTGAGGCCTTCAATCTCCTTTAATACGATCTTGTACTCGCTGAGGAGCTTTCTGGTGTCCTCGTTAAGTGCGTCGATTTTTGCCTGAGATTTTTTGGCATTAACGTTCATGCGTTCTGCAACTTGAAAAATATCATTCAATGTCGCTGCATAAACTGAGGCACCCAACATAGTCATGGCAACGGCCAGAACCATCGCTGATAGCCTTCGTATATGTTTTTTCATCACAACTTCCTACTGGAACATCTATGGAATTTGCCCAACTGGCTACTGGCAGGTCGTATTAACCCGAAATCGAAAGAATTTCTTTCAATCCATCAACCACTCGTGCAAATAGTTTTAAGCAGTCCGGACCCAGCAGAGATGACTGCCGAGTCTAGGCTGTCTGGGGGCTTTCTCCAGCGGCTTTAACCACTCGCAACCGCTACCTCTCAACGATGGCTGCCCCCTCGCCGATTCGCAGCCCGAAGCATCAACAAACGCCTACGGGATGTCAATAGTGTACCCACCGTATTCTGCAGTCCCGCGCCCATATAGCGATGAGTAAACCCTTACCGCGCTATGTGCGGGGCGCGCCACTGGCCCTCATACAACCCTTCAAGCATCGCCCCCAAGCTGCTGGCCAAAGAACTCTAGACTCCTTGAAAGAGCCAACTCGGCCGCTTTCGCGTCATAGCTGCCACGATGATCACAATTAAACCCATGATCTGCAGCGTATACGTGTATCGGCAACTGCGGGTTTGCCTGCTGTATTTTGTCCACATCAGTTAGAGGAATATGCGCATCCAGTTCGCCAAAATGCAGCATCGTTGGGCATTGAGGTGACTTATCAAGATGCCCGGCAATACCGCCGCCATAGTATCCGATGACCGCCGCTAGCCCACTCACCTGAGCTGCGCTCAACCATGAGACTAGCCCGCCGAAACAATATCCCACTAAACCAATTTTTTGTGCCCCATCTGCAGCGACTTGGTCGACTGTAGCCTGCACATCGCTGATCACCTGACCCAGCTCAAGCTGACTAAACGCAAGATCGATCCCCTTGGCCATATCGGACTCAGTATATCCAAGCTCAATGTTCGCACCTATGCGGTCAAACAATTTGGGGGCATAGACACTATAGCCCTGCCTTGCATATCCATCGGCGACTTCTCGGATATGGGTGTTAACACCAAAGATTTCTTGAATCACCACGATCGCGCCGGCAGCGGAATCTGCTGGTTCAGCGCGATAGCACCCCATTTCGAAGCCATCGGCACAGCGGATAGAAATTTGGTTGCTCATTTTTCACTCTCCCTTGGTTTTAGTTACCGCAGCAATGAAGATATAAGCGTGCAATCCCCCATACAAATGAAATTTTCCATAAGATCGCTCAAAACCACTTATTGCTCGGATTAAATTTGTGCCTATTATCGTCGCTTTATTTTTATCCAAGGAGTTGCTGTGTCCCAAACCATTAACAACAAGATCGAGGCTATTCTTTGGGATTTCGGCGGTGTTTTTACCAGCAGCCCGTTTGATGCCTTTAATTTACTGGAGGCAAAACTAGGTGCTCCGGCAGATTTTATCAGAGGCGTTAATGCACAGAATCCTACGACAAATGCCTGGGCCAAATTCGAGTCCAATAGCGTTTCTTTGGACGAATTTGACGTGCTATTCGCCGAAGAAAGCGCAGCTTTGGGGCACAAAATTAATGGCAAGGATGTCGTGGCAGTATTAAGCGGCAGTCTGCGCCCACGCATGGTGAGCGTACTCAAACTTTGCAAGGAACATTTTAAAGTTGCATGCATCACCAATAACGTAAAAGCAGGCCACGGCCCAAGCATGACCAGAGACGAAAACAAGGCGAGCGCCGTTGCCGATGTTATGGCGTTATTTGACCTGGTTGTTGAATCCAGTAAGGAGGGCGTGCGTAAACCCGACCCGCTAATCTATACGAGCACCTGCGAGCGTATTAAGGTTCGTCCCGAGAACGCTGTATTTCTGGACGACCTAGGCATAAACCTTAAGCCTGCCCGAGCTTTAGGTATGCGCACCATCAAAGTAGTCTCTGAACAACAAGCCATTGATGAACTCGCTGCTATAACTGGTCTCACATTTGACGTTTAAAGTCGTCTAGTTCCAACTGCCGCATTGCAGGTGAACCATCAAGACGCAAAGCCTCGACCATTTCTAAAGATGGCAGCGATGATGCTGCACCTGCCTGAGTTACCGCTAACGCACCGGCAGCACATGCCTGCATCAGCGCCTCAGGCATGGTCTTCTCATCCAACAACGCCGCCATCAAATACCCAATAAACGCGTCGCCCGCCGCAGTTTCGTCGACTGCTGCGACCTGGTATGAATCTAAAATTAAAACTTCCGATTGATTAGCAGAAGCACACCACAGCCCCTCACCGCCCAGAGTTAGGACAATGTCAGTGTCTGGATAGCGTTGACGCAATTCGACGAATGCAGACTTCACAGTCGACGTTGCAGCCAGAGCCATTGCTTCAATTTCGTTCACAATGAGCAAGGCGGCATGTTGGATCGGATAGTCGCTAATACGATCGTCGGCGGGGGCAAGATTGATCGCCATTTTGGTGCCGTACTGTTTGCCGAACGCCAATATTTCGGCGATATCATTGGTTTCGTTTTGCAACAACAACCAATCACCTGCTTGCATTGAATCAAACATCAATTGCCACTGGCGTTTTGGCACCGAGCGATTTGCACCTGGATAGATCACGATGGCATTGCGACCGCTGGAATCCACCTGAATGAGTGCGTGTCCAGAGCCATCCTCAAGCTGCACTATTCCCCGTGTATCTACTCCCGCATCGTCCAGCGCCTTGAGCAATGCAGCTCCATCCTCACCGACAGCACCGAAGTGCATTACATCCGCACCTGCTAACGCGGCCGCTATGGATTGATTTAAACCCTTGCCTCCAGGGTGGACTGCACGGCTGTAACTGCTAATGGTTTCACCGGCAGCAACCAAATTAGGTACCTGATATACCCAATCAATGCATAACGAACCGAAATTTATGAGTCTCGACATCGGTAACGACCACCCCCGGGGCATTTAAGCTGGATGAGACATCTCAGCAGCTGCATCCTGCACAGCCCTAACAATTTTATCGTAGCCAGTACAGCGGCAAAGGTTACCGGCAAGCCAATAACGAATCGTGGTTTCGTCTGGATTCGGATGCTTATCCAATAATGCTTTGGCTGCCACAATGAATCCGGGTGTGCAGATACCGCACTGCAGCGCAGCATGCTCCAAAAACTTACTCTGCAAAATATGCAGGCCAGATTCACCCGCGACACCCTCAATAGTTTCAATATGCGCATCCTGTGCTTCGGCTCCAAGCATTAAACAGGCGCAAACTAGGCGCTCGCCTACCAAGATTGAACAGGCACCGCAATCTCCAGTACCACATCCCTCCTTGGTTCCAGTCAAACCGAGCTCGTCTCTCAGTACGTCTAGCATCGATTGATTTGGCTCACACAGATACTCGCGCGCCTCGCCATTAATGGTCGTTGTTACGTGTAGTTTTGTCATGTTATTGCCCCAATGCTCGATCTCGCGCCACTGCTAGCGCGCGTCGGCACAATACACCGACTACTTTACGACGATAAGCGGCAGACCCCCGCTTATCTGATATGGGTTGTGCTGCCGCTTGGCAGGCTTCGCCAGCTTGCTGCAATGAAGCTTCGTCCAATACGGTGCCAATCAAAGCCTCTGCAGCCTCTCCGACCAGCAAGGCGGTCTTGGCAACGGCTCCTATCGCCACCCTAGCAGCCACACACTCAGCGCCATCGAGGGATACAGATACACCAACCCCAGCCACTGCTATGTCCATTTCCGTACGCGGCGTAAAGCGCAGGTATGCATCTTTAGTGGAAGCTTGGGGACGTCGCAGCTTCACCCCCAACAGAAACTCTCCGGTGGCTAAGGCGTTTTGGCCTACCCCTGTAACAAAATCCTCTACCGCGAGTTCTCGAGATCCGCTTGCTGTCGCAATATCACACACTGCCCCGGCAGCAATTAGCGCCGGAATGCTATCCCCGGCAGGTGATGCATTGCACAAATTCCCACAAACTGTGGCTCGACCCTGAACTTGTGTTGATCCGATTAAATCAGCAGCTTCCAAAAGCCCTGGGTAGAGTGCCTTTAATTCAGCATGCTCCTGCATTTGCGCGCTTGGGATAGCGGAGCCAATGTATATGTCCTCGGCACCCACTTCTAAGCGGTTAGTTTCTTCAAGGCGTTTGATATCGATAATCGTACGAGGCTCACGGTTAACACTGCGCATCTGCACCATCACATCGGTGCCACCAGCCAGAATCTGTGTAGGTTCACCGCTACGCGAATGGTCATCAAGTAGGGTTAATACGTCGCTTACAGAAGTCGGCGCAGCATATGCAAAAGCTGTCATTCTCTCTCCAAAATCTTCTCCGTTCGGTGGAATCTAACATGGGTCTGATAGTTTGGGCAGCACTCGACGGCAATCTTGGCATTTCGGCTGCGGATGGCCTTTATTGGCTGCTATGATCAACGCTCTTTCGCTTGAGAGCTAGGCTGACCTGATGCAACGCAACTTCATGAATTCATACACTGAAATAGACACCCCGGCTCTACTAAATGAGCATTATGAAATTATTCAAGATCGGTGGGATCAGGCGCTGACCGCATGCCAACTTGATGTGGTCATACTGCATGCTGGCGCAGCTCGGTTTTATTTTGAGGATGACCAAGGACCTAGATTTCAACCCAACCCCCACTTATTGCAATGGATCCCACCTGAGTATGCCGTTGCCAATAGTTGCCTACTGCTCTCCCCTGGCCAAAAACCTTGTCTACTGTTCTACCAGCCTGAAGATTATTGGCACGCCACACCTGCAGCACCCGAGCATCTCTCAACCTATTTGGACATCAAGGTATTTCCAACCCATGGCGCACTACAAACTTACTGTGCTGACCATGCCCATAAATGCGCAACAGACCCCAAGGGCATCGCATTCATCGGCGAAGTGACGGATCAGACTCAGTTGCAATCAAACTGGCAAGCTAATCCGCCCCAGCTCATCCATCGGGCACACTTTGCGCGCGCAAAAAAAACTGAGTACGAACTGGCCGCCATGCGTAATGCGTCACAAATGGGTGCTCTAGGACATAACGCGGCCGCCCAATGTTTTACCGACGGTGGCAGTGAATTTGATGTGCATATGGCTTATTTGACTGCCAGCGCGCAAAACGAAAACGAGTTGCCCTATGGCAATATCGTGGCGCAAAACGAGAACGCGGCTTTTCTGCACTATCAACTACAAAAACGCGAGTGTGCGGCTGTCCAACACAGCCTCTTGATCGACGCAGGCGGCGCGTTTCGTGGCTATGCAAGCGACATCACGCGAACCTATCTAAAAACAGATGCGAATACTACCAACGAGACAGATTCGGTTTTTCTGGAATTGCTTGAACGCATGCAGACCCACCAAGATAAATTGATCGCGGCAATCGCACCGGAGCAGAACTATGTTGCGCTACAACAGCTCATGCACCAACAACTCGCGCATATTTTAGTAGATACCAATATCTTGCGCTGTTCAGCTACGGAAGCCTTTGAAAGCCATTTGACCGAAGCCTTCTGCCCCCATGGTCTGGGACATCTGCTTGGACTTCAGGTGCATGATGTTGGGGGGCAGCAAATCAGCGCGACCGGAGACCTACAGCCGCCGCCAGAGAATTATCCCAGTTTGCGATTTACTCGGCCTATCACCCAAGACATGGTCCTAACCGTTGAACCTGGGGTGTACTTTATTCCAGCATTACTGAGCAACTACCAAGCTGAGGATCGTCGCTTTAACTGGGCATTAATCGAATCACTCAAGTGCTACGGCGGCATTCGTATTGAAGACAATGTCCGGGTACTCACTACGGGCGTAGAGAATCTCACTAGGGACGCGTTTGCCGCGATCCAATCCGAAGGTCACAAATAATGGCAAACACGCTGACACCAGAGCGACTATTTGCGGAACCCGCGTTACGCCTTGCACAGCCCTCTCAGTTCAAGATATCCCCATGCGGAAATTACGTAAGTTTTCTGCAACCGAACGATACCAACACCAGCATTCTGGATCTTTGGATTTTCGATCGCACGTCGGAGCAGCGTTTTTGCCTGCTAGCGGCGGCAACACTGGCTGATGAGGAGAAAGAGAACATCAGCGCCCTTTCGCCAACGGAGCGAGCGGAACGCGAACGCAGAAGACAGTTTACGCAAGGCATCACTGAGTATTTCTGGCGGCCTAATACAGCATCTGTAGTGGCCTGCATCGACGGACAGGCATTTCTGGCAGATATCGAACAATCGGAGCCAACCCTTTTAACCAATCGCGATAAACGGCAAGCAGCATTCAGCATAAGCCCAAACGGCGAGTTTCTAAGCTATGTTCGAAACGGCGATCTCTACTACCTAAACCTCAGCGATCCCAACAAAGCCGAACACCGCACAACAGATGACGCATCGGCAACTCTGTCAAATGGCGCGGCAGACTTCCTAGCGGCGGAGGAAATGCACCGTTTCAAAGGTCATTGGTGGTCTAATGACGAGTCCTTACTATTTTTTAGCAAGGTTGACGAGAGCAAAGTTGAAGTAAGCAATCGTTTAGAGGTCGACGCCAACGGCAGCCGCACGATTGCGCAACGCTACCCCTATGCAGGCGCTATCAATCCAACGATATCGCTCTGGCAACACGATCTGGCAACGGGCAAGCAGCAGGAAATTTGGCGGGACAATCCAGAACAGGCCTATCTGGCTCGGGTGAATGCGACCGCAAGCGGACTCTACATTCAGTGCCAAGATCGGCTCCAGCAAACTCTGGTGATACTGCACAAAAGCTATACAGAGTCACAGTGGCATACCTTTCACGCTGAGCATTCGACAACCTGGATCAACTTAACTGACGATTTTATTGAATTACCCAACGGCGGTCATGGCTTTACTACCGAATCAAACGGGCGGCGCCAAGTCATACTTATCAACCAACAGAGCGCCCCTAAGCACCTTGCCGGCCCAACCCACATTAACCAATTAATCGGTGCTGATGGCGAGCACATTTACGCCTGCGGGTGGCAAGATGCACCAATCGAAAATCACCTGTTCGCTATCCCTCTGGATGGCGGTGGGTTTGTGCAAATTACCAGCGAGCCGGGATGGCATGACTTTTCATTAAACGCCCTCCAAGGGCTATTTCTGGATCGCTTTACCAGTGACAAGATGCCTCTGCGGGTGCAACTGAACACAATCGGCTCTGAGTCCGAGGCGCAAGTCTTATTCGATGAGCAGATTAACAGTGGCCACCCCTACCACCCCTTCGCAGCCAATCACGTTGCCTGTGAATTTGGATCGGTCGTGACCTGCGACCAGCAAGACTTGCATTTCCGACTAACGCCACCGCTGTCTCCAGTGGGCAAGCATCCTGTCATCGTCTATGTTTACGGCGGCCCAGGCGCACAAAAAGTACGCAAAGAATGGAGCCCACTGCTACTGCAGTTATTCGCCCATTACGGTTTTGGCGTCTTGGAATTAGACAACCGCGGCTCGAACAATCGCGGACGGGACTTTGAAGCACCAATTTACCAAGCCATGGGCAGTGTGGAGGTCGAAGATCAATTACTGGGAATAGAACTACTTAAGTCTGTGCCGTGGGCTGACATCGACAACATCGGTATTTTTGGTCACAGCTACGGTGGCTACATGACGCTGATGTCGCTGTGTAAAGCCCCGGGTATCTTTAAGGCCGGAGCCGCCGTTGCCCCTGTAAGTGACTGGGCGCTTTACGACAGCCACTACACCGAGCGCTATATGGGTTTACCTCAAGACAATCCTGAGGCCTATAAACAAAGTGGGGTAATTGCTCATCTAGACAAGCTAGCCAACCCACTACTGCTTATGCATGGCATGGCTGACGACAACGTTCTATTCACTCACAGCACATTGATCATGTCGGAACTGCAAAAGCTTGGAAAACAATTTGAATTAATGACTTACCCCGGCGCAAAACATTCCATGCAAGAAGCTCACGTTTCCACGCATCGATTTTCCACGATTCTGAATTTTTTCGCGCGTCACCTTAAGCGAGGAACAAACGTCGAAAATTAGCGCTCGTCGTATGCGCCAAATCATCAACATCCAAGCCCCTGAGCTGCGCCAGAAAGCCTGCCGTCTCTGCCACATAGGCAGGCTCATTCTCCCTACCACGATGGGGCACTGGCGCTAACCAGGGCGCATCCGTTTCGATCAGCAATCGATCAAGTGGCACTTTCCCAGCAACCGCTCTGACGTTTTCTGCCTTGGCGAAGGTCACGATACCGGAGATGGAAATAAAGTAACCGAGCTCTATGGCGCGCTCGGCCATCTCCCAAGACTCGGTAAAACAGTGTAATACGCCTCTTACCTTTGGGAAGTGTTCCAGCATATTTAACGTATCACTCTGGGCATCCCGCGTATGAATCACTACGGGCAAATCATGCCGTTCAGCCAAACCCATTTGATGCTCAAAAGCTTGGAGCTGTATGCGCTGCTCTTCAGCAGTGTGAGCTGTCTTGTAATCCAATCCGGTCTCGCCCACGGCGACCACACCAGGAGCCAACAATTTTTCTTCGATCCATGCATATTCTTGCTGCACGCTTTGCGGGTGCATACCCACACTCGCCCAAACATCATCATGGGCTTGCGCAATCGCCAAAACATCATCTATGCCCGCCTCATCTACACCAATGCACAAGATGCCCGATACGCCACAGTTTCGAGCCCGCTCTAAGGCTGCATTGGCTGATTGCAGGTAATTCAAGTGACAGTGAGAATCAATAAACATAAAACTAGGTTCAGGGAGGATTTAACTTATTTTTTGCTTATAGCTCGACAGGGCAAACCACTGAGCGAGCAACTTCTCAAGCAGCAATTGCACATTCACAGAGTTTGAGGACTGCAACGCTATCCTCACCTGATTAATTTCGCTTATAAAGGCCAGGGTCTGTTTGTCTGTCGAGTGCTTTTGCTGCACTAACAATAAGCGCACCCAGCGAGCTAATACATCGACAACATCGGCCTTTATGAGCGCCGCCACACCGTCGGCTGGGTCAGCTGCATGCTCTAACTCCAGCAACCAACCACGAAGATTAAAATCTTGAGCTGCACTCAGCGCCAATGGCGCACCGCCCGCTTCTGCTAAATCAGTTTCGCTAAACTCCATACCTTGATCCGCCAACCAGCGCGTTGCAAGAGCAATATCTTTGTCCATTACAAAGCGCTGACAGCGACTTCGAACTGTCGCCATCAGCCGGCCCCAATAGGGCGTGGAGAGCATGATGTGGGTATTTAGTGGCGGTTCTTCTAACATTTTGAGTAATGCGTTAGCGGAATTCTTATTCATCAGATGCGCATCCACTATGCAGGCCACTTTGCGCACGCTGATCTGAGGTGTCTGCACTGCAAATTGAGTGAGCCTCCTGATGGCTTCTATTTTGATCACCGCACCATCTGGGCGCACCCAGCAGAAATCCGGGTGAGCAACCTCATGAGGTGGCAAATCACTAGTAATGCCAACCAATTCAGCTGCACATCGAGCCAATAAAGATTCTCCACCCCACCCCTCATCACAACTCAGCGCTATTGCTGACGGCAGACGTGTGGAATTTGCCAGACCGACCATTTGCGTAACGGTAGCATCGTGCCACGGGAATTGCGCATACATGAAACCCTAGCCTCGCCAATGTCGAATCAGGTCCGTGATATGGGTCTCGATCTGTGCTGCAACACCGTCTACGCTTTGTTGTGCATCAATGATGCGAAAGCGAGCTTGCTCCGCGGCGCGTTCAAGATAACCGGCTCGAACCCGTTGGTAGAATTCCCGTTGTTCAGACTCCATACGGTCTTTAGTCCGCTCCTGCATGCGCTGCTCTGCAACGTCTGGTGCCAGATCTAATAACAACGTTAGATCCGGCTGCAGCCCATTCTGCACCCAACTTTCCAGCGCGGTAATGTGTTCTAAGTTAAGCCCTCGCCCGTAACCCTGATAGGCATAGGACGCATCTGTGAAACGATCACAAACGACCCATTGACCGAGCGCTAAAGCAGGCCGAATCACCTGCTCTAAATGCTGGGTACGCGCGGCAAAGACAATGAGCAACTCAGTCATACCACTGACCTCTTCCTCTCGCACGGCCAACATGGCCTCACGCAACGCTTCTGCTAATGGCGTGCCGCCTGGCTCACGAGTTCGTATGAAAGGCACATTGTTGGTTTCTAAGAACTGGCAGACAAACTCGATATTGGTGGTTTTACCAACGCCCTCTGAACCCTCTAAGGTAATAAATTTTCCGTAATCATCGGCCATAACGGCGCCTTTCCAGCAGATTTAGTTGAGCTTAGTACCTTGTAACAAAAATTTCCTCACAGCCGCATTGTGCTCGCCTAATGTACGCGAAAATTGCGATGTGCCGTCACCCCGCGCAACGAAATACAAGTAATCACCACTACTCGGTTGCGCTGCAGCCAGCAATGAATCGAGAGACGGCAGCGCAATCGCGGTCGGCGGCAGGCCCTTAACTTTGTATGTATTAAACGGAGAATCCATTCGCAGGTCGCGGGATCGAATGTCACCGTCGTATCCATCGCCTAGTGCATAGATCACCGTAGGGTCTGTTTGCAATCGCATATTGCGCTGCAGGCGGTTGTGAAAGACCTGGCTGATAGTGCGCCGATCACTTTCCCTACCACTCTCTTTTTCGATGATCGAAGCTAGAATGAGCAATTCTGCAGGGGTAGCCAACTGCACCAGCGCACTTTTCTGCTGCCAAGCAGTTTTCAGCTTAGTCATCATCGCTTCATGAGCCATGATCAGCACATCACTGACCTTTGTGCCTTTCACCACCAAGTAGGTATCAGGAAAAAAATAACCCTCGGCAAAGGGTACCGACAGCCTCAGCCGCCGTAACAATGTGTCCAAGTCACCATTAACGAAACCAATGCCTAAGTCGTCGACCAGGAACGCGTTGGTACGCAGCGCTTTCAGCACTTGGCTTAACTTAGCGCCCTCTGGCAGTTGTACCGAATGCAATACAACTTGACCGGTTGCAAATAAAGTCAATAAACCAACCGGCGAGACACGCTGCGGAAGATCATATTCTCCAGCCTGCACAGCCACATCTAGAGCAGTTAAACGCGCATAAAGAGAGAATAACCTTGGACTCTGTATGACGCCTTGTTGATGCAGTTCAGCGGTAACTTGGGCAAACGGTTGCCCTACTTGAACCTCGTAACGAACGGACCCATCCAGCTCGCCAGGGCGTTCCGCCCATGCCAACAGACCGAAATAAGCGGCCGCAATGAATAAGCCAATACTTGCAGCACCGGCCGCGAGACGGACAATTGTCGCCTTACGAGTAATAACTCTATCTAGCTGCAGAGCATTCAAGAGTTTCACATACGACTAAAAATCAGGGTGCCATTTGTGCCGCCAAAGCCGAAAGAATTCGTTGCCGCATGGTTAAGCGCAGTTTGTCGAGCTTCGTTGGGCACGTAATCTAGATCACATCCTTCACCAGGGTTCTCTAGGTTTATTGTCGGCGGTAGCACTTGGTCAGTTATTGCTTTAATGGTGAAAATCGCTTCCACCGATCCTGCAGCACCTAAGAGGTGACCAATCATAGACTTAGTCGAACTGACACACAGCTCGGTGTCTGCGCCAAACACAGACTTAACCCCCTCTGTCTCTGCCACGTCCCCTAACGGCGTAGAAGTCCCGTGAGCGTTGAGGTAACCCAAATCCTGGGGGTTCAATTGGGCATCGTTCAAGGCATTCTGCATTGCCGCAGCACCGCCCTCACCGGACTCTGCTGGCCCCGTGATGTGGAAGGCATCAGCACTCATACCGAAACCAGTAAGCTCCGCATAAATTTGCGCACCACGCGCTTTCGCTCTTTCGTATTCTTCGATGACCAGCACACCAGCTCCTTCACCAAGGACAAAACCGTCTCGATCTGCATCCCATGGCCGGCTCGCTGCCGCAGGATCATCGTTTCTTGTTGAAAGCGCTTTCATTGAATTGAAGCCTGCAACGGTTATTGGCGAGGTTGCAGACTCTGCGCCACCCACGACCATCACATCCGCTTCACCGTATTGGATCATACGGGCGCCAAAGCCAATATTGTGCGTGCCTGTGGTACAGGCAGTGACCACAGCAAAGTTAGGGCCCTTAAAGCCCCATTCTATGGACACGTTACCCGAGATCATGTTGATCACCACACCGGGAATAAAGAAAGGAGATACCCTACGGGGCCCGCTCTTAACCAAGGTGGCATGGGTATTTTCAATCGTTTCAATGCCGCCAATGCCCGAACCGATCGCCACGCCTATCCGATCGGCGTCATCGGGATGGGCAGTGAGCCCAGCGTCTTTAATCGCTTGAGTCGCTGCAGCCACACCCAGCTGAATAAATCCATCCATCCGCCGAGCTTCTTTCGGATTCATGTATTCGCTGATATCGAAATCAACGACGTTGCCACAAATCTTTACCCCAAAGGCTTCTGTATCGAAGCCTTCGTTAATGCGTATGCCACTTTGACCGGCTATTGCTGCTTGCCAAGAAGTCTCAACACTATGGCCGATTGGAGAAACCATCCCCATTCCAGTCACAACAACCCTACGTCTAGTCATAAATTCTCTCTCGCTTTATGCGCATTCGAGTCCCAAATAAACCACATATTGCTTGGCCTGTCTGCATACCCACTTGTTTATTCAAGTGTTCATTGAAACACGGACATACGCCCGGGTCTCAGAACCCAGGTTCCGCGCGGTCGGATCAAAAAGGTAGGGCCGATAGGCCTAGCAAAAGAATGGGGCGCTCGTTATGTAGCGCCCCTAATCAATTATTGATGAGCCAGTATGTAGTCTATGGCTTCTTTGACCGTGGTAATTTTCTCGGCTTCTTCGTCGGGAATTTCGGTTTCGAATTCCTCTTCCAAAGCCATTACAAGCTCCACAGTATCCAAGGAATCAGCGCCCAAGTCTTCAACGAAGGAAGCATCGCTGCTTACCTCTTCTTCCTTAACGCCGAGTTGCTCACAGATAAGTTTTTTTACTCTTTCCTCAACATTACTCATGCTAAAGACATCTCCTGATGGTTCCTAGATTCGAGGCCGGGGGATTCTATAGAGCCGGTTTTGGCAATTCAATAATCAATTTCACGAAAATTTTACGTTGCCCTTCAACTTTTGGAAGACTAGTTGAGGAACATTCCACCGTTTATGTGGATTGTCTGCCCGGTTATGTAGGCCGCTTGATCGCCACTCAAAAAACTGACTGCCGCAGCTACTTCCTTCGCTTCACCCATTCTACCGAGGGGGATTCTAGCTAACATTGCGGCGGTCTGCTCATCGCTCAATGCAGCCGTCATATCGGTTTCGATAAATCCTGGTGCTAACAAATTAACCGTAATGCCGCGCGAACCGACCTCTAACGCTAACGAGCGGGTAAATCCCTCAAGCCCCGCCTTGCTCGACACATAATTCGCTTGGCCCGGATTACCGAGTCTTGCCACCACCGAGCCAACATTGATAATCCGGCCCCAACGCGCCTTAACCATATTTCGCAGCGCGGCCTTGGTGACGCGGAAAGCTCCATTTAGATTGGTATCCACGACCTCTTGCCACTCGTCCACTGACATCCGTAGCATCAAATTATCTCGCGTCACTCCAGCATTATTAACAACCACCAATGGCGCCGGCCCACGCTCGAGTATTTCCGCGAATCCACGGTCTACGGATTCTTGATCTTGCACCTGCAGTACCAACCCATGTCCTTGAGCCTGCAACTGCTCGGATATTGTTACCGCTCCGGCCTCTGATGTTGCCGTGCCAAAGACAAAAAACCCCTGGCTGGCCAACTCTGCAACAATCGCCGCGCCAATGCCTCGACTTGCACCAGTAACCAGTGCTGTTTTTAACTCCATTAGATTGCCCCTAGTTGCATGGACTTAGATTCCAACTGCGCTCTCCAACCCCTCTTGCGAGGACAAGGTGACTGCAGGAGTACCGCGCGCGATTCGCTTTACCAACCCGCATAACACGTTGCCGGGACCGGACTCTATAAATTGCTCCGCGCCCTCGCTCAACAAGTGTTCGATGGTTTCTGTCCATCTCACCGGAGCAGATAGCTGCGCCACTAAATTGCCGCGAATTTGCTGTTCGCTAGCTGCAACTGTTGCGTCAACATTCTGCACAACCGGCGTTGCAGGCATTAGCACCGGGACCCCACTCAGAACTGCAGAAAATTCTTCGGCAGCTGGCTCCATGAGTGGCGAATGAAACGGACCACTCACGTCCAGCGCTAAAGCACGCTTGGCGCCGGCTTCCTTACACGCTTGAATTGCATCCGCTACTGCAGTTTTTTCGCCGGCAATAACAATTTGCCCCGGAGCGTTGTAATTAGCGGCAGCGACAACTCCCGCAACTGCAGCGCAACACTCCTGCACTTTGGCGTCGTCTAGGCCCAAAATCGCGGCCATACCACCTCGGCCACTGGGTACCGCCTGCTGCATTAGCTCGCCCCTTTTACGCACCAGACGTACGCCATCTGCAAACGAAATTGCACCAGCACATACCAGTGCAGAATATTCTCCCAGACTATGGCCCGCCATGGCCTTAACGTTTAGCGGTTCCTCTCGGAGGGCCTGTAAAGCCTCCCATAAGGCCACACTCGCAGTTAACAGCGCTGGCTGAGTATTTTCTGTCTGACCCAAAACCTCGGCAGGACCCTCTTGTGCCAATTGCCATAGGTCGAATGACAACACCTCAGAAGCCTCGGCAAATCTCTCTTGCACGATCGGGCTATGTTCTGCCACGTCCGCGAGCATACCCACGGATTGTGAGCCTTGACCTGGAAACATAGTAACGATGTTCATTATCGAACTCCTTGCGCCAATTTAGCTGGTGTATTGTTAGTAATTTAACGAAAGACAGCGCTAGGACCTAGCACTTGGATGAAATGGTTGTGTCAGGGACTGCGAAAGACCCCTGCATGTGGCAACTACTGTGCGGTTTAACGGCTATGGAGCGCAACATCATAGCCTAGGCCTGAGACCTACCGGCGAGAGGATCGCTGCCTTAGGAGCTCAGCGATCCATTTTTGATACAGAAATGCCTTACTTTTTGTCAGGCATTACCTGTCGACCACGGTAAAAACCATCCGCACTCACATGATGTCGTCGATGTGTTTCGCCAGAGGTTGGCTCCACTGACAATGTCGGAGTTGCCAACGCGTCATGAGAACGTCTCTGCCCTCTGCGCGAACGAGTGACCTTACTTTTTTGAACAGCCATGTTTGCTTACCTTCTAAACTGTTTAGTTGATTCGTTTTGTAAAAACTATTGCATTCGAGTTCATAGAACATCGAATGGCTAATCTATTTCTTGATCGCCGCGGTCTTTCACCGGCCTATTGTTTGCGACCAACTCTCTTAAACCCTGAAACGGCCATTGCCGATCACTGGCTTCATCCTCTGCGGCTTCGCTGTCTTTATCAACAAAGCGCAATTCAGGCATATTTGCACATTGTTGGTCGAAACATACCTGTCGAGGTAATCCGAGGATCAATTCATCCTCGATCAATTCGGCAACATCAAGATGCTGCCCAGCTGCGACGATAATATGTTCCACTTCGCTCCCAATTGAACCCGACCACTCGGTCCATTCATTCGCCTGCTGCTCATCAAAGGCAACTACAGCCTCAAATGCTATGCTCAAAGGCCAAACCACCGACTCGTTGCACAAATGACAATCGAGATCGACCCGAGAACTCAATTCCGCGGCGACACAGACTCTGCCGTGATCGTCTAACCGAAAACGCGCTTCAACTTTAACATCCTCAGCCAGCATGCATGCCGCCGAAAAACGCGGCAGCTCATCAGCAGAAACCATCCGGTTCACTATGCCATTCTTTTGCGCGAGGCTTTTATAACTTGAGTTAGCCAATAATAGCCCTTGAGCCAGCCCGAAGCGGGCGCAATCATAGGTATCTGAAAACCTTGTGTAAAGTAGCTGTCTACATGAAGACTAAAATCGTTCTCGCTTCAGCATCAAAATACCGGGCTGCATCATTGCAGCGTCTTGGCCTGAATTTTTCCCAGCATCCTTCCGCGATCGATGAAACGCCGCGAATTGGCGAAACACCGGCTAGTCTTGCTGCACGACTGGCTCAGGAAAAAGCTCGGAGTCTGATCGCAACATACGCAAACTCTATCATTATCGGTTGCGATCAAACCGGAAGCTGTAATGGGCTACTCTTGCACAAGCCTGGCAGCGTACTAGCTGCCCAAGACCAACTTGCGCAGATGAGTGGCCAAACGGCAACGTTTTATACGGCAATGACTGTGATCCATGTGCTCAATGGCGCAGTAAAAACATTAACCCATGATCTGGACACCACGCAGCTGCAACTGCGTACCCTCAGCCACGAGCAAATTACTGCCTACATCGCGCAGGATAACCCGATCGATTGCGCCGGCTCTTTTAAAATTGAATCTTTGGGTATCATTCTTTTTGACGCAGTACAGACGTCAGACCCAAGTGCGCTAGAGGGTATTTCGCTGATCCAATTAACATCACGATTGCTGGATTTAGGTGTAAGACTGGGCGCTGCCTAGCTGTTATTTGATGGCTTTCCAAAACGCCCTCATATCGTCTGGAAGCGGCGCTTGAAAATCTAGCCGATCATCACCAATTGGAACCACCAACCTACTCGCATGCAAGCATAGGCGCGGTGCCGTTAACTCAGCACTTTCAGAATACTTATCGTCACCTAAAATCGGATGTTGTTGGGACTGTGTATGCACGCGAATCTGATGCGTGCGCCCAGTATGCAGGGAAGCCGCTAGGTGGGTCGCCTTTTGCTTCTGGGCAACGATTGCAAAATCCGTTCGCGCTAATTGACCCGCTGAGGAGGTACGCACTCTTCGCTCACCCCATGCCGTTTCGTAGCGTTGCAATCGCAGTGACACAGTTCGGGTGGATTTTGGCCATGCGCCCGCAACATAGAGGTCATACTTCTTTTTCACAATGCGCTCTCTGAATGCGGCCTGCACCTCGGTCAACACCGAGCGGCGTTTGCAAAGCAGTAAACAACCCGAGGTGTCACGATCTATACGATGCGCTAATTCCAATCTCGGTGCCTGCCGAAATGCCCGAAATAGCTCAATCACACCGCTGGTAATTGAACTGCCTCCATGTACCGCAAATCCTGAGGGCTTATTCAAGGCAATAAGGTCATTATCTTCGTAAAGAATAGCTGCCTCTAGCATTTCTACCGTCGCATCTGCCATTTGAACTGGCTGCTCTGCCTTAACAGTCATCGGTGGAATACGAATTCGATCACCGAGTTCCAATCTATGACTGGGCTTTATCCGACCACCGTTAACCCGCACCTCACCAGAGCGCAAAATCTTATAGATGCGTTGCCGCGGTAGACCTTTTAGCGATCGCAAAAGAAAATTGTCGATACGCTGCCCTGCATCTTCGGCATTGGTGATGTCTACGTACTCTACTGGCATCATTTTCTACTCGAGCAAAAATTTTAATTGTTTGAAGGAGTTAGCAATCGCTGTTAGACTTTGCTCGTTTCGGTGGAATGGCATCACGACGATCACGTTGCGACTCGTTTGCACGTGAACATCTAAGACGCTGGCAGCATTGTAGCAGTTAGGGCGTAAATTCTAACTTTCCAAACCGAATAAGATTAAGGATTAATAGAAAGCATTGGGCGTACAGGCCCAGCTTGCAAAGAGTAAGTAAGGCGCTTTTAGCGCTTAGTAATAATTTAATAGCGAAGAAGTAGAGTAACCGCTAAAGGTACCCAGCCCGGCCTAAAACCATTGGCTGTGTATGAAAGACGGCATAAGAGCATCCATAGACCTTTTTGGGGTCAGTCCGCTGAATCGGATTACCCTCTGGACGTAAGTGCTAACAGCGTCCGCTAGACCTGATGCCTGCCCTCTTTCTGGTCGCGGACTGTTGTCCGCCGTAGATAAAAGAATTTGTTAAAAGCTCAGCGCCTAGGACATTGTTTTTCGTAAAAGCATATGCGCAGACCTAGGTTGTGTCAGAGCCATCGGCGCTGAAAAACATAAAAAGTCTAAAGTCTATTGATGGCTAATAAGACTTTCTTTCTCGATTAAGGATAGTCCGCTGTCCTCCGGTTGAGAGTGCTACGACCAGATTGATTCTTTCATTACTACTTCGCCCAAACACTGATGCGCGCTTAGCCCATCTGACGGAGAACATAATGAAAAGAATGCTAATCAATGCCCGCCAACCAGAAGAGGTACGAATAGCACTGGTTGATGGCCAAAAGCTTTATGACTTGGATATAGAAAACCGCTCAAGAGAGCAGAAAAAATCCAGCATCTACAAAGCCAAAATCACTCGAGTCGAACAAAGCCTCGAAGCCGCTTTTGTTGATTTTGGGGCAGAGCGCCACGGCTTCCTGCCACTGAAAGAAATAGCCCGCGAGTACCAACAAAAAGGTGGCGACGGCATTCGCGAAGGCACCGAAATAATCGTTCAGGTAGAGAAAGAGGAACGCGGTAATAAAGGTGCGGCCTTGACATCTTATCTGAGCCTAGCCGGCCGATACATGGTTCTGATGCCCAACAATCCAAGGGCGGGGGGTATATCTCGGCGCATCGAAGGTGATGATCGTGACGAGCTTCGACAAGCGATGTCGCATTTAGAGATCCCGGACGGCATGGGTGTCATTGTGCGTACCGCTGGCGTTGGTAGAAGCAGCGAGGAGCTAAACTGGGATCTGTCATACTTACTGCAGCTCTGGCAGGCAATAAAAAATGCGGCAACCACCGAGCAGACGCCGTCATTACTGTACCAAGAGAACAGCGCAGTGCTGCGTGCCGTTAGAGACAATTTGCGCCCAGATATTGGCGAGGTACTGATCGAGGGCGAGGCCGCCTTTCAGGAGGCGTCAGCGTTCATTGCTCAGGTAATGCCTAATTACTCTGACAAAGTTAAGGCTTACGACGATCCAATTCCGCTGTTTAGTCGGTATCAAATCGAAAGCCAGATAGAAACAGCCTACGAGCATACGGTTAAGCTGCCATCCGGCGGCAGTATAGTCATCGACCCTACCGAGGCGTTGGTATCCATCGATATCAACTCGGCTCGCGCCACCAAGGGTTCGGATATCGAAGAGACCGCCCTTAATACCAATTTGGAAGCGGCAGATGAGATCGCTCGACAGCTCAAAATACGCGACATTGGCGGCCTCGTGGTAATTGATTTCATCGATATGATGAACACTAAGAACCAGCGCGCGGTGGAGAACCGGATGCGCAACGCGCTTGAGGCTGACCGAGCTCGTATCCAAACCGGCCGTATCTCGCGTTTTGGTTTAATGGAGATGAGTCGACAGCGGCTCCGCCCCTCGCTAGAAGAAATCAGCACTGAATTGTGTCCACGCTGTAATGGGCAGGGACGCATTCGTGACACCCGATCGCTGGCTCTGGCAATTCTGCGTGTAATGGAGGAAGAATCTCTCAAGGAGCGCAGTGCAGTTATTCGCGTACAGGTACCTCTTGCGATCGGCGCGTTCTTATTGAACGAAAAACGCCGTGATCTCGCTGAAATTGAGAAACACAGCAAGACGCACATTGTGATCATTCCTAATTCAAACTTGGAGACGCCCCATTACTTGGTTGAACGATTGCGCGATGACCACGTAGAAGAAGAAGGCGAAATTCCCAGTTATACCCTTTCGGAATTGGCTAATCAGGCTGCGGCCCAGGAACTCCCCGAGGAAACAGCACTGCCACAGCATCCCCAAGCAGCCGTAAAAGCACAAATTCAAGCTCGAGAACCCGCGCCCAATGTCGTTCCAGTCGAGGACAAAAAGCCCGGACTACTCAGCAGGATATTTAAGAGTCTGTTCTCAGATGAGGTCACTGAACCTGACAATGAGCGCAACCGTGGCCGCAACAAGTCGGCTAGATCAAATACCTCGCGCAATCCGCGTAAACGTCGCGACGACGGCAATGGACGCGGTGAAAACAATCGTAAACGAGAACGTAACAATAATCGCTCAGATCAGGGCCGCAGCAATAACCAAGAACGCGACGACAAGCGTAAGAGCAAAACTGCTAACGAAGAGCGTAAGAATAACGGTCGGCAAAATGCTGGCACACAAGAACGCAACGAAACCAAGGGCAGGAATAAGAACCGATCCGGGCGTGCCGAAGCGCAGCAGGAATTTGTGGCCGCCTCGCCCGAGGAGCGTCAACCTAGCTCAGAGGATTTGGCAAAGAGTAAGCGCCAGCCTAAGCGAGACCGCAGCGCACCACCCCGTGAGAAAGCGCCGCCTGTCAGAGCTGAGGAGCCTACACCACCTAGCGAAACTGAGACGCCGACCGCAGATGCTACCGTTGATCTAACAAATAGCGAAACCACTACGGCTAGCGAAACTGCCACGGCGCCCGCTACCGAGCGACCCAGCCGTGCAGGTAACGATCCGCGCAATAAGAACAAAAATCCTACGGTAGCCTCGGTTCAGATCGCGCCGACATCTGAGGACGAAATCGATACAACATCTGTGGATCCGGAACAGCTCGAAGCTCAGGTACTGGAGACTGCCGTCGAAGATCAGGACTTAACTCCGGAAGACAGCAGCGAGCAAAATGCAGAGGTCGCATCAACCACGGTCGCGGCAGAGCCAGCTGAGATTGAAGCCAGCGAAACAACTACTGAAACACCGAGCGTTGCTGAAAACTCATCAACAGAGGCAGAGACAAAAGTAGAAGCAGAAGCAGAGCCTAAAACAAATGCAGAAGACACGGCGTCAACTGAGGTAGATGCCTCTGAAGAAAGCACAGAGGACGTCGCAGTTGCAGAAGAACAACAGAATCTGCCCGAAACTACAGTAGAGGTAGACACGGTATCCGAGCAAGCTGATTCATCTCCAGCGTCTACCAGAACCGTGCGCGCCGCAAATGACCCTCGGGAAGTTCGTCGACGTGAACGTGAAGCGGCACTCAGATCCCAGGGTATTAAAGTACCCGGCACAGACGCCAATAGCGGGGACTAAGCGAGTACAGACGGCTCAATCTCGAGCTCTATAGCAAAAGCATCGGCAACACTGGCGCGCACATCAGAGGCAAACTCTAAGATGTGCGCGGCTTGCGTCGCACCATGATTTACCAGCACTAGCGGCTGTTTGACCCAACACCGAACCTGCCCAGTCTGCTTTTCTTTCCATCCGCAGCGGTCAATAAGCTGGGCCGCCGATAATTTAGCTCCAACGCCAGTACGAAAAACGCTCAGGTCTAAGCCTTCGAAATGCGCTATTTGTGCATTATCAATGATGGGGTTCTTGAAAAAACTACCGACATTAGGATTTACGCTGGGGTCAGGTAATTTCGCCGACCGAATATCAATCACCGCTGCAGCAATCTGCTTAGGCGTTACATCCGCATGGCCTTGGAAGTACCTTGCCAGATCAGGGTAATCAATTTTTATGTGCCCAGCCTTTGTGAGGTTGAGCCGAATGGCTGTAATGATGTCCTCCGGACATTGCTGGAAGCGACTGGAACGATACCCAAAATCGCACTCTTCAGCGCTGAGCCAACGCAAACCACCCCTGCCGTCGAGCACCTGAACTGAAGCCACCACCTCGGCAAGCTCTACACCATAAGCGCCGATATTTTGCACCGGTGCGGCGCCTACGGAGCCTGGAATCAGCGCTAGATTCTCAATGCCAAACCAGCCTTGCTCCGCACAGTAAAGCACCAATTCATGCCAGTTATGGCCTGCACCCACCTCTAGTTGCAGCCCCATATCTCCTTCATCAACAATGTGCAGTGCCTTAATCGCCATCACGCCAACAACCCCACGAACCTGCGGCATAGGCACAATGTTCGAACCAGCACCGATAACACGAAAGGGCAAACCCTCCGCCTCGGCAAATGCTCGAGCAGCGACCACATCTTCGCTGTACCTCAAAATGCAACCAAACTGCGCAGAGCTCGCGAGACCTAGTGTATTTGCCAACGACATATTCTTTATAAGGTTCATTACAGTTTAAGCAGCCTGAATGTAAGGTTGATGCGCTCTTCAACCGGGCGCACTGTTTTCGCAAGGCAATGGCGCCGGCGACCATCGAAAAGCAACAGTGATCCATGCTCTAGATCAATTTGCTCTGACTTGCCGTTGATCTCGGATTCATAGCGGAAGCGGCGCGGCGCGCCCAGACTTAACGAAGCAATATTGCCCGCACAGCCGGCCTCATCATCGCGATGCCAACCCATATACTGCTGGCCATTGGCATAGCGATTAAGCAGTAAAAAGTTGAATTCCTGAGCCGCTACAGCTTGCACGCGATCCCGGAGCGCGGATAACGCCGTTGGCCAACCCTCTGCCATATGGTCAGTGCCGGTGTAGCGATAATTCAAGCCTGCATCGCCAAACCATGCTAAACGTCGCGGTGCGGTTACACGACGACCAAAAATACTGAAGGATTCTCTAGCCCAGGCAACATTATTCTCCTGCTGGAGCCAATTCAGCCAATGATCCGCGTCTTTGCTGGGTAAAAAATCTCGCTGATAAAACACGCTCAAAAGCCGCATAAGAATAGTCCTAATGTATACTAGACCAAGCTACGAAACTAACGGGGAAATCCATTGAATATTGAAGGAAAACTAGCGGTCATTACCGGCGGAGCTTCTGGCCTGGGTCGAGCCACCGCTGAAATGATCGTCGCCAATGGCGGCAAGGTCGCCATCCTCGACCTTAACGAGGATCTTGCAAAAGCCACCGCTGAGGAAATTGGTAGCGCGTCTGCCTATCAAGTCAACGTCACCGACGATGCCTCGGTTACTGCAGCGATCGAACAAATTCACGCTGACCACGGTGCTATTCATATCAATGTCAACTGCGCGGGCATCGGAGCAGCCTCGCGCACGGTTGGACGCGAAGGCGCGTTGGACATTGCAAAATTCAATTTCATCATTCAAGTCAACCTAATCGGTACGTTCTCCGTGCTGAGTAAGTGTGCGGCAATCATGCAAATGAACGAGCCTGAGGGTGAAGCGCTCGAGCGTGGTGTAGTAATCAACACAGCATCTGTTGCGGCATACGATGGTCAAATTGGACAGGCGGCATATTCTGCGAGTAAGGCTGGCGTTGCGGGGATGACACTACCGATCGCCCGTGATCTGTCCCGTCAAGGGGTGCGAATCTGTACCATTGCACCAGGTATATTCAACACGCCAATGATGGCCGGTGCGCCGGATCAGGTACGAGACCCGCTAATCGAGATGGTTCAGTATCCGAAACGCCTTGGTTTACCACCTGAATTTGCATCTTTAAGTAAGCAGATCGTTGAAAACGCCTATCTAAACGGCGAGACCATTCGTCTGGATGGTGGTATCCGCATGGCGCCGAAATAGCGCCGCTATTGATCCTTCCCTGGCCAGAGCGCTTGCACGCGCTCTAGGTCGGCGGGGGTATCCACCCCTCCTGGAACCCTCTCAGACGCGTCCACTACCAATAAATCAAGCCCAGCTTGCAGCCAGCGTAATTGTTCTAACATTTCGATTTGTTCGAGAATACTCGGTCCTAACTCAACAAATCTGCGTAACCCACTGACTCGAAAAGCATACAAGCCGACGTGTCGGCGAATTTTGTTGGCCTTGGCAAATTCGACCCAACTTTGCTCGGACATATCCTCTTGGGCATCGCGCGCATAGGGAATATTCGCCCTGGAAAAGTACATGGCGCAAGACTGATCGTTAGTGACAACTTTAACGACATTCGGATTTATAAAGTCGCTAAAGCTGTCCAGTGGCTCGGCTACTGTTGCCATCTGCAGATCGTGGGATGAAGTCATGCTTTCAACCAACCGATTTATAACTGCAATGGGGATCAACGGCTCATCGCCCTGAACGTTCACTACGATGTCGTCGTCATGCCAACGGTTTATGCGCGCGACTTCCATAGTCCTATCGGACCCAGAAGTATGTTCTACATCAGTCAACACCGCGTTAAACCCGGCCGCTGAAACCGCGCGCTGCACCCGCTGATCATCAACTGCAACGGTGACATCATCGGCAATCGTCGTCGCCGCACGCTCTGCCACACGCACAACCATTGGTCGCCCGGCAATGTCAGCTAGGGGCTTACCCGGCAGTCGTGAGGAGGCAAAGCGGGCAGGAATCACTATATGCACGGCCACGGCTTATCTCTCTCCCAAACGCTCGGAGCGAGGAGCGATGCCTTTATCTGACAGCAGCACATTCAGCATCGAACTCATATCGTCATCAAATCCCAACTCTATACGCAGCGCCCACACATGGCTTAGGTCTAATTCAAGCTCGCGCAATTTAACTGCGTCTTTCTCTGTACAAACCACTGGCAGTCCATCGGCAAACACAACTTCCTTACCGGAGTAATCGTGATGGTCAGCGTACTCATGCAAATCAGCCGATATTCCAAGCGTTCGTAATGAGCCTAAAAACCGCAGCGGATTACCTATGCCGCAAAGCGCATGCACCAACTTAAATTGCGCCACAAACTCGTCTGCGGACAATGCCAACCCCGTTGTTAAATTGACGAAATCGAGCGCTTTAGCCCGCATCACGATTTCATCTGCCTTCAGGCCGCTTTTACAGCCGTTAGACACAACCCAGTCTACGTTCTCAAGGCGCTCGCGTGGTTCGCGTAGCGGCCCCGCAGGCATAAGGCGCCCATTACCCAAACCGCGCGCCCCATCTACCACGGCAATTTCAATGTCTCGACCCATGGCGTAATGCTGTAAACCGTCATCACTCACCACCACGTCGCAGCCACGGTCATGCAGCATAGTTACGGCCCTGGGCCGATCCGCCGCAACCGCTACCGGACATTGCAAACGACGCCGCATCAACACTGCTTCGTCCCCATAGGCTGCTGCATTTCCATCAGCAGGCACCAATGATCCGGTGCGACTCGCTTGACCCCGATATCCCCGCATAGCAACACCTGGGTTAAAGCCGCGCTGCTGCAACTGCTCAACAAGCCAAATGACCATGGGGGTTTTGCCAGTGCCTCCGGCAGTGATATTTCCGACAACAATCACCGGCACGTGCCCGTTACTGGCGGCGCGAGCCCGTTGCTGATGGATTATTTTAGAGCGCCGCGCTAACAGGCCATAGAGCCACGACAGCGGCAGCATTAGTAGTGGCCAGCGCGCACCATTATACCAAGCAGCACTCAGAGCCGACGCTGAGCGCGACGCATAATCCCCCATGAACGGCACTATCTGGGTGTTAGGAGGCGTAGACAGCGCCTGCACCTCTATGGCCGCAGACGGCTCGGAATCGGGCGTGTCTTGAAATTGCGCAGCGTGCAAACTGGCGTATTGCGCGCCCAGCCCAAGCAATTCTTGATGCGTGCCCTCTTCCACAATTTGGCCGCTTTCCAGCACCACAATTCTGTCTGCCGACTCGATAGTAGATAGCCTATGGGCGATCACCAACGTCGTACGCCCTTCCATAACCTCGACTAAGGCTGCCTGAATATGCTTTTCCGACTCATTGTCTAGTGCCGATGTCGCCTCATCCATAATCAAGACCGGCGCATCTTTGAGTAGCGCCCGAGCAATAGCGATTCTTTGCCGCTGCCCACCGGACAATAACACCCCATCATCCCCAACCATGGTATCTAAGCCATCGGGCATGGCTGTAATAAACTCATCAGCATGCGCACGCTGAATCGCCAAGTTGATTGCCGCATCGTCGACATCGGCCAAATCGCCGTATGCAATATTGTTGCGCAACGTGTCGTTAAACAAAGTCACTTGCTGGGTTACTAAGGCAATCTGCTGACGCAAACTGGTGAGTTGAATGTCGTTTATGTTCACGCCATCGATACTGATGGAGCCTTTACCTACGTCATAGAATCTCGGCAGCAGACTAGCTAGAGTTGATTTGCCGCTGCCTGAGCGCCCGACTAACGCCACCTTCTGGCCTGCTGCTATGTCGAGATTAATATGCCGCAGTACGTCCGGCCCGTCATCTTGATAACGGAAACTAACGTCCTGCAATAGCAACCGACCGTTAGCTCGGGCAATCGTCTTAGAGCCGTGATCATGTTCTACGCCTGAATCAAGTTGCGAGAAGACGTCCTCAGCCGCAGCGATACCACGCTGTAACTTTGCATTAATCTCCGAGAGTTTACGAATAGGCCGACCCAGCATCCCGGCCCAGCTCAGAAACATTACCGCCTCGCCACCGCTTAAACCACCGCCCACATCCGGTCGGTACAGCAGCAAGATCAGCGAGCACAGGGCCACTGCGATAATGGTTTCATTTAACTGTGAACTGAAGACGCGTGTCATCGCCATCTTCAAATTCTGCTGACGATTAACCTTGCTGGCACGATCAAAGCGACTCTGTTCGTAACGCTCGCCGCCAAAGGTTTTAACAACCTTAAAACCATTTACCGCTTCAGATACCACATGGGTCACATCCCCCATGGAGTGCTGAATACGCTTTGCAATGCGCCTAAAGCGGCCACTGGCGAAGACTACGACCAACGCTAATAGTGGCGCTGCCGCAATAAAGATAAGCGTCAGGCGCCAGTTTAAGGCCAACATGAAGCCAACAATGACGATTACTTTAAGGCCGTCTTGAACCACCGCCCGAATTGCATCCGTACTGGTGTCGCGCAGTTGGGTAACGGTAAAAGTAATACGCGAAACAATATGGCCCTGGGCATTAGCGTCAAAATAATGGGTGGGTAGTCGCAGCAATTGTTCAAATAGCTGTTGGCGCAGATTAAACACCATGTTGAAAGAGACTTTTGCCATCATGCTCTCACCGATGACTGTGCCAACCGCACGCAGCCCTGCGGCAGCGGCCATTAACAGTGGGATCGTTGCAGCAGCCCGGGCAGCCTCGTTATCCCATTCATCGATTAAGTTGCCAAACAAGCGCACGAAATAGCCTTCGGCTCCAGCTGCAAGTAAAAATCCCAGCACAGAAATACCAAACCAAAACCAATAGGGCGCCAGATAACTGAGCAGCCGCTTGTATGTATCCCAATCAGAATTCGCCATTGCTAGTTCTTCAATTTTTACCGCGAGTATTCAACCGCACATCGCTAATGCCTGCTGCACGGCAAACGTCCATAGCCTTAATTACGAAACGATAGTCTGTCGCCTCGTCAACATCTAATCTGATCGAAACCCCATCGGTAATTTGTCCGCCGAGCTGACCTTGAAGGACTTCTGCTAGCGCTGCGACACTGGCGTCTCGATACAAGTTGCCAGCGACTAAAAAATCGCCCGCTGCATCTATCAACATAATTAACTGCTGGTCGTTAGGTTCGTTGGCGGCACTAGTCGATTGCGGGAGTTTGATCGCAATTTCGCGATTTACAACAAAGGAGGTGGACACCATAAAGAAAATCAGCAGTAAAAAGATCACATCAATCAATGGCGTTAATTCTAAAACACCTTCATGGCGACGCCGCCGCCGCGCATAAGCCATTAGTCTTCGTGCTCCGCATTTAACAGCATCAACCAACGCTGACTGGTTTCATCCAGGACTACCAGTAACGTATCGACCTTGCGCAACAGTAATCTGTGGGCGATCAATGTGGGGATCGCAATCGATAAGCCTGCGGCAGTGGTAATGAGCGCTGTGGAAATGCCGCCAGCCAGCGCTGCCGTCTCCCCAGAGGCGGACACCACGGAAGTAAAAACATCGATCATGCCAACGACGGTACCTAAAATACCTAACAACGGACTGATTAACGCAATAATTCCTAAGGCTGTGAGATAGGTTTCAAGGTCGTGAGCAACACTGGCCAAGGCCGCCTCTCTCACGCGTTCTATTTGATCGGCATCAGTCTGGGCTAAAGCACCCAACACCGCGCCCAACGGCGAGTGGTTGCGTAATTGCTCGCGCGACTCGGGATCGCCCAAAACTTGCTGCATTTGCGCGAGAGTCAGCGTTAACAACTCCGGCGGGGCGACCAAGTCTTGGCGTAGCGACCAGTAGCGCTCTACACAAATTGCCACCGCAACCACGCTGCAACTTAGAATCGGCAACATTAACCAGCCACCTGCTAAAATCACTTCGATCACGGCGACGCCTGATCTGTCCAAATATTTGCTACCAACTGCAACCTCGCGCACTGATGGGCCAAACGCTGTGCACTAAACCATCGTCTTCCAAAATCCAGTAATAGTCGTGCAAATTAACGGTCGGATCACAGTGGGGCGCGGCAAATCTCAACACCTGACCAAGCCGCACCTCTTGCTGACCCTCACCAAGAATCAGCACACCATGCTCGTCGCCGGCAAAACGAAATTCAACGCCAGGTAAGTCGTCGCAAACCGGATTTACCGAATCAGATGCAAAAGCTTTGTACCCGCCATCAACCGTAATGGTCTTGGATTGAGGCTGACTAATAGTGCTACATGCTACGGTCAAAGCGAGTTCAAAATCTTCGAAACGACTGGCACCTGAGCTGGCCAAAACCCGATACTCCTCATCCATAAAGATGTAGCTGCCCACTTGAATATCGGTGAGGCGTTCCACCGCAACGTCGACATCGTAAGTACCTGTCCCACCCCCGGTAACAATCTCCGGGGAGATGCCCCGCCCTGCCAACGCAGTGAAAAACTCGTCCAATCGTGACCAAGAGGCCAAGGACTTATCCCGGCGCTTTGAATAGTCCTCGATGTGCATAAGATGACCGGCATAATGTTGAATACCACGAAATTCGAAGCGCACATCGTTCATTACGGCATCAATCAGCCGCAACATAGTATCTACCTCGCGGGTACCCGTGCGCCCCATACTCAAATCAATATCCACCAACAGGCCCAAGCGCCGCTCTGGCGCTATTGCCTCTTGGAGCGCTGCTAAGCCTTGCTCGGAGTCAACTACTAAAAGCAGTTCGCAATCGGGGTATGTGCCAAGTAAAGAATTGAGCGCCTGGGCTTTCGTTGGCGTAGCAATCGGCGAAGTAATCAGCACCGACGGAATTCCAGCCTCGAGCATAATCGCCGCCTCACTGATCTTGGCCGCGCATATTCCAACCGCGCCCATCTGCACCTGTAGCTTGGCGATAGTTGGACACTTATGGGTCTTACTGTGGGGGCGAAAACCTTTACCCGCAGCGTGAACGTGATCAGCCATTTTGCGCATATTACGCTCCATTGCAGCACGTTCTAAAACCAATGCAGGTGTGGGTAACTGATCCAACCCCATAGGCCTGCGCAAAGTAGTCGGCGCGCTCACACGCGCAGCGGCTTGATCGAGTGCAAATTCAATCGACATCGGTTAATTAGCCCATTCGTTGGAAACAATAATTTGTGGCTTCTACAAATCCTTCAACGGAACCACAGTCAATGCGACGGCCACGGAATTTATAGGCCAACACTTTACCCTGCTGGGCCTGCTGCAGTAAGGCGTCCGTAATTTGCACTTCGCCATTACGACCGGCGGGGATTCCCTGGAGAATATCGAAAATATCCGGGGTCAGAATGTAGCGACCAATAATTGCCAGGTTACTTGGTGCATGCTCGGGCTCTGGTTTCTCCACCATATCTGTGACTTTCAACAGATCCTTAGTGATTGGCTCGCCGGCAATAACCCCGTACCGATGCACCTGATCTGCGGGAACTTCTTCAATGGCCACGATGCTGCAGCCATATTGCTCATACAGAGCAGCCATCTGCCCCATTACACCCTGTTCGTCTTCTGACGTTAGACAGAGGTCGTCTGCAAGTATGACTCCAAACGGCTCATCACCAACGATGCGCTTGCCGGTTAGAATGGCGTGCCCAAGGCCTAACATTTGGCGCTGCCGCGTGTAGGAAAAAGAACACTGGTCGATTAAGCCTCGGATGCCCTGCAAGGCCTCTTCTTTACCGGTGCCCGCAATAGAACTTTCGAGCTCAAAACTGACATCAAAATGGTCTTCTATCGCCCGCTTACCACGCCCGGTAACAAAGCAAATGTTGCTCAAGCCAGCGTCAGCAGCTTCCTCTACACCATACTGAATCAGTGGTTTGTCGAGTATCGGTAGCATTTCTTTAGGCATAGCCTTGGTGGCCGGCAGAAACCGCGTACCGTAGCCAGCCACGGGAAAAAGACATTTTTTCAGCACCGCGCAGCGACTCCTTTTATTACGGAGCCTCTATGTTAGCCGGAATACTGTGCTTAGTGTGATAGTTCAGCGAACCGTATAACTAATTTTTTGCGTGCTGGGCAGCATCGGCCAGCTTTAAGGCAGCAACAAGATGCCGACAGATCAAAACACCTGCTGTCTTACTCTGTCGTTTAGAGCGCTGGGGCGACCGCGTTCGCAATGAATACGCTAAATCCATCGCAGAATTGAGGTGCTCGAGAACGGGATCAGCGGCCCCTAGAGCGCATCGCCGAATTTCTTCTAACTCTCTGGAATTACTTGAATGACCGGCTTGTTTAACCCAGGAACCTCTGAGTTGCCGCTGCAATTTTTCCCGCCCAGTAGCCTTGGCTACAACCAAGGCATGCTGTTCGGGTTCAGCAAATAACGGCAACGTCGCGCCCAACGGTGTATCCGACTGCGTGGCGTTGCCACTATCAGCTGTTGCTGCCGTTGCTGCCGTGTCATCATCTACGTCGATGACGCACTCAGAAAGCCAGTCTTGCTGTATTGGATTGCCAGTTTCCATGGGGTTATTGTACCGATACTGTATATTTATACAATATCTATCTTATGGCGCACTTTCAGTAAAAATGAGTTGCTCGCCGTCCCATTCACCTAAAATCTCCGTACCTGGCGCAAACTTTCCGGCCAATATCTGATTTGCCAGCGGATTCTCTACCAAACGTTGTATCGCGCGTTTTAATGGTCGCGCCCCATAAACCGCGTCATATCCCGCGCTCGTTACTGCGCTTAATCCATCATCAGCAAGAGTGAGCTGCAAATCCTGTTCACCCAAACGCACATTCAATGCATCGAGTTGCAGTTTGGCGATTTGCCCGATCTGCTCCTCCCCTAAGGGTTTAAAGACCACCACATCGTCGATTCGATTGATAAATTCGGGGCGAAAATGCTGAGCCACAATGCCCATGACCGTGCTCTCTATTCGCGCCTCATTGCCATCTTGAGTCAAAGCCTGGATGGCTTCGGAGCCAAGATTAGAGGTCATCACCAATACGCAATTGCTGAAATCGACTGTTCTGCCATGGCCATCGGTAAGCCTACCGTCATCTAGCACCTGCAACAGGATATTGAACACGTCGGCATGAGCCTTCTCGATTTCGTCCAGCAGAATCAGCGAGTAGGGCTTGCGCCGCACCGCCTCGGTTAAGTAACCGCCCTCTTCATAACCGACATAACCGGGGGGCGCGCCAATCAATCGAGCGACAGAATGTTTTTCCATAAACTCGGACATGTCGATGCGTAACATTGCTTCGGCACTATCGAATAGCACTTCCGCCAGCGCTTTACACAGCTCTGTTTTGCCAACTCCGGTAGGCCCAAGAAACATGAACGAGCCATTCGGCCGGCCCTGCTCGGCCAATCCTGCACGCGCTCTGCGCACCGCCTGACTCACCGCTTCGATACCTGACTGTTGGCCAACCACGCGTTTCGACAATTCCTCTTCCAGGTGCAATAGCCGCTGTTTTTCCGCTGACATAAGTCGAGCGACAGGAATTCCGGTCCACTTAGCAACCACCTCGGCAATTTCTTCTGCTGTAACCCGGTCCCGTAACAGCTGATTTCCTTGGGTTGTTTCGGGCGCTTGGGCAACGCGCTTCTCAAGATCCGGAATGACGCCGTACTGCAGCTCCGACATTCGAGTTAAATCGCCTTCCCGCCGAGCAGCAGCAAACTCTAAGCGGGCTGCCTCTAACGCCTCCTTTGTGCCCTGCGCACCCTTCAGCGTCGCTTTCTCTTGCTGCAGAACGTCATCAAGTCGACCGTAGTCTTGTTCCAGCTCAGCCGCTGTGTTTTGCAACTCTTTCAGACGCGCCTGGCTCGCATCGTCCTGTTCCTTTTTCAGCGCCTCAATCTCCATACGAATCTGCATGAGACGACGCTCCAGGGCATCCATACTTTCGGGCTTTGAATCTATTTCTAAGCGAATCCGACTCGCAGCTTCATCAATGAGGTCGATCGCCTTATCGGGCAATTGCCGATCAGTAATGTAGCGATGGGACAAAGTGGTAGCAGCGACAATTGCGGGGTCAGTGATATTGACGCCATGATGCACCTCATAGCGCTCTTTCAGCCCCCGTAGGATCGCTACGGTGCTCTCCAGATCTGGTTGGTCGACCTGCACTTTTTGGAATCGCCGCTCTAACGCTGCGTCTTTTTCGATGAAGGTCCGGTATTCATCGAGAGTGGTCGCACCGACACAGTGCAACTCGCCTCGCGCCAGCGCTGGCTTCAGCATATTGCCGGCATCCATCGCACCCTCGGCTTTACCAGCGCCGACCATGGTATGCAGTTCATCAATAAACAATATTACCCGACCTTCTTGTTTACTCAGATCGTTCAGCACCGCTTTAAGCCGCTCTTCAAACTCACCCCGATATTTAGCGCCTGCAATTAAGGCACCCATATCTAGGGACAATACTTTTTTGTCTTTCAGAGACTCAGCAACTTCGCCGTTTACAATCCGCTGCGCTAATCCTTCAACAATGGCCGTTTTACCCACACCCGGCTCGCCAATAAGCACTGGATTATTTTTGGTTCTTCGTTGCAGCACCTGCACGGTGCGGCGAATTTCTTCGTCGCGGCCAATCACTGGGTCCAGCTTGCCCTCGAGGGCTCGGGCGGTGAGATCTATCGTGTATTTTTCTAATGCCAAACGCTGATCTTCTTCATTTTTATCTAACACTTTGTCTCCTTGACGCCGCGTGTTCGCAGCCGCTCGAATTACTTCTGGGGAAAATCCTAATGGCTTTAGTAGCTGACGCAGTCTTGGTTCTTCTAAAAGCGCCAGCAATACCCACTCTTCGGGCACATAATGATCACCCGCTTTTTCGCTGTATTCCCGCGCCGCCTCGAAAACTTGTACCAAGTCACTGCTCATACGCAGCTCTTGCGCAGACTGGCCCAATCTTGGCAGATCATTCAGCGCTGTCTTCACTTGTTTACGCAGCTGGGACGAGATGACCTGCTCAGCGGCCACCTCTGCAGCCAGCGATTCATTTATGTCGATAAACGCCGCAAGCACATGCAGTGGCTTAAGCTCCGCGTGCTGCAGTGATAGCGCCAAGCTTTGAGCACTATTCAGTGCCGCCTCGACCCGTTGGGTAAATTCTTTCATGTCTACTCCGCCTGCCGATCTAATCCATTACAAGCTTGTTTCACTGCCTGCTAAAATGTGGTCAAAGCGCACTATTTCAAGCTATGTCCCATTTATGCATAGCTTATTTCACAGCATTTCGACAACGATTCCAGTGAACTAACTGACAGTTTTGAAGGCCACAGACCGATGATCAGATGCATATCCCATGCCCCCAACGAACGCCCAGACAAGGTAGTTGGAACCATTACCATGCAACCCAACCATTCCATGAGCTGGAAGGCCCTGGGCTATTTTCTGATGTTTATGATGACCATTTCGTTCAGTATCGCCCTGGCTTTTACGGCCATGGGCTATTGGGTTGTGCTGCCTTTCACTGCGCTGGAGATGGCAGTTCTCAGCTATTGTTTATGGTTGTGCTTGCGCCGCTCGAGCCTCCAAGAAGTGCTTTCTTTATCGCCAGAGACCATCACTCTGGAAGTGGGTGTTAAACGCCCACAACAGACCTACCAGTGGCAGCGATTTTTTACCAAAATCCAAGTGCAACCCGCATTCCATCCGTGGTACCGAAAAAAGGTTTCCTTAGTACACAAGGGCACTGAGCTGGAGATTGGGCGCTTTCTCAATAACGAGGAACAAACTGAACTGTTGGACTCGTTACGCCAGTTAATCCGCCAGGCAGACGCAGCTCAGGTCACCGCTCCCGAACCAGCCAATGGTCACGCTGAGTAAGAAGGTATCCTTGGATCAGACTATTCCACATTACTCCCCCAACCCGCCCGGTAACCACTTGATCCGCTTGCATTCTCAGGCGCAAATCTCGGCCCTGTGCACTGGGGTAAGGTACCCAGTAGCGCCGCTGCCACACGAGAACAACTCGAAAAACGGCGACTAAAACCCCCGCTATCAAGATATAATTACCCTGACGTTGATCCTTTAACTCCACCGTGACTAGCAAGGCGTTGAAATTTGCCGCGCACTAACAATTTAGTAATGCCTAAAAAAACCCTTCTAAAGTACTTACCAAACGCAGACAAGATCCGCAGGAATTCCTCCCTGCAGCCCGTCGCGCACCTGCTCGAACGATCGCAGCTCTGGCATGTAAACCGTCATTCTGTCTCGCTCGCTGTTTTTATTGGCCTTTTTTGCGCCTTTGTGCCGGTACCTGCACAGATGTTACTTGCAGCACTTGGCGCAATTTGGCTTAAAGCCAACTTACCTATCAGCGTTGGACTGGTATGGATCAGCAACCCGGTCACCATGGGGCCGATGTTCTACTTTGCGTACAAGTTAGGGGCTTGGTTATTGGGTGTAGAAGCCTCAATGGACAACTTCTCTTGGAACTTCAATTGGTTCCTAGATAACGCTCCACGAATCGGCTATCCGTTCTTGCTTGGCTGCCTGATTTGTTCTTGGGTGTCCGCCGTCAGCGGTTACGTGTTAGCGCAGCTCCTGTGGCGCACGCGTATTATACGTAAGTGGAATCGGCGCAGATCTTAGCGACAACTATTGTTCCATGCGCTTAGACCTTGAGGTTTTCCAACGGATTCATTTGACTCGCTCGATGGGCCGGCAGCCAAGCCGACCATACCGCCAAACCTCCCGCTGCGAGCCCGGTTAGCAAAAGATCAGTCCCCTTTATTTGACTAGGCACCTTGACGAAATAAGAGCCGTCTAACAGATGACGCCCTGTTAGCCATTCGAGTGCGTCGACAATTTCATTAACGTACTGGGCAACGAGTACACCCACAACCAGTCCAGTTATTGTCCCCACCAGCCCCACCAACGAGCCTTGGAGCAGAAATACGTTACGCACTAGGGATTGATCCGCGCCCATGGTGCGCAAGATTGCGATGTCCGCGCGTTTATCGCTTACCATCATCAGCTGCCCCGCCACGATATTGAACCCGGCAATAGCGATAACCAGCAGCAGTAAAGTGCCCATGAGAGTTTTCTCTAAAGCCACAGCTTGAAAGAGATCGCCGTATTCGTCGACCCAACTGCTTATAACCACCTCAGACTGGCCTTGCCAAAGATTAGGCGCCTTGGCCAAGCTGTTAACTAGCGACTGCGCATCTAGAGCATTGTGCAACTGCAGGCGCATCCCCGTTTGCCCTAACTGCCCCCATGTATCCATGGGCTTAGCAGCTAGACTCATAAGCAACAGGCCATAGTCAGGGTCTGCGCCGAGTTCGAATGTTCCAACAACTTTCGCGCGTAATACCGTTGAGCCCAGACTCTCTCCCCTGGG
>CAJXAC010000015.1 GCA_913050035.1 uncultured Gammaproteobacteria bacterium | reverse complement strand
GTATTCATCACCCGGTACAAATGACACGCACCGATTGGTGTTCGTCGGCGGATTACGACCAGTCAGAAGGCCGCCTCACCAGAGAGAATCTGTTGTCCGAGCTGGTTAATCAAAATATCTTGGTCATTGGTACGCATTTCGCGACGCCAACGGCGGGCCATGTCAAAGGTTTACCCGAAGGCGGGTATTGGCTCGATGTTAGTTAGCCGAAAATTAAGAATGCTGAAGTGGAAGACAACTTTTTCGCTGTTTGGCAAGGCTGATTGTCGAGAATGGTGACTCCCATCAATGCGTCTTACTAATCCAAAGGCAAACTTTTATGTCGCAAGCTCTGTCTTTAGCGCATCGACGGTGCTTTGCATTTTGTCCCACTCGGCGAATAAGAATTCTGTGGGGTCGCCCGTTGGTAAGTCGCGATAGGAAATGCGCCAAAATTTTAAAATAACGCGCTGCTTAAGCCAGCCGCCGCCGAGGAGGTCGTGGATGCTGGCTGAACCCTCAAAGCCCACATGGGCGAGGAATACCAGATCTTTTTGCGGGTTTTTGTCTAACATAGCGGATACGCCGCCCAGACGTGGGGGCAGGAGGCCTGGCCAGCGCGTCAACTGCTCCTGCAGTTGGGGGCGGCGTGCTGCCAATTCGTCGTGCTTTTTCTGGGTGAAGCGGGTGCCCTCTGGGTATATTAAGACCGACTCATCATCCCCAGCGGTGGCTACAAGATCGCTGACTTCGCGCACCGCGGCAGCGCTATCGGCCCCTGAACGGTCAACAAAAACATTAGGCAGTAAGTTACCGCCTATGTCTAAGCAGGGAAGTAGTTGCAGTTCTTGTTTGAGCACATAGCGCAGGCTCTCCATGCGGGTCTTGCCAAAATACAAAAGGGGTAAAACCGTATCCGCCATGCTGGTATGGCGCGATAGCAGAATGGCACAAGGTCCTTCCAGTGAATCGCTGCCACGCACCTCGATATCTAGTTGGAAGACCCATTTTCCGAGATCAAAAAGTGCCTGGCCCCACCAAAATTGAATGTCGCGCAAGCGCCGCATAAAACTCGGATCGTGGCGATACAAAGTCCATACCCAAGCGAAGCGTGCCAGTCCCATCCATTCACAAATTACAAACCAGTACACGAAAATCAAACTATGCGGCGCGGTCCGAAACGCGGGAAGAAGGCTGGCGATTAGCGATACTGATATGAATAGCGGTGCTAGCACGACCAGAAGCGAAGTAATCACGATCAGAGCACCAATAGTAAAGCAGCGGCGTTTGATCATGCATAAGCTCCGGACATAGTTGAGAGTTGTGAGCGAAACCAGTAGTAGGCAGCGATACCGAGTAGTGAATTACTGACCAGTGTGGCAATGAAAATCCCCTGATAGCCGAAATAGTGGTCGAGGACCGATGCCAGTGGAATATAAACGACAATCATTCTGGCAAAAGCTAAGGCGGTGCTTGGCAAAGGTTTGCCAACCGCGTTGAAGGATGCTGTGGCCATCATCAGCATGCCCCAACAACCATAGCTCCAAGGCACCAGGGCTAGGTACAGTGCAGCAATGGCGATGACCTCGGGTGAACTGTCAATCAGACTTGAGATGGCCTCACCGAAAATGAACATTGGTAAAGCCACGGCGAATCCCCAGAGTAACGAGAACTGGTAGCTCGCCCTCACCCCCTGACGTACCCGGTCTAGGCGTTTAGCCCCTAAGTTTTGGCCGACGAAAGGGCCGATGGATCCAGAGAGCGCAAACAAAAGCATTGCTGCGACTGATTCTATACGGCCAGCGACGCCAAATCCGGCTACAGCTGTTTCGCCATAATTCGCCATCAATCGAGTGATATAGGCGGCGGTTACTGGGCCGATAAGGTTGGTCGCAATCGCAGGAATACCGACATGCAGAATGCGCCTGGTTGACGCGAAAAAGGCCTGGAAGTGGTCCCCGTTAAGCACCATATTACCCTTGAAGACAAAAACCAGAGTAACAATCAGGGTCGCGAAACGGGTGACAGTCATGGCTATGGCAGCGCCGCTCAGCTCCATAGCGGGCAGGCCGAACCAACCGAAGATGAGAATAGGATCGAGCAGTAAGTGCACGAGCGACCCCACGGTCATGATAATCCCCGGGGCGGTTGCGCTGCCATTAGCGCGCATAATGCTGCCGAGAATCATGCTAGTAGTGAAAAAGACGCTGCCAGGTAGATAGATATCTAGGTAACTGTGAATCAGCGGCAGCATCTCAGCATTGGCGCCCAGTGCAAGAAATATTGGGTCCAAGGTCAGCCAGCAAAGCGCCGCCAGAATAGACATGGCTACGGTCACTAATATCAAACTGTGGGTGCCTAGGCGTTGTACGTCATCGCTGTCGCTGCGGCTGTGGGATTGTTGGCCCACACTGCGAGCGATCACTGATGATGTGCCGATGCTTATTCCCAGGGCGATGCTGGTCAGCACCATGGTCAACGGAAAGGTGAAAGTGATGGCCGCAACGTGGGCGGTGCTTAGTTGGCCTATGAAGCCCATTTCCAGAACCTGCACTAAGATGCTCGACGACACCCCCATCATCATAGGCGCAGTCAGACGGGCCAGCGACAGCGGAACGTGGCCTTGGGTAAGGTCGGTTTGGGGCATAGCGTAAGTATCTCACGACTGAACATCATGAGGAGGTGAAAATCCCTGTTAATGGGATTTTTCTTTGTACCTTCGAAAATTTGCTGCGAGCGGCTGTTTTTAGCGATTTGACGATCAGATCGCCACGTGCCTCATCCGTGCGAGAACGGTGCGTTTGAGCTGTGCCGATCCTATGGCCCGCTAAGTCTTGTATGATGTCATGACCAGCCGCTCGAGAATTTGTCTATGTTCGATTACACCCCGGCGGTCGTCGTAACGACAGCTGCGCGTTCTGAGTACTTGGAGTTTGCTAAAGCCGTGGCGCGAGCCGCGGGCGCAGTGATTTTGCCGTATTTTCGGACTAATGCCGATGGCATGAAGCTGGAAAATAAAGCCCAAGACGGTTTTGATCCAGTAACCCGCGCGGATCGCGAGGCCGAACGACTGATCAGACAGCGTATTAGCCAAACCTATCCGGATCATGGGATATACGGTGAAGAGTTCGGCTTGCAGACAGGTAACGGACTGACGTGGGTTATTGACCCCATAGATGGCACCCGCGCTTTTATGAGTGGCATGCTGCATTGGGGCGTTTTGCTCGCGTTATTTGATGGCGAAAACCCTATCGTGGGTGTGCTGTACCAGCCTTATACGGACGAGCTTTTTTTCGGTGATGGAGTGATAGCGGGCATCCAGCACAGGGGGCAAGAGCGGCCGCTCAAAACCGCATCGCTGGTTGAGCTGTCTGCGGCGACCACCTGTACCACGGGTACCCAGTGGTTGGCTCCAGAGCAGCGCGCACAATACGCAGCCTTAGCCGCTGCGGCGCAACTTAATTGCACTGGTGGCGATTGTTATCTGTTTGGTCTGGTAGCTATGGGGCAAATGCACATTGGTCTAGACGGATCCCTCAATCCCTACGACATTCAGGCGCTTATCCCTATTATCCGTGGAGCCGGTGGTGTCATTACCACTTGGGACGGCGGTAACCCGAGCATGGGTGGGCATGTTGTGGCCTCAGCCAATGCAGCGTTGCATCGGCAGGTCTTAGAGAAACTGCGAAGTTAAGTGTCGAGTTCGCTGACGGTCTTTACCAGCAGCGCTTGTTCGGCTGCTTTGACTCGTGTCTCTAACGTCTCTGGCGTATCGTCGGTCATTACCTGAACAGTGGTTTGAGCCAGAATCGGGCCGGTATCATAGTCGTAATCAACTAAATGCACCGTGGCGCCACTTTCAGTCTCCCCGGCTGCAATTACCGCTTGGTGCACACGCGAGCCAAAATAGCCCTTGCCACCAAACTTCGGTAACAAAGCGGGATGGGTGTTAATAATCTTGCCCTTGTAAGCCGCCAGAGTCTGCTCGCCAAGCTTTTTCATATAACCAAGTAGCAGTACCCAATCTGCTCGTGCTTGCTGGCAGGCTGTCAGTACCGCGAGGTCTTCGTTGGCATGTGTTTTGCCGCTGATATGATGGGTTGGGATATTTGCAGCAGCAGCGCGTCGCAGGGCGCCAGAGCCGCTATTGTTGCTGATTACCGCGACCAGCTCGGCAGGCAAATGCCCTGCAGCGCAGGCGTCGATTAACGCTTGCAGAGTTGTACCCTCGTGGGAGGCAAGAACCGCGAGTCTAACCATAAGCTTGTGTCGGAAGCCAAGTGACCAGTTGCTGCCAGTTAAAGATAATCAGCATGCCGACAACCTGCAGCGCAATAAAGGGTAAAACGCCGCGATAAATAGTGGTTACGTCTACACCCTCAGGTGCGACGCCTTTCAGATAAAAAATAGCAAATCCTACTGGTGGCGTTAGAAAACTCGTCTGCAGACATACCGCAAACAAGATTGTAAACCACACTGGATCGAAGCCCAGGTTGGCCAC
The DNA here is from genome assembly GCA_913050035.1 of uncultured Gammaproteobacteria bacterium. Lineage (GTDB taxonomy): Bacteria > Pseudomonadota > Gammaproteobacteria > Pseudomonadales > Azotimanducaceae > UBA4421. The sequence continues at coordinate 37,416 of CAJXAC010000015.1, read as the reverse complement.
AACCGGGGCCACCAAGGGTAAGACGATCAATGTCAGTTCAATCCAGTCGAGGAAGAATCCAAGAATGAATGTCGCGGCGAGGATGCAGATGATAATACCAGTGGGCCCAAAAGGCAGGCCTAAAAGTAATCTTTCGATCAATTCATCGCCGCCGAGGCCACGTAGTACCAGAGAAAACGCAGTGGCGCCCAGCAACACAGCAAAAATAAAGGCCGTAGTGCGAGTGGTTTCTTGCAGCACCTCGCGCATAACGGATTGGTTCATTTGGCGTTTCACAATAGCCAGTAACAAAGCTCCGGCAGCGCCAACTCCGGCAGCTTCGGTGGGCGTGGCAAGGCCCATAAAGATGCTTCCCAGCACTGCAAGAATTAAGAATGCGGGTGGCAAAATGGCTTTGAAGAGGTCAATAACAGCCTGCCAGTTAAAGGCCTCGACAGCCGCCGCGGGGGCTTTATGCGGCTGTAGCCAACCCACTAATAGAATGTAGGCAATATACAGGCCACCTAAAAGCGCGCCGGGGAAAACCGCACCGAGAAATAGATCGCCCACACTCATGGCCATACGATCAGCCATGAGCACCAGCATAATACTGGGCGGAATCAATATACCCAGGGTGCCTACAGCGCAAACTGTGCCGCTGGCTAAGCTCTTATCGTAGCCCTGCTGCAGCATGGCAGGCAGGCCAAGTAGGGCGAGCAGTACCACTGAGGCGCCAATAATGCCGGTTGTAGCGGCCAGTAACAGACCAATGACCGCTACGGTCACTGCCAAGCCGCCGCGCACTTGGCCAAACAAGCGCGCGAAACTGGTCATCAGCTGATTCGCGATACCGGACCTGTCCAGCAGCAGCCCCATCAAAATAAACATGGGCAATGCCACCATCACCCAGTTTTCCATAACGTTCCAAATACGTTCTACCGACAGCGAGGTATAGGACCAGTCCAGGGCGATGGGCAGATTAAAGTCCACCTGCAGCACAATGGCCAAGGCACTAAAAATTACCGCCAGGCCGCCGAGGAGCCACGCTACAGGAAAGCCTGAGAACACCAGTGCAATAAAGCTGAGGAACATGAGTACCGCAAGGATTTCGTTGGCCGCCATTATTCCTGCCCTCGCTCTATAGGCGTGGTATCGGCCGTGGATTCGCGTAAGAAGAGAAAGTGCCAAACCCGTAACAAGCGACTGATAACGCTTAACAGTAAAAATGCGAAACCCGCTGGCAGGGCCGCTTTGATCAACCAGCGCAGCGGCAACCCGCCGGGGGAGGCGGAAACCTCGCTGAGGTCATAGGACGAGAGTACAAACGGTACGCTGTAAATCAAAATCAGGGCAACAAACGGCAACAAGAACAGCAAAATACCGTACAGCTCGATCCACGCCTGAGTTCTTGGGCGCATACGCTCGTGCAATACATCCACGCGAATATGCGTATCGGCCTGATAGGCATAGCTCATGCCAAATAAAAATCCAACGGAATAGAGATGCCACTGCAGTTCTTCGAGTTCTATGCGGCCCTGATCGAATAAATACCGGGCCACCACATTGACCACAATGATGCCGAGCAACAGTATCCAAATGTACGATAGCCCTTGGCCGATGCGTGCGATAACGCCGTCAATGGCGATGGATGCGGGGATATGGGGCAGAGTGGTGTTATTCATCGAAATCCCGGGGCAAATAGGCGAGGGACTTCCAGTACTTATAATTGCCGCGGAATTGCTGCTGGGACGCTAAAATTTTTGCAAAGTCTGCATCCTTGGCCGCTTCCTCGGCGATAATAGTGTCGGCCACTCGGTTCAGCTCGCGCAACAGCGGTTCGGGTAGCCGTTCAGCATTGACGCCAATTTCCGGAAACCCAGCAATCACTTCACCCTGCAAAGCCTCAGCCTGAGCTAGGTTACGGGTAACCGCGGCAGTGCAGCCTGCCTCCAGTAGCGCTTGGTCTGCTGGGGCTAAGGCTTCCCATACTTTTAGATTCACGACCAAATGAGAGGAAGTGAACGGTTGATGCCAGCCGGGGTAGTAGTTGAATTTGGCGACCCGGTTAAAGCCCAGAGATTGATCGACGATGGGTAGGGCGAACTCACTGGCGTCGATGGCGCCTTTTTCTAGGGCTTGAAATATTTCACCACCCGGGATCATGGTCACGCTGGCTCCTAGGCGCTCGATCACGCGCCCGCCGAGTCCTGCAAAACGAATTTTTAAGCCTTTGACGTCATCTAAGCTGACGATGCGGTTACGAAACCAACCCGCAGTTTCTGGCCCGGTTAACCCGCACAATAGCGGGTGTAGATTGTGGCCCTTATATAACTCTTCGGTCAGTTGTTGCCCGCCGCCAACGTACCACCAGGCGCTGTATTCCCAGGGTTCCATGCCAAAGGGTACTGCAGACACCAGCGGCGAGGCGGGGATTTTTCCTTGGTCGTAACCGAGCCAGGTATAGCCGGCCTCGATCTTGCCGTCGCGCACGGCATCGGTGATAGAAAACGCCGGTACGATCTCTCCCGGTTCAAATAAGTCCAGTTTTACCGCGCCCGCGCTGGCCCGCTCGATAATGTCAGCGACATAAACCGGGTTGTCACCCAATACAGGAATTGTGGTTTGAAAAACCAAAGGTACTCGCCAGCGAATACGTGTGGCGACGGTCTGCCCGTTTTCGGTTGCGACGCTACCGGCCACCTGGCCAGGTGGGCGCACCGCGAGACTGCCGATGATGCCCACCAAGAAAGCGATGGTTACGGCGACTAACGCCGCGCGATTAGAAATTCCCCTAGTCTGACTCGACATAGCTGCTATTGCGCTCCCCGTTGGTAATCAACCACGGCATGGATTGTGGGAACCCTAGAGCAGGGATGCAAGGAGGCAAAGGGATAAATGTACCGACACTTTGCTGCTCTTTTAATCTTTCTTATGTGGAATATATTTCTTTTCAATTATTCCGTTTTTTTGATAACACTGCCCCGTTAACCTGCGCGGCTACAGGGAGTGGTGCGGTCGATTCGTCTGATCTGTAATACTAGGAGAAACAGTTAGATGGGTTAGTCTGGGAGAACAGCAAACTACTAGGAGGCTTTATGCTGATAGGCGTAGCTAAAGAAACCTGGCCTGGTGAAGTGCGCAGTGCACTGGTGCCAGCCAACGCAACCAAGCTCATTAAGAGCGGATTCAGTATTTCTATGGAGTCGGGCGCAGGGCAAGCCGCCGGATTCACCGATCAACAGTACACTGATGCTGGCGTAAGCATCGTTAGTAGCCGTGCTGAAGTGATGGCCGCTGCGGATATTTTCCTGGCAGTGCGTAAACCCGACACTGCCGAGGTAGACCAGCTTAAATCCGGCGCCATTAGTGTCAGTTTCCTCGACCCGTACAATGAAAAGGCGCTGATCGAAGCGTTGGCGGCAAAGGGTGTCACGTCGATATCAATGGAAATGATTCCACGCAGTACCCGTGCCCAGAAGATGGACGCATTGTCGTCCCAAGCGAACCTTGCGGGTTATGTAACCGTTGTACAGGCGGCTTATCACAGTCCGAAGATTATGCCGATGATGATGACCCCAGCCGGCACCATTGCCCCGGCGCGAGTGTTTGTGATTGGTGCGGGTGTTGCAGGGCTGCAAGCCATTGCGACCGCCAAGCGCCTAGGTGCCCGGGTAGAGGCCTTTGATACACGCCCGGTAGTGGCTGAACAGGTGCAATCCCTAGGGGCTAAATTCGTGGAAATTGACTTGGGTGACGTGGGCCAGACCGAACAGGGTTACGCCAAAGAACTGACCCCGGAACAACTGGAGCTGCAGCGCGAAGGCCAGAAGGCGGTGATTGCGCAATCCGATGTGGTGATTACCACCGCACAGTTGTTTGGTCGTGCTGCACCGGTAATTGTCGGCCGCGACATGGTCGAGGCCATGAAGCCCGGCAGCGTTGTGGTGGACATGGCGGTAGAGTCTGGCGGCAATGTTGAAGGCTCTGTGATGAACGAAGTCGTAGACATTAACGGTGTAAAAGTCATCGGTCAGGGCAACTTGCCCGGCGAAGTGGCACGTAACGCCAGCGAAATGTATTCCAACAACCTAGTCAATCTATTGCAGGAATTCTGGGACGAAGAGGCGAAAACGCTGAACTTAGATCCTGAAGACGACATTGTGCGCAGTTGTGTAATTACACGCGACGGCGCGGTTGTTAATGAAACCATCAAGAACATCTACAGCGGAGGCTAATTATGGAAGCCGTATTTCTCGCCCTAGTATTAATGCTGTCCATATTTTTGGGCTTTGAACTGATCTCTAAAGTGCCCGCGACCTTGCACACGCCGCTGATGTCGGGTGCCAACGCAATCTCCGGTATCACCATCGTCGGGGCGCTGATTGCCGCTGGCGACGGCAGCGATCCCCTAGCCACTTACTTAGGTGCCGCGGCGGTGATGTTTGCCGCCATCAACGTGGTGGGCGGTTACTTAGTGACTAATCGCATGCTCAGTATGTTTAAGAAGAAAGATACTGAGCAACCAGGAGGTCAGGCATGAGTATTGAACTGATCAACCTATGCTATGTGGCCGCAGCTGCGCTGTTCATCTTCGGTCTGAAACAGCTGGGTTCGCCTGCGACCGCGGTGCGTGGTAATACCCTGTCGTCATTGGGCATGTTCATTGCGATTGCGGTGACCTTGTTCAATAAAAACATATTGCCCTGGGAATGGATAATCGGCGCCACCTTGATTGGCGGTATTGTTGGTGCGGTAGTGGCACAAAAGGTCGAAATGACCAGCATGCCGGAGATGGTCGCACTGTTTAACGGCTCGGGCGGCGTAGCCAGCCTTATGGTCGGTTGGGCAGCGTTGTACAACATCGACAACAGTACCTTTACCAACATCACAATTTTGCTGTCCATAATTATTGGCGGTATGACGTTTAGCGGCAGTATTTTGGCCTGGGGCAAGCTGTCCGAAGTGATGACGTCAGCGGCCGTGGTATTCGGTGCCCAGCGTATTGTTAACGCGCTTATTCTGATCGGCATGGTCGCCTGTGCGGTATTGTTCTGCATGGAACCTGCTGTGAATTCGCCTTACCTATATGCGGTTATCGGCCTAGCGCTGTTGTTTGGGGTTATGGCGGTACTGCCCATTGGCGGTGCCGACATGCCGGTAGTGATCTCGCTACTCAACAGTTATTCCGGTCTTGCCGCCTGTGCTGCCGGATTCGCCATTAATAACAATATATTGATCGTTGCCGGCTCCATGGTGGGTGCGGCGGGCATTATTCTTACCAATATTATGTGTAAGGCCATGAACCGCTCGTTGGCGAACGTATTGTTCTCGGGCTTTGGTGCGGCCAAGCAAGCCACCAAGGTCGAAGGAGAGGTGAAGCCTATTACTGCAGACGACGCCTTCCTGATCTTGGAAGCGGCCCAGTCGGTATCGTTTGTGCCTGGTTACGGTATGGCTGTGGCCCAAGCCCAGCACGTAGTGCGTGAGCTTGGAGAGTTATTAGAAAAGAACGGTGCCGAAGTAACGTATGCCATACACCCGGTAGCAGGCCGTATGCCCGGTCATATGAACGTACTGCTGGCGGAGGCGAATGTGCCCTACGACCAACTGGTAGAAATGGAAGACATTAACCCACGTATCGACAACGTCGATGTAGCGGTAGTCATTGGCGCCAACGACGTGGTTAACCCCGCGGCACGCAACGACGAAAACAGCCCGATTTACGGTATGCCGATCATTAACGTAGACCAAGCACGTACGGTATTCGTACTGAAGCGGTCTATGGCATCCGGCTTCTCCGGTGTCGACAACCCGTTGTTCTTCGGCGACAACACCCGCATGTTGTTTGGCGACGCCAAACAGTCCATCGCCTCGGTTGTAGCTGAGTTTAAGGGCTAACAGTGAGCACACGGGACGCTCAGGCACCGGCAGATGCGCAGTTTATGCAGCGCTGGTCACCCCGGGCGTTCAATGGCGCGGCGCTCAACCACGATCAGGTGATGGCGCTGATTGAAGCGGCACGCTGGGCACCCAGTTGCTTCAACTCCCAGCCCTGGCGCTTTGTGTATGCGATCAAGGGCAGCGAGCACTGGCCGGCCATGCTGGCGCTGCTGATGGATATGAACCAGGCATGGGCGCAACACGCCGGCGCACTTATTGCGGTGGTATCGCGCAATACCTATCAGGGCAACGACGCGCCAGCGCCCACCCATAGCTTTGATACAGGAGCCGCATGGATGAGCTTGGCTTTGCAGGCGCAGTCTATGGGGCTAGCCAGCCACGCCATGTGGGGTATAGAACATGATGCAATTCCCCAAGCCCTGAATCTGCCGGACAACATGCAGATTCAAGCCATAGTGGCTGTGGGCGAGCCGGGGAATAAAGACGATCTGCCTGAGCCGCTGCAACAGCGCGAGCAACCCAGTCCGCGCAAAGCCCTAAATGAAGTGGCCTTTGCGGGGCGCCTACCTGACGGTGCGGAATAGCCGGGCAAAAACCCGCAGCAGCACTAAAGCCGACGCCACTCACCAGACGCAAGGCCATCCAGCGTCCACGACCCCACCCGATAGCGAATCAACCGCAGTACCGGAAACCCAACCGCTGCGCACATACGCCGTACCTGACGGTTGCGCCCCTCGCGTAAGGTCAGAGACAACCAAGAGGTGGGAATAGACTGACGTACCCGAATCGGCGGCACCCGGGGCCATAAGCCACCCGCCGGCCAAACCGGTTCTCCTAGAGCAAATTGTGCCGGCAGACACAGCCCATCTTTGAGTTCGATGCCCTCAGCCAGCGGCGCAAGATCCGCCTCAGTAGGTATGCCTTCCACCTGCACCCAATAGGTTTTAGACATCTTATTCGCCGGATCGGTAATCTTATGATTCAGCGCGCCGTCATCGGTCAGCACCAACAAACCTTCACTGTCGCGATCCAGCCGACCCGCGGCGTAAACGCCGTCCACATCAATAAAGTCACCCAAACAGGCCCGCGCTTGCGCGTCACGAAACTGACACAGCACATTAAAGGGTTTGTTGAAAAGCAGAGTGGTAGCCATGGGAGTATTTGACCTTAAATGTTTCTCTTCAGATAGTGGGGAAGAGCTCCCCGCTGACTTTTTTGTTTAAGATTTTGACGACAACAGGAATATCCCTGTTAGATTATTCGGTTCAGACGGGAGCTGTTTATGGATCTTTATGACGTTATGCGCACTACGTTTGCGGCGCGGGATTTCACTGATGAGCCGGTGTCGGACGCCACGTTGGCGCGGGTTTTAGACAACGCGCGCTTTGCCCCCAGTGGGGGTAATCGTCAGGGTTGGAAGGTGGTTGTGGTGCGGGATGATGCCACCCGGGCGCGGCTGGGTGAGTTGATTGAACCCGGGTTTCGCAGTTATGTGGCGCAGGTGCAGGCTGGCGAAGCGCCTTGGAATACTATTAATGCCTCTGCGGTTTCTGACGAGCAGGTGGCGGCGACAACTTTGCCGCCGGGGTTTGTCGACAAGCTCACCGGTGCGCCGGTGGTGTTGCTGGTATTTGTGGATTTGGCGGTGGTGGCGTCGTTCGATTCTGGTCTGGATCGCATTGGGGTGATTTCCGGCGGTTCGATATACCCATTTGCGTGGAATATTCTGCTGGCCGCCCGAAACGAAGGCCTGGGCGGTACCCTGACTACTTTTGTTGGGGCGCAGGAGCCGGCGCTGCATGAGCTGCTTGGGGTGCCGTCTCAGTATGCCTTTGCGGCGATGATTCCCATGGGTAAGCCTGTTAAGCAACTCACTAAGCTGTCGCGTAAGCCGGTGTCTGAGTTTGCGGCACTGGAGCGTTTTGATGGACCTGCGCTTGAAGGCTAGTGCTGTACAGGATTTAAACCCAAGGGGATTTCGCTGCCGGTTGGGTTCGTTGGGTGGTTTTTTTTGCTAACGTTTGCGCTGCACGGGCGATTACCGCCGGTGTTAATGCCACTGGAGATGTCCGCATGAGCGATGAAGAGAATACCGAGCAGTCTGACCAACTTGACCAGTCTGAACAGCAAGATGGAGCAGATCCAGAGCAACGGGCAACCGACGGTACCGGCATGATTTGGGTTATTGCGTTCGCGGTACTGATTTTGGCGATGGTGTTGGCGCTTTAGGTCTTTTTGCTTGGCGTGTTTTGGGGGCGCTGAAGCAGATTTATCTGATCAATCCATCTAGGCATGCGCGGTGCTTAGGTCGCCGCCCGGGTGACCATGGGTTTGTGGGCACCTTGTAACAATGTGGGGAGGCTCTATGACGCGAATTAACGCGCTTATGTGCGACGCGATTTCGGAAGACATTGGCTCGGTGGTATTGCGTGAGGTGGACATGCCTGCGCCCGGCCCTGGACAGGTGCGGGTGCGCCTAAAAGCCTGTGCGGTGAACTTTCCAGATCTATTGATGATTCAGGGCAAATATCAGTTTAAGCCGCCATTGCCCTTTGCCCCTGGGGGTGAAGCGGCCGGCGATGTGGAGGTCTGTGGGCCGGGGGTTTCGGTAAAAGAAGGTGATGCGGTCATTATCAGTATGCGTTACGGCGGGTTTGCCGAGGCCGTGGTAGTGGATGAGTCCCAGCTGAAACCGCTGCCCAAGGGTATGGACTACGCCAAGGCGGCCAGTTATCAAACCGCCTATTTAACGGCCTATGTCGCCCTGTACCGGCGCGGTGATTTGCAGCCCGGCGAACATTTGCTCGTGCACGGTGCTACCGGTGGTGTCGGCATGGCGGCGGTGGATTTGGGCAAATACTTCGGTGCTCAGGTCATCGGTACCGGCGGCCGCGACGATAAGTTAGCAGTGGTGCAGTCGCGCGGGGCTGACCATGTTATTAACTACACTCAAGCGGATGGTTCGTTAGGCGGCTTTCGCGATCAGGTTAAGGCGCTTACCGAGGGTCGCGGTGCCGATGTGGTGTACGACCCGGTGGGGGGTGATGTATTTGATGAGAGCATGCGCTGTGTCAACGTTGGCGGGCGGCTGTTAACCATTGGCTTTACCAGTGGTCGTTGGCCGCAGGCGGCGGTAAATTTAATTCTGATTAAGCAGTTGTCGGTTATTGGTGTGCGTGCTGGTGAATACGGCCGGCTGGACCCAGTAAAGGGTCAGGAAAATCGAGACCGTTTGCACGCTATGGCCGAGGCTGGCGAGATCGACCCCTACATTAGCCATGCGCTGCCCCTAGAACAGGCAGTGGACGCTATGCGCTTGTTGGAAAATCGCGAGGTTATCGGTAAGGCGGTGGTGACTATGAACGGTTATCAGCCGGGTTAGTACCTATCGACAGGCTAACCTGGTTACGGTACTTTTCGCCCAAGCTCTGACCACAGCTAGCCCTAAAGGCTTGCAGGCAGAGACTGGGGGGATCTTTTCGATCTGATTCATACAACGTTAGGACCTGATCTTTTAGGCAGGTACCAGGAAGCGCCGGTATGTTACTAGTTAGCCTGTTCGTGCAATCGAACACGGTGCTCCTGTTGCGTGGAGCACTGATTCAATGAACATTAATGATTTCGCGCGCCGCAAAGTCTGTGGCGAAAAACTCTCTATGGTGACGTGTTACGACTTTTGGTCGGCACAAATCCTCGACCAGACGGATGTCGACACTATTCTGGTGGGCGACAGTTTGGCCATGGTTATGCACGGGTTTCCAAGTACAGTGCACGCCACTGTGGACATGATGGCAACGCACATTGCCGCTGTACGCCGCGGTGCACCGAGCAAATTTATTGTCGGTGACATGCCATTTATGCAGGCCCGGTATAGCCAAGACGTGGCTTTGGAAGGGGTTGCGCAACTGATGCGTGCCGGCAGCAACGCGGTGAAGATTGAAGGCGCTGCCGGGCAGCTTGATCTGATGGCGCGCATTGTTGAGTCCGGTGTGCCGGTTATGGGTCACTTGGGTTTAACCCCACAGTCTGTTGAGGCTTTTGGTGGCCACAAGGTACAAGGCCGTGCTGAGGCAGCGGCGGAGCAGATATTGGCGGATGCCAAGGCTTTGGAGCAGGCGGGCTGTTTTGCTCTAGTGCTTGAATGTGTACCGCAAATGCTCGGTCGCAAAATCTCTCAGGCGTTGTCTATACCGACCATAGGCATTGGTGCTGGTCCCTTTACTGATGGCCAAGTGCTGGTGCTGCAGGACTTACTGGGCATGCAGGCAGACTTTAAGCCAAAGTTTTTGCGGCATTACATGGCCGGGCATCAAGCGCTCACAGATGCGGTGAATCATTTTCACAATGACGTGGCAGAAGGGGCATTTCCGACCTGCCAGGAAGCTTATCAGTGAAAGTTTTTACTGATCTTGAGCAGTGGCGCGATTGGCGCCGTGGGCTTGATGATGAAGACTTAGGCTTTGTGCCGACTATGGGTGCGCTGCATGCTGGGCATCAGTCGCTATTGCAGCGCTGTGTGGCTGAAAACAGCAAGACGGCGTTGAGTATTTACCTTAACGCCACTCAGTTTAACGACCCCAAAGATCTAGCAGCCTACCCTGCAACATTAGACGCTGATTTGCAGATGGCAGAACAGGCAGGGGTGGACGCTGTACTGCTGCCAACCTATGCGCAGATCTACCCCGATGACTTTAGCTTTCAGTTGGACGAGACCCGATTTAGTAAAGGGTTGTGTGGGGCTGATCGGCCGGGACATTTTACCGGTGTGCTGACCGTGGTGATGAAGCTGTTAAATATTGTTAGTCCAAATACAGCGTATTTCGGTCTCAAGGACTATCAGCAGTTCCGCTTGATTCAAGATATGAGTGCGGCGTTCTTTTTGCCGGTGCAAATTATTGGTTGCGATACCGTGCGCGAAGCGGACGGGTTGGCCATGTCGTCGCGTAATCAATTGCTTGATGCATGCGCGCGAGCCAAGGCTGGGCAGTTTAATAAGATACTGCACAACGCACCGAGTGATGACGCGGCTGTTGCGCAACTGCAAGCGCTGGGCGTGCGGGTAGATTATGTGGAAACCCACGCCGGTCGACGCTTTGGCGCCATTGTGCTGCCCAGCGGCAACGGTGAGGTACGGTTAATTGATAATTGCCCACCACCACAGCCGGTGGATGTGCACTAGTAACTTTGGAATAAGCCATGATTCTTGTACTCGACGTTGGTAATAGTCAGATCTTTTGCGGAGTTTTTGACGGTGGCGAATTGAGTGTGCAATTCCGTTATGCCTCAACGTCGCGCAGTTCGTCGGATGAAATCGGGGTGTTTCTGCGCGGCGCTTTGCGGGAGAACGGCGTGGCGCCAGAAGCGGTCAAAACCATTGGCATTTCGTCGGTGGTACCCGAATTGAACTACACCCTATGGGCATGCTGTCAGAAATATTTTGACGTCGACCCCATGGTGCTGCGGCCGGGGTTAAAAACCGGTTTGCAGATTAGCTACAAAGATCCCAAGGAAGTGGGCAGCGATCGTATTGCCGACGCCATGGGGGCGGTTAAATTGTTTCCTGAGCGTAATCTTATTGTTGTCGACTTTGGTACCGCCACCACGGTCTGTGCGGTGTCCAAAGATCGGGTGTTCTTGGGTGGCAACATCATGCCCGGCATCCGTTTGGCTATGGAAGCTCTGGAATCTAAAACTGCGAAATTACCTTCGGTAGAAATCAAACCCGCCAAGGAGGCGATGGGTAAGACCACGACTGAGAGCATCCAGCGAGGTCTGTATTGGAGCAACGTTGGCATGGTGCGCGAACTGACCTCGCGCATCAGTGCGGAAGTATTTGCCGAGGAACCGCCAGTGGTGATTGCCACCGGCGGTTTCGCCCACCTGTTTGACCGCGAGGATTTATTCGACCACGTGGTCTCTGATCTGATCCTCGTGGGTCTGCTCGAAGCTCTGCGCTTAAACGGCTACATAGAAGACGCGGGCTAATCAGCTGTCTGCGCGACTGTACTGTTGCTGCAGGCGCCGCATGCCGGTAAGCCAACGATCATAGTCGGAGGTCTTACGCTTGATGTATTCGGCAACCTCTGGATGCGGTAGGACCAAAAATCGCTCTTCGCGCAGGGTTTCTACTACGGCCTCAACCGCCATTTCCGGTTCAATCATGCCGTCAACTCCGGCGACGCCTGGCCCCTTAGCGGTCATGGCAGTGCGCACCGCTTGTGGGCACAGTACGGATACCTTAATGCCCCGGTCGCCATAGGTAATCGACAACCACTCGGCCAATGCGACCGCTGCGTGTTTTGTTACCGCGTAAGTTACCGAGCCAATTTGGCTGAGCAGTCCGGCTGCTGATGAGGTGTTCAACAGATAGCCGCCACCACGCGCGATCATGCGCGGAACCAGCGCGCGAGCTGCCCACACATGGGCCATGGTGTTGACCTCCCAAATGGTTTGCCAAACATCGTCTGCTGTGTCGATGCCCCGGCCGATTCCTATGCCAGCATTGGAGCAGAACAGATCAATAGGACCGACATCGTTCTCAGTGGTCTCGATCAGGTTCACAATCTGGGCTTCATCGCTGACATCCACACCCATTGCGATACCGTCAATCTCCTCAGCCACGGCAGCAGCCCCTGCAGCGTCCAAATCAGCGACGACTATTTTCTTTGCGCCCTCGCGTGCGAAGCGTCGGCACATTTCTCTGCCGATGCCGCTGGCGCCGCCGGTGACCACGATGATTTTATTTTCTAGCTCCACGCTCTCTTCCCTGTTTATTTTCTGAAGACCAGCACGATAGACCTTTTATTAGGTCGGTTCTATAGTGTTGCGCGCTCGCGCCCCTGCGCTTGCTCCGGGTTCTGCTCCGACCGCTGAGCGCATTCAGTCGGCGCGTTTTTCATCAAGGTTGATAGGTTTTATGGCGTTATCTCCGGATTTACAAAACTCCTCTGACCTGCCGGCGGGTAATCGTGCCGGATGGGTGATCGTTGCGCTGACGTTGCTTATGCAGACTGTTAGTTCGGGGTTGGGGTTCTACAATATGTCGGTGTACATCAATCGGCTTGCGGTAGAATTGGCGGTCTCGCTGGCAGATATATCCTTTGCCGTGAGCCTATTTTTTGTGGTTGGCGGTGTTGCCGGTTTGTACGTGGCTGATTTATTGCGGGTCTGGTCGGTACGCAAGGTTGTTATCGTTGGGGCGTTGGTTTCGGGTGTATCGGTGGGGTTGGTTGGTTTTGCTGATACCCTGTGGCAGGTCTATTTGTTGTTTTCGCTATTTGGTGTCGGTAATGCCGGCATCTCCATTGTTATTTCCACCACGCTGATTACCCGCTGGTTTCCTGGACCTGAGCGTTCCATGGCCCTTGCCATTGCGTCGACCGGGCTGTCGCTTGGCGGTTTTTTAATCACACCCGTCTCTGCCTATTCTATGAACGCCTTAGGGCTAGATCTGACCATGCACGGGCTGGGGGCGTTCTTGATTGTTACCGTGGTGCCGATTGCGCTGTTTTTGCGATTTCCTAGCGCTGCAACAGCAGCAGTCGAATCCGCTGAGGCTCAGCAACAGCAATCAGAAACTCTCGCCGCCGATCTGGCGGCGGCGCTGCGTAGCCGGTTTTATGTGCTATTGGCGCTAGCCTATGTGCTCATTATGGCGTCTCAGGTGGGCGGTATTGCGCACCTTTATAGTCGCGTGGAGTTGCTGGGTGGTTTTGGTATGGCGGCTATGGCTGTGCAGGCTTTGTCTATTGCCAGCATTGGTGGTCGTTTCTTTGGTGGCTGGCTGGTGAGTCGGATTTCGATTCGTTGGTTCGCATTAGGTAACCTACTGCTGCAAAGCCTGGGTATGGCGTTGATCGCTTTGGCACCGAATGCCGTAGTTGGAGTAATCGCGGCAGCGGTATTTGGCTTGAGCGTGGGAAATCTGCTGATGACTCAGCCGTTGTGGTTAGCGGAACGATTTCCCGTGGACATCTATCCCCAATTGTTTGCGCGGGCCAATGCAATTTCGGTATTGGGTGTGGCTGTTGGACCCTTCTGTTTGGGTTGGGTTTTTGACATCCTTGGGTCCTATACTTTTGCCTATATCGGCGCGTTAGTAACGTCGTTAGTAGCCTTTGTGGTGGTGTGGATCGCCAGTGCTGATGCCCACAACACAAGTACATAAATTAGCTGGAGTGACTTAGCCTGTGGCGAGTGCAAAGCGGTATCGATCTATTCTTGGGATAATTTTGCTTGCGGCTTGTGGGTCTTTGCAGGCGGCACTGCCTGCGGCGATTGCCGACGCAAATGGTGAATCTACGGTGGCGCTGCCTAGCCTTGCCGACATGCTGGAGCGGGCTAATCCGGCCGTCGTTAATATTGCTACTCGCTCAACGGTAGTTGAGCACAATCGCTTATTGGCGGATCCGTTTTTTCGGCGCTTTTTTAATATTCCTGAAAGCCGGCGCCGTTACCGTCGCACCCAAAGTGCTGGTTCTGGTGTGGTGGTTGATGCGGCCAAGGGCTATATCGTTACCAATAACCATGTTATCGACGGAGCCGATGAGATCACCGTTGGTCTCTCTGACGGCCGCACCTTGGAAGCCGAACTGGTGGGTCGTGATCCCCAAGTCGATCTTGCGTTGTTGAAGGTATCAGCGCAGAACCTGGTGGCCATTCAATTTGCCGACAGTGCCGCGTTGCGGGTTGGCGACTTCGTGGTTGCCATCGGCAATCCCTTTGGTCTGAATCAAACGGTAACCAGCGGTATTGTCAGTGCTTTGGGTCGCAGTGGCCTAGGCATAGAGGGCTATGAAGATTTTATTCAGACCGATGCACCCATCAATCCGGGCAACTCAGGTGGTGCATTAGTGGATCTGCGTGGTGATCTGGTAGGTATTAATACTGCCATCTACGCACCCAGCGGCGGTAATGTGGGCATTGGCTTTGCGATTCCCGCCAATATGACCGCGGCGATTATTGCCGAACTGATCGAAAACGGTGAAGTTAATCGAGGTTATGTCGGAGCGGTCGTGCAGCCGCTCAATCGCGAGCTGGCGAAAGCCTTTGACGTATTGCCCGCCGACGGTGCGCCGGCGGGTGTGGTGGTGGTGGATGTTCAGCCGGCGAGTTCGGCAGAAAAAGCCGGACTCACTCCGGGCGATGTCATTGTGCAAATGGGCGACAAAAAAATTACCAGTGTTGCGGACTTTGAAAATCAAGCAGCTGTGATGTTTATTGGCGATCGATTGGACATTGTGCTGGTGCGCCAAGGTGAGCAGCAAACACTGACGCTGGAGATTTTTGCGGACACCCAAGAACAGGTGGCGGGACAACGAATAACGCCGCGGCTTAATGGTGTAGTGTTGCAAAATCTTAGCGCTGCAGATGATCTTGGCGGTGGCGTGGTGGTGGCGGAAGTTATGATCAATAGTTCGGCCTACGCTTACGGGTTGCGATCAGGGGATATCATTGTGGGTGCCAACCGCAATACGGTCACGGATATCGCCGAGCTGCGCGAGGCGGTGCGGCGGGACAATCGACGCCTAATGTTGCGGGTTTACCGCAATGGTCGGTTTGGCCCGATTACTATTCGATAGGTGCCGGCGTTCGAGGTCTGCAACTTTAGATGCATCGTAGTTAAGAATTCGTTTCAGCATTACCAGCGGCTGCCTTAAGACTATTGTTGAAGATTCGGTAATTTGCCCCGATCACGGGTGGTTTGCGGTTGCTTTCCGTCCTGTTCTCTATATTTTGGTGGTTCATAGTTAAGAGTTGTTGTAGATGGTGCTGTTAGGGCTCGGGTCGAACCGTGGAGATTCAACGCAAACGATGGTTGCGGCGATTGAGGCTTTGGTCCGTTTCGCTCAGCCGGGCAGTTTGCGCAGCTCGCGGTTGTGGCGCACCACGCCGGTTGACTGCCCGCCAGATTCGGGCGATTTTGTTAATTCGGCGGCAGTTTTTGACCCCATTGACGGTCTGCTGCCGGAACAATTACTGGCTGAACTAAAGCAATTGGAACGCCAGTTTGGTCGGGGTGAAAAGCATGTGCGCAACGCACCGCGCGAACTGGATTTGGACTTGTTGCTGTTTGATGATGAATTGCGTGACTCGGAAAACTTTGTGTTACCGCACCCGCGGGCCAAGAACCGGCTCTTCGTGTTGCAGCCGGCAGTAGAATTGGTGCCGGACGTAGTGTGGCCAAATACGGGTAAGACACTACAGCAGTTGCTGGACGAATTAGAAACGGATGAACGTGTTATGCCGTTACCAACACAGCCGCCTTTTTATGTGGCCTAGATCGACCCTAAGTGGTTTTAGCGGTGCCCGGTCGCGCTGGGTCGCCTGGCTTTTGCTGATTGCGGCTATGCCGGCTTTTGGCTACGAAAGCGCAGTGCATCAGCAGTTGACGTTTTTGGCAGCCAAACAGTTGAGTCGCTGCGATCAAACATCAGAGCTGCAACCTTTGTCGGCTCTAGATACCCGCTATGTAGTGCGCGCGAATATCGCCCAGGCCGACCGTAATGTGTTCTGGCGCATGTTTCGCTGGAACTACTACAACCGCGATGCGGCCCAAAGCCGTGCTGCTCTGGGGCTTATCGACACTCGATTCCATGACCACTTTAACGGCTTGAATCGGGAGCTTGAGCAAACGAGCGACCGGCAAAAACGCCTTAAAACCTTTGGTCGTCTGTTGAGTTATTTGCAGGATGTGACATCGCCGCCGCGCGTGGTGCCCGTTTTTACTAGCCGCTGGTGGCGTTTTTCTTTCTTTGACCGCTTTGATCGGTTCAATGTGGATGTTGAACGCTTAGAGCGCACCCTAGCCAGTCGTTGTCCCGATCTGGTGGCATTTGATGAGGTTTTGCAGTCTCCTGACGATAGGCCTGGATTGCAGCAATTGTTGGAAGCTACAGCCCAAGAAACCATTGGTAGTGTGCGCGCGCCTATAGAGGGTCTACCTACCCAGTGGACGGCTTTCTGGCAATTCGGTGCGGCTGATGAATTTGGCAATTATGGTCCTGCAGGCAATAAATTCGGTGAGCGAACCAGTTTTCGCTGTGGTGAGGATACTTGCTTGCTGTTGGAAGATGATCCGCTGTATCAGGATTTTGCCCACCAGCGCCATACGTCGGCGGTAATGGCGACCATGCGCGCGATGTTGCTAATGCAACATTACGACAATGAGGCGGCTAAATTACAGCAAGTGCAATAACTGCGTTTAAGGAGCATCGTGACTAAGTTGCATTTGGGCTTAACACCGTGGAATTTTTCTAATCTTTCGGCGCACAGTTTGTGTGATCAGGCGCAATTTGCTGAAGAGTGCGGCTACCAATCGCTATGGCTACCAGAAAATCATTTCGGTGAAAGCGCGCTACCCGATCCATTGACGCTGCTGGCCGCGGTAGCGGGTGTTACAAAAACGATCAAGTTGGGTACAACCTCTTATTTATTGACTCTGCGTAATCCGTTGCAGGCGGCTGAACAAGTCGCGGTATTCGATCAAATGAGCGGCGGTCGTCTTATTCTTGGCGTGGGCCGTGGTTATGCGCCGGAAATGTTGCGTGCCTTTCACGTGCCGGTGGCGGAAAAGCGCAGAATATTTGCATGGACTTTAGACATTATGCGTCGCGCTTGGGCAGGCGAAGCGGTGACGCTAGACAACGAACCCGAGAATGCGATCAAGGTTTATCCACGGCCTGCGCAACAGCCGGAGCCGCCGATTTGGGTTGCTGCGTTTGGTCCTAAGGCGCTGGCTCAAGCCGGTGGCTTGGGTTTGCCCTATTTGTCGTCGCCGATGGAAAGTCTGGGCACGCTGCGCGAAAACTATGCTCAGCATCAGGCGGCTGCGGTGGCTGCAGGGGTAACCCCGCCCGAGGTGTTGCCGCTGATGCGCACAGTATTTGTCAGTCGCGATACCAGTGAGTGTCAGCGGCTGCGCGAATTGCTTACCGCTCAGGCCGACAATAGCCGTTTGCAGGACGGTGAGAGTATTGACGATTGGACCATTATTGGTGAACCGAGTTTCGTTCGCGAGCGCGTACAGGAATACCAACAGTCCTTGGGCATGACTCATATGATCGCTACCCGGATACGTTTGGGCGGTTTGCAGGAGCCGATGTTGCGCGCCAGTGTTGCTTTGCTAGCGGAAACATTAGACGGGTTGTAACATCATTTTGCGGATTAATTAGGGGGAAAGATGACGTACCGAATTTTATGGCCTGCGATGCGCTGGCCCGATGGTCGAGACATCGAAACAACTAGTGTGGGCGAGCACCGCGCAGAGTTTTGCGAGCGCTTCGAGGACGTTACCGATGAGCAATGGGAAAATTGTGATGGCATTGTGACCGTTAACGATGTCCCTGCGGAATACCGTGCCAAACTGAAAAAGTGCCGGATCGTTGTAACCCCAAAAGTTGGTTTCGACAATCTGGATCTGGCCGCATGGGGGGCTCTGGGGTTGCCTGTGTGCAACGTGCCTGACTACGGTACTCAGGAAGTCGCCGACCATGCTATGGCGCTGATGTTGTCCTTGATGAAGGGCATTACTTTTCATACCCGCGAGCTTAAGCAAGATCCCAAGGGGCTATGGCGCCCGGCGCTAAACCCCTTTGGGAAAAGACTTTCTTCCTGTGTTTTTGGTGTGGTTGGGTTGGGCCGGATTGGCACTGCTGCTGTGTTGCGGGCGAAAGCCTTCGGCATGGATGTGGTGATGTACGACCCCTACCGTGAAAACGGTGCCGAGCTGGCGGTCGGGATTCGGCGTGTGCACTCGCTTGAGGAATTGTTTGGCCAATGCGATGTGGTCAGCTTGCACCTGCCGCTGGGCCCGACCACTGAGAAACTCATTAATTTGGAAGTGCTGTCAGCGTCGAAACCTGGCTTGGTGCTGGTGAATACCGCGCGTGGGCCAATTATTGACCTTGATGATCTATATACGGCGATGCAAGAAAATATGATTCAGGCCTGTGGTTTGGACGTGTTGCCAGAGGAGCCGGCAAATCCTGACCATCCATTGATTAAGGCCTGGGCAGCGGACGAGGAGTGGATAGATCACCGATTGTTGATCACTCCGCACTCCGCTTTTTTTACCCCTGAGAGCGTTTATGACATGCGTTTCAAAGGCGGCGAAGTGGCGATCAAATACCTCGACGGCAACGGCTTAGACAATTGTGTGAACCAGCAATGGGTGGAAAATCCGCGCTGACGCAGGATTGGCATTGCCTTGGTTTTGGAGACAGAGATGACTGAAGCTATTTATCAGAAACGTCGCCAACGGGTGTTCTTCGTGCTGTCGGGGATGTTTCTTGGCACTCTCGCGATGCTCAATATTTTGGGTGTTACGCGGTTTCTGGATTTTTCGTTTACGTTGTTTGGGCTGCAAATCCCCATGATCGTGGCGGTTGGGGTGCTGCCCTATCCGGTGACGTTTATGTGCACTGACCTGATCAGTGAGCTGTTTGGTGAAGAAAAAGCGCGCGATATGGTTTTAGTGGGTTTGTTGCTGAACGTTTGGGTGGTGTTCTTGTTATGGCTGGGCAGTGTGTTGCCGGGCGCTGGAGTAGACCCGGCCACTGGCGCTCCGCTCATCGATGCTGCTGGACGTAAACCTGTGTTTTTCGAAGTCAAAGACGCCGCATTTGGTGCTGTGGCTGCTTCAATGGTTGCCTACCTAGTAGCGCAGTTTTGCGATGTACGGATTTTTCACTGGATGAAACGGCTCACCAAGGGCCGGCATCTATGGTTGCGCAACAACGTATCTACTATGTTCAGTCAACTGGTTGACTCTACAGCTGTGATCTTGGTGACCTACATTGCAGCCGCGTCTTTTTTACCTTTGAACGATAGCGAGCCGGTGTGGCCACAACTGCTGGCGCTGATTGCATCTGGCTACGTATTCAAACTGGTGGTAGCTGCGCTGGACACCGGCCCTATTTACCTCGCAGTGCGTTATCTAAGGGTTTACCTTGGACTCGGCGATAATGAAGAAGCGACGAATCTCTGAGTACTGGGACTAGCGCTCGATTTGCCCAAGATTGGCGTTGATGGCGGCGCCGTTGAGTACGGGGTTTTGGGCGGCAAATAACAGCGCTGTAGCTATTTCTTCTGGCTCGATCAAGCGTTCGAAAGCGCTCATGGCAGCGATCTGTGGCATGACATCTGCCGGCACGTGTTCGCGCAGCATCTCAGTATTGGTAAAGCCCGGATTGATACATACAGTATGTACACCGCTGCCGGCCAGATCTTGGCAGGTGGCGCGCATCATGCCGATAACTGCGTGTTTGCTGGTAGCGTAGGTAAAGCTATTGGGCACCGCTTTCTCACCCAGAGTAGAACCCACGTATAGCACTGACGACCCGGTGCCCATACGCGGAATAAGTATCTGGTTGAGGCTGCTTGCAGCGACCACATTGATTTCGAGTACGCGTCGCAGTTGCTCCGAGTCGGTACTGGCGATGTTGTCATTGATCAGCAACGCAGCGTTATGAATCAGCGTGATCTGGGCGCTGTCGCGGAGCGCATTGTACAAGTCATCTTGGATTGCCTGAATGAAATCCGACTCCGACAAGTCGCACGGGATGTTCGTTACGCCTGCCACCGGACAGGGTTTGCGCGACAGGTTAACAATGTCAAAGCCATTGTTTTGAAAGAGTTCGGCGGTTGCTGCACCAATCCCCGCACTGGCGCCGGTGATGACAAGATGTGGCATAGAGACGTCCTTAAAGTTTAAGCGTAGGTTGAACCAAATAGGTCCGGGTCACCAGCAGCCAAGATATCCAATTGTTGGAATATCTTCTGCCCTTATCAGCGGTTACCTGAAACAATAATTTAGACCGGTACCGGACTAAACTCCGGCCTCTGCGGTATGACCGTACCGGCAACCGTAAACCCGGTCGGATGGTATCTGGTTGCCGAAAATCTGTATTCGCTAGGATGGCTCTGACCACCATTCAGCGCGTGCCCACTGGCCTTCTCCTGACGCGCAGCGGAGTAATAGATGCTCAATATCCAAGGCTGCGATGGTTGGATCTGCAACCAGGCGATCTAAAAAGTGATGGGCTAACTCTTCTACGGTGACATTGCGGATCGGCAGTAGCGTCAGGTCGCGCTCGAGAAAGGGGATGCGTTCGCCGTTGAATAAGACATAGGTGAATTCGTTGTCTTTCTCAAATTCCAAATAGGGCGACTGCGTGGGCATGAGCACTTGCTCGTCGTATTCGTCGCACAGTGCCTTGAGTGTTTTTTTCAAAATGTTGTAGTCGAACGTTAGGCCATCGTCATGAACTGGCGCGGTAGCGTTCAAGGTGACCTGAAAATTGTGGCCGTGCAGATTTTCCCGTTCGGTGGCGCTGAACAGGGTGAAGTGGGCTGCGGCAAAGTGCAGATATTCTTTACTTATTTCGATAGTGGTATGCATCACTTGAGTCTATCACTCTCAAGCCTATGATGGGGTCAGTAGGATTTGGGAGAAAAGACTGGATGCGTTTTCAATTTTCAGCGGAGCAGTTGGCATTTCAACAACAGGTGGAAGAGTTTTTAGCCGCCAATTTGCCCAGCCAGACAGCTGCAAAAGTGCGCAATGGTGCGTCGGTATCGAAGGATGAGCTGACAGAATGGACACGCATCCTTAATGCTCAGGGTTGGGCTGCGCCGAATTGGCCGGTTGCCTACGGTGGCACGGGCTGGAATTTAACTTATCGGCATATTTTTGACGTGGCGTGCCGGAAATTTCACGCTCCGGCGTTGTCTGGTTTCGGCTTTAATATGGTCGGTCCCGCGATCATCAAATATGGCAGTGAGGCACAGAAAGCTGAGTTTTTACCCAAAATTCGCAATGCAGATCTATGGTTTTGTCAGGGCTACTCAGAACCTCAGGCGGGCTCCGACCTCGCTAGTGTGCGTACCCGGGCGCAACGCGACGGCGACGAGTATCTGATCAACGGCTCGAAAATCTGGACCTCTGGCGCTGAGCTTGCGGATTGGATTTTTTGTCTTGTGCGCACTAATCCTGACGTACAACAGCAAAAAGGCATTAGCTTTCTATTGTTCGACATGACCTCGCCCGGCGTTACGGTGAAGCCCCTGTATGCGTTTAATGGCAAGCGCTTATGGAATCAGGTGTTTTTTGAAGATGTACGGGTGCCGGTGAGTCAGCGCTTGGGCGATGAGGATCGTGGTTGGACCGTGGCCAAGAGCTTGCTCGGTGACGAGCGGCTGATGGTGTCGCGGGTGGCCGAGAATCGTCGCATATTAGCTAACCTGCGAGAGACGTTAGAACACCAGTTGTCGCGGAGTTCGTCAGCATTGGATGCCACTCGTAGGGCAATTAATGAATTGGATATTCGTTTGCAGGCGTTGGAAGCAACGAGTCTTAGAATTCTTACCGCCTTCGATGGCGGTGGTGACATTGGGGCCGAACCGAGCATGCTGAAATTAAAGGGCAGCGAACTGGTTCAGGCTCAGGACGAAGTGCTGTTTACGATGATCGACTACCTCGCATTACCGCTAGATACCGCCACTGGCGGCGCCGCTGTGACCCCTGATTGGGCGGAATATATAGCCTCAGGCCGTTATCACCATCGCGGATTCACCATTGCTGGTGGCTCTTCCGAGGTACAACACAACATCATTGCCAAGCAGGTTCTGGGCCTGTAGTGGCCCATCCACAGGCTATGCCAACAGGGATTTCAGGTCGCTAGTACTGTCTGCGAGGACTGTGGCATCAGCCTCTTTGCCCACTAGTTGTTTGCACAGCATGAATTCTTTTGGGCTGTTCACCGCATCCGCCGCTACAACGGTGTTGTCCTTCAAATAGAAGACGGCGAACTGATTACTCGCCATATCACCGCGCAGTACCTCGCGGTTGCCGTCTGCAGAAAATCCAACCATCTGTAGTTTCAGTTCGTATTGATCGGACCAAAACCAGGGAATTGCGGCATAGCTTTTATCACCGCCCAACATGTTAGCAGCACTAGTGCGCGCCTGGTCCATGGCATTCGGTACGGACTCTAGGCGTAATCTTCGATCCAGCAGTGCATTTGGATGGTTCGTGCAGTCGCCGGCCGCGTAAATGTCTGGGTTTGAGGTTCGGCAGTGGTCGTCTACCACAATGCCATTGTCGCAAGTTAATCCCGCGGCTTGGGCGAGTTCGATATTTGGCACGATGCCGATGCCGACGATAACCATATCTGCGGCGAATTCAGTGTCGCCGCATAATACTTTTTGTACCTTGTCGTCACCGCTGAAGCCGGTGACTCCAGTATTGGTATGGATATTTACACCACGGCCTCGATGCAATTCGTCGTAATATTTTGACATGGTGGGGGTGGTCACCCGCTGCAGTATGCGGTCTTCCATCTCTAAGACATGTACGTTGAGGCCCTGTTCGACGCCAACGGCGGCCACTTCGAGGCCTATATAGCCACCGCCGACGATGACCAAATTAGCGCCTTCTCGCATCTCGGCACGTATTCCGTCTACATCGTCAATGGTGCGCAGGTAATGAATGCCGCCAAGGTCACTGCCGGGAATGTTCAATATGCGCGGCCGTGAGCCGGTGCTGATCAGCAGTTTGTCGTAGTCGATGCTACTGCCGTCTGCCAGTTCAACGACTTTGGTGTCTGGGTCAATTGCCGTTGCCCGGGTGGACAGTTTCAGGTCGATGTCTTTGTCCTGATAAAACTTTTCCGCGCGTAGGTAAACTCGCTCGACTTCTTGGCTGCCAGACAGATAGGCTTTTGACAGCGGTGGTCGTTGATAGGGTAAATGCGGTTCGTCGCCGATGATGGTGATGGGGCCAGTGTACTTTTCTTGTCGCAAAGTTGCTGCGGCTTGGCCCGCTGCGTGACCTGCACCGATAATGACCATACCTGCCATGAAACTATCCTGTCGTTGTGTCTGTATTGGCAGCTAGTTTACCCTGAGAGCACTTACATGCCATGAACTTTATGGCGCTATTTAAGAGTGAGGAGGCGGCGTGGGGGATTTCAATACACTAACCGATATTGTTAGAGTTGCTAAGAGCAACTTAGATAAGGGTGATTGGGACTATTTGGTGGGTGCGGCGGATACTGAAGCGTCGTTGCGTCGCAACCGCGCGGCGTTAGATTCATGGACGTTTTTGCCGCGCATTCTGCGCGACGTCAGTGATGTCAAAACTGCAACCCAGATGCTCGGTCAAACGTTACGGATTCCAGTGCTGTTGCCGCCGATTGGGTCGGTTCAGGCATTCACCGAAGATGGGGGCACTGCGGTTGCTCAGGCTGCGGCAGACTTTGGGGTGCTGCAGATTCTAAGTTCTTCGTGTATGCCAGATTTTGAGACCGTCGCTCAAGAGGTGCCTGGACCGCGTATTTATCAGCTTTACCTGTCTGGTGATCAGGCATGGTTGGATGATCAGATTGAGCGCACGATTAACAGTGGCTATATCGGCTTCTGTCTCACCGCAGATACGCAGGTCTACTCGCGGCGTGAACGCGACATTATGAAAGGCTATGTGCCCATGCAGGCGCGCATGGCGACGGGCACCATGCTCGACCAAACTGGCGTTAATTATCAGTCCACTATGAACTGGGATACGGTCGCGCACATTAAGGAAAAGTTCGATATCCCATTGGTCGTTAAGGGCGTTATGCACCCTGACGACGCTAAGCAGTGTGTAGAGGCCGGCGTTGATGTGGTCTATGTATCGAATCATGGCGGACGTCAACTCGACCACACGGTAGCCTGTATTGATGCGCTACCAGCCGTGGTAGAGGCGGTGGCTGGGCGTGTGCCGGTGGTGGTAGACGGTGGTTTTATGCGCGGTGCTGATGTCATCAAGGGCTTATGCCTAGGCGCCACGGCAGTGGGGATGGGGCGCTTTGAAGCCCTTGCGGCAGCGGCTGGTGGTGCTCCTGCAATCCTGCGTGGTTTGTCGATTCTAGAGCGCGAAATCCAAATTTCGCTGGCTTTGACTGGAGTGTCTGATATTGCTGATCTGCACCCTGGGCTACTTCACCGGGGGCAGCCTCAGGGAGCAAGCCATGCGTTGAGTGCGTTTCCGTTGTTGGAGGAAGGTTATTAGCCTTTGTCCTTGGGCATCGGCATGGGGAAGGGTGTAACTTTCTCCCCGGAACCGGTAGTGATTTTTGCGACGCCCTCTTTTTCGACCTCGTCGATGCGCACTATGGCGTGCATTGGGATATACGAGCGCTGCACGCCTTCAAACTCGCTACGCAGGCGATCTTCTGCTGGGTCGATGAGCATTTGCGAATGGTTGCCGAACACGTAGTCTTCGACTTCAACAAATCCGTATAAATCGCTTTGATAGATGCTGCGCGCATACACCTCGTAGATTTGACCCTGATTATGGAAGAGGATCCGATAGGTGTTTTCAGTCATTTCTTTAGCGGCCATATAGCTTGCCTTTATCAAGATTTCGAACGGTATGTGCTCGTGCGAGATAGTTGGGGATCGGCGGACGCTTTTCAAGGGTATTTAGGGCGTGGTTTGAGACTATGGTGGCGCTGTACTTTGCGTATAATCGCCGCCCCTGCAATGGTTTAGTGAGCATGGCTAAAAAGCTTTTTGTAAAAACTCATGGCTGCCAGATGAATGAGTACGACTCAGCGCGTATGTACGACGTGCTGCGCGAAACTCAGGGCTATGAGCGCGCTGAAAATGAAGCAGATGCGGATGTATTGTTGCTCAATACCTGCTCTATTCGCGAAAAAGCCCAAGAGAAAGTTTTCCATCAACTTGGTCGCTGGCAAAAACTTAAATCTGAGCGCCCTGACCTAGTCATCGGTGTGGGCGGCTGTGTGGCCAGTCAGGAAGGTGATGCCATCATGCGTCGTGCACCGGTGGTGGACATGGTATTTGGCCCACAGACGATTCATCGTTTACCGGAGATGTTAGACAGTCGTAAGCAGAATCTGCTGTCGGTAGTTGATGTCACATTTCCCGAAGTGGAAAAGTTCGATCGGTTACCAGAACCCAAAATGGATGGCCCCTCCGCATTCGTGTCGATCATGGAGGGATGCAGTAAGTACTGTAGTTTTTGTGTCGTGCCCTATACCCGGGGCGAAGAGGTCAGCCGCTCAGTCGATTCAGTACTGCAGGAAGTCCGTGGTCTGGTGGCTCAGGGGGTACGTGAAATCCATCTGCTTGGGCAAAATGTAAACTCCTATCTGGGGAGTATTGACGATGATCAAGCGGATCTTGCTGAGCTTATTTACTACGTCGCAGATATTGCGGGGGTTGAGCGCATTCGTTTTACCACCTCTCATCCAATGGATTTTTCTGACAGTCTGCTGGACGCGTACCGCGACGTACCGCAATTGGTCGATCACTTGCACCTGCCTGTGCAGGCGGGTTCAGATCGCATTTTGACGGCGATGAAGCGCGGTCATACCGCTCAGCAATACATCGATAAAATTAACGCGCTGCGAGAGATTCGCCCAAATATAAGCCTGTCTTCGGACTTCATTGTTGGTTTTCCGGGCGAGACCGAGGAGGACTTCAACGCCACTATGGATTTAATTGAGCGCGTGGGTTTCGATGTGTCCTTCAGTTTTATCTACAGTGCTCGTCCTGGCACGCCAGCGGCGGCTCTAGCAGACGATACGCCGGAGTCGCTCAAGAAACAGCGGTTGCAGCATTTG
This sequence comes from uncultured Gammaproteobacteria bacterium, assembly GCA_913050035.1. Classification (GTDB taxonomy): domain Bacteria; phylum Pseudomonadota; class Gammaproteobacteria; order Pseudomonadales; family Azotimanducaceae; genus UBA4421. The sequence goes on along the minus strand of CAJXAC010000015.1, from coordinate 10,909 downwards.
CAAGCAACTCTGCGTACTCAGGCGGAGGCCATTGCCGACGCGATGGTGGGCACGCGCCAACGGCTGCTGGTAACGGGTTTTGCGAAGAAAGATCCGACGGGGAAGCAACTCGCTGGGCGTACCGAGAACAACCGAGTGGTGAATTTCGTTGGCCCCGCTGAGTTAGTCGGCGGATTCTGCGAAGTTGAAATTACCGAAGCGCTGCCTAACTCTATGCGTGGGGTGATGCTGGCAGATTAATGACGGACGCTGGGCAATTGACAGCGTAGTACTTAGGCTTAAGCTGAGGCCTAGCGGCAAGCTAAAAATTAAATGGTGAACATTGCACGAACAAAATACTGAGTCCTCGCGGTCCCTTGCAGAAACCTCGGCAGCGCCGAGTCCCGCCACAGTCGTTCCATTAACCCGACGTACTTTACTTGAGCCAGACGATGCGGAGCGTCTGGCGATACTGGTTGGCCCGGTGGATGCTAATCTCAAACAGCTCGAACAGCGGTTGGATGTACACATTCGTAACCGGGGTAATGAATTTCAAATTAGTGGCCCCGATGTCCGTGTGCGCGCGGCAGAGGCGCTATTGCACCAGTTGTATAGAGAAACAGCGCATCAGCAAACATTGGAGCCCGATCAGGTGCATCTGTTTTTGCAGGAAGCAGGAGTGGAAGAGTTGTTACAACGCCAAGACCAAATCGATCAAAAACAGCAGCAGACCGCGGATCAAGCAGCAGACGGGCCGGTCATTCGTACGCTAAAGAAATCCATCAAGCCGCGTGGTCGAAATCAGCAGCTCTATGTCAGCGCAGTGCGCAGTCATGACATCAGTTTCGGGGTTGGCCCTGCAGGTACCGGTAAAACCTATCTGGCCGTGGCATGTGCGGTTGAAGCGCTGGAATCGCAACAGGTATCACGCATTTTACTGGTGCGCCCTGCAGTGGAGGCGGGCGAGAAGTTAGGGTTTCTACCTGGTGACCTAGCGCAAAAAATTGATCCCTACTTACGGCCCCTCTACGACGCGCTTTACGAAATGCTCGGTGTTGAGCGGGTCAATAAATATATTGAGCGCAATATTATTGAAGTGGCGCCCTTGGCCTATATGCGTGGCCGTACCTTGAATAACGCCTATATCATTCTGGATGAATCGCAAAATACCACCGTAGCGCAAATGAAAATGTTCTTAACGCGTATCGGCTTTGGGTCCACTGCAGTTGTTACTGGAGACATCACCCAAATCGATTTGCCGCGAGGCGAAAACTCCGGACTGGTGAACGTTATCAATGTGCTACGGCATACCAAGGGGATCAGCTTCACTCATTTTGGCTCTAAGGATGTGGTTCGACATCCGTTAGTGCAGCGCATTGTCGACGCCTATGAAGCGTTTACCGAGCCCTCCGGAAAAGGCGATAACCAAAGCTCGAGTAGCGGCCGCTAACATTGGCTGTTGACTTGCAGATCGCTGACGGCGTTGCTGCAACGCTGGTGCATGCAGCATTTAAAGAGTTTTCTGTAGGGCCGGCTAGCGGGTTGGATGTGCTTTTGCAGCGGGTTCGGGACGTGGTGCTTGATGAGCAGCTGGAGCGCGACGTATGTCTGCGGGTCTGTGATTCTGCGGAATCTCAGGATCTGAACCAAACTTTCAGGGGTCGTAATACGCCAACGAATATATTGAGCTTTACCGCTGCTGGTATGGATGGCGTTACTGTGCCCCTTGGAGACTTGGCGCTCTGCTGGCCGGTTGCCGTTGCAGAGGCGCAGCAGCAGGGTAAAACGGTGGCGCATCATGTCGCCCATCTGTGCGTGCATGGTGTGCTGCATTTGCTTGGCTACGATCACGCTGATGATGGCGACGCGGAGGCCATGGAGCGGATCGAGACCCAGATTTTGGCCAATTTAGGCGTGGCCGACCCATATATGTGAATACCAGCTCTTGCTTTTTTCGAGGTTCTTACCTAAAAAGGCAGTCCATAAGGTCTTTATCTCCCATCTATGAGTGACACATCTGAGTTGTTAAGAGACTCAGCCGAAAATACTGCGCCGCGACGTGGCGTCCGCGAGTGGCTTGCTGACTTATTTTCGGATGAACCAGAAAATCTTCCTGAACTTGTAAGTATTCTTCGTGATGCCGCTGAGCGGCAGCTTATCGAGGTGGATGCACTGAATATCATTTTCGGCGCTTTGCAGGTTTCTGATATGCATGCCCGGGACATCATGATCCCGCGTTCGTCCCTGGTGGTGGTTGGTGAAGATCAAACGCTAGAAGAATTATTGCCGGTGATTGTAGATTCTCGGCATTCGCGATTTCCGGTTGTTGGCGACAACGTTGATGACATCAAAGGTATTCTTCACGCTAAAGATCTGTTGCCATTATTGCTGCCGGAAAATCAGCAGAATTTCACTATGCGCGACTGCATCCGGCCGGCATTACTGATTCCTGAAAGCAAGCGGTTGAACGTGTTGTTGCAAGAGTTTCGCGCGAATCGTAATCACATGGCGCTCGTGGTTGATGAATACGGCCAAATTTCCGGCGCCGTGACCATTGAAGACGTGCTCGAGCAGATTGTCGGCGAAATCGAAGACGAGCATGACGTGGACGATGACAGCTTCGTAAAGCAGCTGGAGCCCAACACCTTTCATGTCAAAGCCAATACAACCATTGAAGATTTTAACGAATACTTTGCCACCGAATTTAGTGATGAAGAATTCGACACTATCGGTGGCCTAGTTCTACATCAATTGGGCCATTTACCTGAGCGCGGTGAGCGCATTGTATTTGCTGATATGAGCTTCGAAGTGCTGAACGCCGAATCGAGAAGGATCCGGCTGTTAAAGGTAGAGAAGGCGCACTCTGACGCGGCGGATGCTCAAGACTGATTGGCGTAACGCCGGCCTGGCATTATTGCTGGGCGCTGGCTTCCCCCTGGGTTTTGCGCCGTATGGTTGGTGGCCCCTAAGCCTACTATCCGCTGCGGGCCTATTTCTATTACTCCACCTCTCTCAACACCGACTAGGGTGGCTCGCTTGGTTTTTCGGTGTCGGCAAATACCTCAGTGGTGCTTCTTGGATCTACGTCAGTATTCATCAATACGGTAATGCATCGCCATTGCTGGCTGGGTTGTTAGTTGGGCTCTTTGTCGCTGCATTAGCCCTGTTTATGCTGCCCGTGGGTTGGGTCATGCAGCGTTTTCGTATGGCTACACCCTCGATTAACGCGATGATATTTTGTTGTGCTTGGTCACTTATGGAGTGGTCATTGACTTGGCTACTCACAGGTTTCCCTTGGCTATTTGTCGGTTACAGTTTGACGGATTCGTTATTTGTCGGGTTACTGCCAGTATGGGGCGCCTTAGGGGCCGGCTTCTGGGCACTTCTATGGACCATCGGCGGCTTACTATGTGTCCGCGCAGCATGGCAGCGTTTGCCCATTGCCCGTGGATCACTGGTAATGGCTGTGTTGCCTCTTGCATTGGTATTGCTTGCCTTGCCGTGGCAATGGGTGACCTCATCGGGCACGCATTCGGTGGCCATTGTTCAGGGTAACGTCGATCAGGCGGTCAAGTGGGATGCCGACCAACGCCAGGCCATCGTCAATCGCTATCTGAGATTGTCTGAGCCGCACTGGTCGGCTGACACTTTGGTATGGCCCGAGTTTGCCTTGACGGCCTTTGGCGCTGATGCAGAGCGCATTACCAGTGGGCTGGATGCAAGAGGTATGCAATCGTCTACCAATGTTGTTATCGGCGCACCCCGAGTGGAATGGCGGCGTGATATTGAAGGAGCAGACACTAACGTTCCACGTTACAAACTATTTAACGCGGCCGTCGGCTTGGGTCAGGCACAAGGCATTGTAACCAAACATCATTTGGTGCCCTTTGGTGACTATGTGCCCTTGCAGGATTGGTTGCGCGGGCTTATCGATTTTTTCGATTTACCCATGTCCAATGCGACTCGTGGTGCCGCTCAGCAGGCTAATGTTGTGTTGTCGCTGCAGAGCAAGCCCGTCGAGACAGCCATTGGCATTTGTTATGAAATTGCCTACGGAAATTCCATGCGGCACCGCACGCAGGGAGCGGGGCTGTTGATGACCCTCACCAATGACACCTGGTTCGGCCGATCCATTGGCCCTCACCAGCATATGCAGATTGCCCGGGTAAGAGCTTTGGAGAACGGTCGTTGGTTGCTGCGCGCCGCCAACGACGGTATCACTGGGGTAGTTGACCACCATGGTCAGATTCGCGCCCGATTGCCGCAATTTGTTGAGGGTGTCTTAGCGACCTCTTTTCAGGTTATGCAGGGCACTACTCCATACAGTGTGATGGGGGATTGGCCACTGTTGGTTATCATCGCTGGGCTGATTTTGGTGTTCCGTCAACGGTCAGTGGCGGATAAGGTAAAAATTACCTAAACGCTGGGCCGGATCGCTCAATTTGCGTTATGAGGTGGTATCCTTGCCGCCGTTTTACAGTCGACACAAGACCCCTACCCATGAATCCGAATTACGACCCCCAAGAGGTGGAGAACAGCGCGCAAACCTATTGGCAAGACAACGAGTGTTTTGTTGGTGATGACCAGGGCGCCGGGGAAAAATTCTACTGCTTGTCTATGTTCCCGTATCCGAGCGGTCGCTTGCATATGGGCCATGTCCGCAACTATACCCTGGGCGATGTCATCAATCGTTACCAACGCCACAAAGGTCGCAATGTTATGCAGCCTATGGGTTGGGATGCATTTGGTTTGCCGGCGGAGAATGCTGCGATTAAGCATGGTGTTGCCCCGGCGGCTTGGACCAAGGACAACATTGCTTATATGCGTGGCCAAATGCAGCGCTTGGGTTTTGGTTTCGATTGGTCGCGAGAGTTCGCTACCTGCGATCCGGAATACTATCGCTGGGAGCAATGGCTGTTTGTGCGCCTGTACAAGAAGGGTTTGGTGTACCGCAAAAACGCTATGGTTAACTGGGACCCAGTAGATCAAACGGTATTGGCAAACGAACAGGTTGTTGAGGGTCGGGGCTGGCGTTCCGGTGCCATTGTTGAGCGTCGTGAAATGGCGCAATGGTTCCTGAAAATCACTGATTACGCCGAAGAACTTCTGACCGAACTTGATCAGATGGACGGATGGCCAGAATCGGTCAAGAGCATGCAGCGAAATTGGATCGGCCAGTCTTTTGGCGCGGAGATTGATTTTCGCGTCAACGATGAGTCGGCGACCGTGTTGACGGTATTTACCACACGCCCAGATACCTTGATGGGGGCAACCTATGTGGCGGTGGCGCCGGAGCATCCACTGGCGCAGGCGGCGGCCGAACAGGATCCAAAAGTCCGGGCGTTTATTGCCGAGTGTGCACAAAACACTACGGCCGAAGCCGATATGGCAACTATGGAAAAGGCCGGCATCGCTACTCAGGCAACGGTTGAGCACCCGCTTACGGGTAAGCCGTTGCCAGTGTGGGTCGCTAATTTCGTATTGATGGAATACGGGTCTGGCGCGGTAATGTCGGTACCCGCGCACGATCAGCGGGATTGGGAGTTTGCGCGTAAATACGACATTGCTGTTGCGCAGGTTATTGAACCCTTAGCCGATGAAGACTGTGATATGGCGACAGCGGCGTTTACTGCTAAAGGCCGGTTGATCAATTCTGGAGAATTTGACGGCCTGACCTCTGCTGAGGCCTTCGAGCAAATTATCGCCGCATTACAGGAACGTGAAGCAGGACGCTCGATCACTAATTATCGGCTGCGCGATTGGGGGGTCTCTCGACAACGTTATTGGGGCTGCCCGATTCCTATGATCCACTGTCCTGACTGTGGGGTGTTGCCTGTACCCGAAGAAGATTTGCCGGTGGTATTACCCACTGATGTCACCCTAGATGGGGTGCGTTCGCCGTTGGTGGATTTGCCAGAATTTTTAAATGTCACGTGCCCGAATTGCGGTGGCCCAGCACGACGTGAGACCGATACCTTCGATACGTTTATGGAGTCATCTTGGTACTTCACGAGATTTGCCTCTCCTGGTGCCGATGCGATGGTAGATGAACGGGCCAAATATTGGGCTCCGGTAGATCACTATGTCGGCGGTATCGAGCACGCCATACTGCATTTGTTGTACGCGCGGTTTTATTACAAGTTGATGCGCGACGAGGGCCTAGTTGTCGGCGATGAGCCATTCAAGCGCTTGATGATGTTGGGCATGGTGCTGCAAGGCGGTAAGAAGATGTCTAAGTCCGCAGGGGATGCCGGCGATCCACAAAAGCTGTTGGATCGATATGGTGCCGATGCGGTGCGGGTGGCCATGATGTTCGCAGCACCCCCGGAACAGTCCTTTGAATGGGGCGAAGCAGGGCTAGAAGGCGCGATGCGTTTTCTCAAGCGCTTATGGACATTGGTACTGGATCACGTCAGTAAGGGTGATGTACCGGACCTGGATGTTGCAGCGTTGTCCGATGTCGGCAAAGACTTGCGGCGTAAAACTCATACAACGTTAGCTAAGGCTGATGACGATTATGGTCGCCGGTTGCAATTCAATACGGTGGTCTCGGCGGTCATGGAGTTGGCAAATGAAGTGGCCCGTGTGGACTCCGATGTCGTTGCGGATCGTGCTGCGGTGCAAGAAGCACTGGTGAGCGCCACGCTGATTATTTCACCGATAGCACCGCATATAGCGCATCGGTTGTGGTCTGAGCTGGGGCAGCAGGGCGATTTGGTCAATCAACCCTGGCCGCAGATCGATCAGGACGCATTAACCCAACAACGGCTGTCGCTGGTGGTGCAGGTTAACGGTAAGGTTCGTGGCCAAATTGACGTTGCGGCAGATGCTTCCCAAGGTGATATTCTCGACAAAGCTAAGCACGAGGAAAATGTCGCGCGGCATTTAGACGGCAAGACTGTGCGTAAAGAGATCTATGTGCCAAATAAGTTGGTCAATATTGTCGTTGGTTAAAAGCTTAACGGCTGTAGTTATTGCACTCGCGCTGGTTGGGTGTGGTTTTCAACTGCGTGGGCAAGACCTGATAAATTCTGGTTACAGCTATGTGGTCAGCGGTGAAGCTAAGGATAGCCGCTTAGCCCGTGAGCTTTCGGCTCGGTTGTCCCAGTCAGGTGTGTTGGCCCAAGACGCTGCTGAGATTACCGTTGAGTTGATCGACGTTAGGCGTCAACAGGTAGATGGTGCAGTAACGGCCGAGGCCATGCTGCTGGAGCAGGCCGTTCGCATAGACGTAAGGTTTCGCATCGTCGACGCAGCAGGAGAGGAACTGCAGGCAGAGAGTACTCTTAGTCGACAACGCTATTTTCGCTTGGATCGCAGCAACTTATTGGCAACGGCGGCGGTTAAAGAGCAGGTCGCCGAGTCTTTAGAAGATGAACTGATCGCGCAGCTGTTGCGCAGTTTAAATCTCGTGCAGCAGATGCGTGGGGTCAGCGATGCCGGTTAGACCGGACCAACTGCGTAGCGTGCTAGCCAAGGGTCTGGCGCCGGTTTATCTGGTGAGCGGCGATGACACCCTACTTGTCACAGAAGCCTGCGACCAAATTATTGCGGCGGCCCGGGCGCAGGGCTATACAGAGCGCAGCGTACATCACGTAGACACTGGTTTCAGTTGGCATAGCCTAGGGCAAGATGCTGCAAGTCTGTCGCTGTTTGCGGAGCGAAAAATTCTAGATGTCCGTGTGCCGAGTAAAAAACTCGACAAGGACGCGTCAGCGTTGCTTCGAGATTGGGTTGCGGTTAACGGCGCGGCAGCAGATACGGTTCTATTACTACGCACCGACCGGCTGCAGCCTAAGCAGCGTTCCAGCGCATGGTTTAAAGCGTTAGATAAAGAGGGTGTTGTGCTGCTGATTTGGCCGTTGGCCAGTCACGAGTTTCCACGTTGGTTGCAAGCGCGGCTGCAGGATCGAGGTCTGCAGCTGCAGGCTGACGCTCTCGACTACTTGGCGGCGCGAGTTGAGGGTAATCTGTTAGCGGCGGTACAGGAAATTGAAAAGCTCGCGCTGCAGGATCTTAGTGCCCCGATATCGGTGCAAGCGATGGCCGCATGCCTAGAGGATACCTCTCGATTTAATAGTTTTGATCTTGTTGATGCGGCGCTGCAGGGTGATGGAGCGCGAGTGCATAAGGTGTTGCGTGGGCTGCAAGAAGAAGGCGTTAGCGTTTTCGCTATTATGGGTGCTCTCACCAGCCAATTGCGGCGTTTAGATCAAACTCGTGGGCTACCGCCGGCCCGTGCGCGTGCGATTCAACAGTTTTTGCAGCGCAGTCGGGTGCCTACCCATCAGTGGCTTGCCGAGTGCGCGGTAATCGATCAGTTGGCCAAGGGAATTGGCGTTGGCGACCCATGGATTAGCCTCGAGCAGCTGTTATTGAACATGGCTGGTGTCGCCACCATACCGCGTCCGAGCGTCCATCAACGGTTATTTAGAGGCCGTTAAAATACTCAAAGTGTTGTTTTTTTGATGATTTTGGCCGCGTTAAAATCGTTGACCCCCCGTATATTTTTGGTTAACAATCGAAAAAGGCCCTTCTGAGGGGTTGGGCCTTAAAACAGATCTTGGCGGTCGCCGACCCCGGCAACCTTCAAGATTGCTAGAGGGGAGAAAAGTTATGTTGAGCAGCATACGCGTAATAGCGTCGTGGCTTGCCTGCGCGCTCCTAGTAGCGCCAGCGTGGGCTGAAGATGATTCTGACAGTAAGCGAATCGAGGATGTGGTCGTTTACGGCGACAGAGTAGAATCCACCGTCTCGGATACTTCTATATCCATTACCGCAATGAGCGAAGAGTTCCTCATGGACATGGGCATCCAGGGCCCGAATGAAATGGTGAACTTTATTCCTGCAACCACCCGTACCGACTGGGACATTAAAATCCGCGGCATTGGAAGAAACTTCCGTGGTCTCGGTGGCGATCCCGGAGTGGGTACCTACTACAACGGCATTTACTCACCAGATTTTGGTATTGCCTCAACTGAGGGAGGGTTGTACGACATCCAACGCATCGAGGTATTGCGTGGCCCGCAGGGTACTTTATATGGTCGAAACTCGATCGGCGGTGTTGTGAACTATGTCACCAACCCGGCCAATCACGATGAGTTCGAGGCTCAAGTGCGCTGGGTTGGCGGTCAGTACAATGTTTCAGAGGGCTACGCTGTGCTCAGTGGGCCGATTAATGACGTACTAGCTTACCGACTGAACATGTCGAAGCGCACCAGTGATGGGCGCATTGACGGCATGGGTGATTCTGAGGATATGGAAGCCGCAAATGACGCAAATATTGCGCTGACGCTGGACTTTAAAATTTCCGACACGATGAACCTGAACTTACGGGTTAACGACAGAGAATCCGAAGCGCCGAGAAACTTCGGTAACGGCGGGCACGGTATTTTGAGCGAAGGGCCCTGTATCAACGCTAACGTTGCCAAGATAACTAGCCTTGATCAATGTGATCCGCAGTATCGAGTTTCTCGTGACACCAACTACTTTGCGCGCGGTCTGCGCCCAGTTGATGCGGATGATCCAGCGGCTAAATTTCCTTTCCGTCACCCTGTTACTGGCGAAGCGCAATGGGCTGCTTACAATAGACCCGGCGTAGACGGTGTAAAATGGCCGTACACGCCATCCCCAAATTACGGTAACGCAAACGTAGCCGCCTATGACGGTGGAGACAATGCTAAGCCCGAGTTCATGTCATTGACCAATAACGAGGTTAACGAGATCTTCGATCACAACTCTGCCAACGTGGTCTTCGATTGGGACATTAGCGATCGTCTGTCTCTAAAATATCTCACGAATTATCAGAGCTTCCTCTACTACTTCAACAGGGATAATGATTTTTCAGACAGTGAGTTCTCAAACTTGGGAGACACTGTAGATGAATCTGTGCGCTCGAAGTCGCATGAACTTCGAGTGTTTTGGAGTATGGGTGATCGCTGGACAGCTACGTCTGGTTTGTACTTCTTTGAAGAAGATCGTGATCAGCTGTATGGAATCCGCAATCGGATCCCAATGATCAATCAAGCGGCTAGTTATGGAACGGATGAAAGCCCAACTTGGCTTACCGATGCTATGGCTGTTGTTGGCTGGATTATGCCGCCATGCTTTGACTATAAAACAGCTGTGGTTGGCGCTGCGGGAGGCTATGGCGCCTACTGCGGTGATGATGGCCGCGCGTTCAGCATTACTAATGACATTGGCGCTGTATATGAACATGACAACAACGTCATAACTACGAATAAGGCGTTCTATACTCAAGGCGATTATCAAATCTCTGATACTTTGAGCGTGACCTTAGGTGTTCGTTACTCAGAGGATTCCAGAGAAGCACGCGAGGCGCGAGGCGGCTACTCCGAGCTTGAGGCCGTTGATTACCCCTGGATTCAAGCAACTATTGCCGCAACTGCGCCCGATGCGGAGACAGCCGCCGCAATAATGGCGCCTGGGATGACGCCACTTGCGGCAATTAATGTTGCTACAGGTGCTGCAACCATGACGGGCGATCTCTACAATCCCATAACGCCGACCTGCGCGCTAGGTTCGACCGAGTGCGCTACGCCACTGCGGCTTGGTGGCATACCCATATCTTTTGGTAGTCGGATTGGCGGTAATTACTCCACAACCAACACCAGCTTCCGAATTAACTTTAATTGGGAGCCTAGCCCAGACCATCTTGTCTACGCAGGGATGACCTCTAGCTACCGAGCTGGCGGATTTAATATGGGAGGCTCAGATAACCGCGTGTATATTGACGGAACCGGCTCTCTGGTGTTTTACGATGATGAAAAACTGAAGGCATGGGAAGTCGGCTTCAAAAGCGCCTTCTTAGATGGACGAGCCCAGTTAACTGGCGCGCTCTATTACTATGATTACGAGGATTATCAGGATCACGTAGAAACATGGGAAACGTCGAGCGGAGACTTCGACT
>CAJXAC010000014.1 GCA_913050035.1 uncultured Gammaproteobacteria bacterium | reverse complement strand
CTACCCGGTAGCTTGCTATACTCAAGCCCATAAGCCGGTGCATCCCCGATTCCGGGCTACGGATTATAAGGAGACACCCCGGTAATTACAAACTTGCAATCGCCCTCCAGGCCTTGCAGCTTGCAGCCTCTACCCATCTATAAGGCTTATTGACAAAACCAATTTCCGCCCCAGGGGCCCGATATTCCGGATATCCCTCATTTACAAACGGGAAGAAATTTGCCGTTTTCTCCGCGAGTGCATTGACAAAAAAAGCTGACGCCCTATATTTTGCCGCCAGTTTTGCGATAATACGCGCTTTCTGGCGCATCTACACATGCAGAAAAGCTGTTATAGCTAATCAGACAGGAGAGCACCATGACCGACAGGAAAGCCACGCTCTCGGTGGGAGATAAGTCCATTGAGCTACCGGTTTATTCCGGCACCGTCGGCCCTGACGTTATTGACGTACGCGGCCTGGTACAGGAAGGCGTTTTCACTTACGACCCCGGATTTGTATCCACCGCAGCCTGCGAATCGGCCATCACATACATCGATGGCGCCAACGGTGTTTTGCTGCACCGCGGCTACCCCATTGACCAGCTGGCCGAGCACTCCGACTTCCTGGAAGTCTGCTACCTGCTGCTGAACGGCGAACTGCCCAACGCCAAAGACAAGGACAGCTTTGTCGACACTATTAAACACCACACCATGGTCAACGAGCAGTTGCGCAGCTTCTTCAAAGGCTTTCGACCCGATGCGCACCCGATGGCCATCATGTGTAGCGTCATTGGAGCACTTTCTTCGTTCTATCACGACTCTCTGGACATTGATGATCCACAACATCGCATGATTACGGCGCACCGATTGATTGCGAAGATGCCAACGCTGGCGGCAATGAGCTACAAGCATGCTCAAGGCCAGCCCTTTATTTATCCCCGCAACGATCTGGGCTATGCCGAGAACTTCCTACACATGATGTTTGCCACGCCATGCGAAGATTACGAAGTCAGTCCCACACTGGCCAAGGCGATGGATCGTATTTTCCTGCTGCACGCCGACCACGAGCAGAACGCATCGACCTCAACCGTACGGCTAGCAGGTTCAACCGGCGCTAATCCATTTGCCAGTGTCGCCGCAGGCATTGCGGCTCTGTGGGGCCCATCCCATGGCGGCGCAAACGAAGCGGTGCTTAACATGCTCGATGAAATCGGCAGCGTCGATAAAATTCCAGAATACGTGCGTCGTGCAAAGGATAAGGACGATCCGTTCCGCATTATGGGCTTCGGTCACCGGGTTTATAAAAACTACGATCCACGCGCAAAAGTGATGCAGCAAACCTGCCACGAGGTGCTAGAGGAACTGGGTGTACAGGACGATCCTGTTCTCGCAATGGCAAAGGAACTTGAGCGTATAGCTCTGGAAGACGATTACTTCGTTGAGAAGCGTTTGTATCCAAACGTAGATTTCTATTCCGGCATCATCTTGAAAGCCATCGGCATACCGGTAGAAATGTTCACGGTAATATTCGCTACCGGACGCACCCCGGGTTGGATCGCGCACTGGTGCGAAATGATTGGGGGCAGCTACAAGATTGGCCGTCCGCGCCAGCTGTACACTGGCAGCCCCAAGCGTGACTTCGTTGACGTTGCCAACCGCTAGCCTAAGACGCTGCTCGTATGGCGCGGGCCCTACCCCGCGCCCTTGCCTGATCGCTATCCCTAACGTGCTGCTGGTGCTACTTCAGACGCCGCAGCAAACTCGACGTATCCCAACGTCCTCCGCCCGCGCTCTGAATGTCAGCATAAAACTGATCTACTAGTGCGGTCAGAGGTAATCGCCCATTGATCTGCTTAGCCGTGCTTAGCGCGATACCTAGGTCCTTGCGCATCCAATCGACGGCAAACCCAAAATCGTACTCGTCACGAGCCATGGTATGAGCGCGATTATTCATTTGCCAACTCTGCGCGGCACCCTGGGATATCACGTCTACTACCGAATCGACATCAAGACCTGCTTGCTGGGCGAAGTGCACACCCTCGCTGAGCCCCTGCAGCACGCCGGCAATACATATCTGATTTACCATTTTTGTTAGCTGGCCTGACCCAACATCACCCATCAGGGCGTGTTTCTTGGCGTAACAATCTAAGTAAGGCCCTACAAGCTCGTAGTCCGCTGCGCTGCCACCCACCATAACCGTTAGCGCACCGTTCTCGGCCCCTGCCTGGCCGCCAGATACTGGCGCATCAAGAAAGCCAATGGACTGAATTGCACAGGCGGCGCCCAGCTTCTGGGCTAGGGATTGGGATGCGGTGGTGTGATCCACGAGTAACGAGCCAGGCGACATGCCTGCTAAGGCGCCGTCAGCGCCGAGCACCACTTCTGCCACATCATCGTCATTGCCCACGCAGACAAAAACGATATCCGCCGCAGCCGCTGCCGCCTTGGGTGTTGTCGCTGACAGGCAGGTCGCTTGGCTCCGGCCATGGTCTTGTTCCCACTGGTTGGCCTTGGCAGCGGTGCGATTGAACACCGTCACTGCGCTTGCCTGCTTGGCTAAATGTCCTGCCATGGGATAGCCCATTACACCCAATCCAATGAAGGCGACTCGGCCGAATTCTTCTGACATGTTTACTCTCTTCACGTTGTTGCTGACGGCAGACTTGCCGCGATCAGCATAGGGCGAGTACATCATGCCAAGAGTAGTATCGCCTGCACAAAGCCCCAGCAACCAGTATCTCGCGAAAAACCAATAAATTTTTTCTCGCAACCAAGATCACCCTTGGCTATAAAACATGCTCGCTCCAGCATTATCCACCATCTTATCGGGGACCTCATGCCAGAACTCCGCGACTTACCCGCCATTGAGACGCTGATGCAGAGCGATGCTCTGGCTGATCTAGTTGAAGTCCTTGGCGCAACCACCGTAAAGACGAGACTGCGAGAAATGCAAAGGCAAATTCGCGCAACGCGGGAAGTGCCCCTATGGGCAACGGCGGCTGAGGGTTATGCGGCGGCGCTAGACACAGCCGAAGCCAAGCCTGACTACGTGCCAGTGTTTAATCTTACCGGCACAGTAATCCACACCAATCTGGGACGCGCGCTGTTGAGCCCGGCGCTGTGGCGAGCCATCGAACCACTTATGACGCGGCCAATGAATTTGGAATATGACCTCGCCAAGGGTGCTCGTGGCCAGCGCGACACCGTTGTGGAAGAACGCCTATGCGAATTGATGGGTTGTGAAGCGGTGACCATCGTGAACAACAATGCGGCCGCGTTGATGCTGGTGCTAAACACATTTGGTCTTAATGACGAGGTGCCGGTTTCTCGGGGCGAGTTAGTAGAAATTGGCGGCAGCTTTCGTCTACCAGAACTGATGAGTCGTGCGGGTTGTCGACTGCTAGAGGTCGGCACCACGAACAGGACCCGACTGTCAGACTTTGCCGAGGTTGCCGAGCGCGCCTCCATGCTGCTCAAAATCCATCCCAGCAACTATCACATCGAGGGGTTTACCGAGGCGGTAGAGGCCCCAGAGCTTGCCGAATTGGCGAAAAAGCACAACATTCCCAGCTGTGTGGATCTTGGCAGCGGTAGTCTGGTTGACCTTGGCAAATGGGACCTACCCCAAGAACCGACACCCCAAAGCGTGCTGGCACAGGGCGTCGATCTGGTGACATTCAGCGGCGACAAACTCCTCGGCGCCGCACAGTGTGGAGTGATTGCAGGCGGTAAAGATCTGATTGAAGCGATTCGCAAAAACCCAATGAAGCGGGCACTTCGAGTCGACAAAGTGACACTCGCCATCCTGAACGCCACACTCAAGCACTATGTCAATCCAGAGCGCCTAGGCGAACATCTACCGCTGCTGCGAACCCTGACGCTGACGCAGCCGCAACTGCAGAAACGAGCCGAAACTGTTCTCGCCAACTTACCCAATGATCTACAGGGCGTCATCGTCCCCTGCAAGGCGCAAATCGGTAGCGGCGCCCTGCCCGATCAGAATATTGACAGCATTGCCGTGAGCCTTAACCACAGCACAGTCAGCGCACAAAAACTCGCCGAGGCGTTGCGCTACGCAGCGGTCCCAATCATTGGCAGAATCAAAGACCAGCGTGTTCTATTGGACATGCATGGGGCCGACCCCTTGGAGGAGCTAATCGACGTGCTGAACCGAGTCGAGATTTGAGTTTGTACAACCAATGATCATTACTCTCGCAGGTCATGTGGATCATGGCAAAACAACGCTAGTCCGCGCACTCACGGGCGTAGATACAGATCGCTTAGCCGAGGAAAAGGCCCGCGGACTGACCATCGACCTGGGCTTTGCTTATACCGAGCATTTGGGCTTTGTCGACGTACCTGGCCACCAGAAATTCATACACAACATGGTGGCGGGCGTCGCTGCAGACCAACATGCCCTACTTGTGATCGCAGCAGACGATGGTCCAATGCCGCAAACTCTAGAGCATCTGGAGATTCTGTCGTTGATCGGGGTGACACAAGGAACCGTCGCCCTCACTAAGTGTGACCTCGTCAGTCCAGAGAGACTAAACTCCTGCGAGCGAGAGATCTCCCAGCTAACACGAAACACGTTTTTGCAAGAAGCCTTAGTCTTTCAGACCAGTGCAGAAGACACCACCTGTTACGCAGACCTCAGCGATCATCTGCTGCAGCAAGCCGCAAACCATCAAGGCACTCAGGACACCACCTGCTTTCGCTTGGCCATAGACCGCGCCTTTACAATCAAAGGTGCTGGGGTAGTGGCCACCGGTACGGTGCACAGCGGCGAGATACAAGAAGGCCAGCAGGTCTACCACTTTCCCTCCGGGAAGGTGTTGCGTGTGCGTTCTATGCGTGTGGAGGACCAGCCCGCCGCGCGTAGCGCTCGGGGTGATCGCAGTGCGTTAAATCTCGTGGGCGCATCACTCGAGGATATCAAGCGCGGCGACTGGATCACCGCCCAGCCCACCCAAGGGGTTCGCTCTATGACGATCAGGCTCGACAAAGCGAGTTCGTTCAATCGCCCGTTGCGGCATTGGATGCCAGTGCATGCCTATCACGCGACCCGCCATAGCACCGCTCGTATGGCACTGTTCACCGAGGCGCCTGATCAACAAACCTGGGCCGAGGTGATCTGCGATACGCCCATGGCGTGTCATCGCGGCGATCGGCTAGTACTTAGAGATCAGGCACTGGATGCCACCATGGGCGGTGGCGAGGTGCTATTCGTAAGTGAAACTCAGGTCAGTCGCCGCAATACGCTCGAGCACCGCAAGCTCGTGTCGGCCTATGGTGCGACCGACCCAGCAAAGAGCTTTCAAACGCTATTAGCGCAACTGCAACTCCGAATGAACACATTTCAGTCGGTCTGGAACCTTACCGATGACAGTAAGGCAGCACTAATGGCAAAACAGCAGACCGAGGAGCTTGGCGATCTCGTCGTGAGTCGGGCTCAGTGGCAGGAAACTCTCGACCGATGCCTTGCAAAAATCGCTGCCAAGCCCAACGACGCCACACCAGGTTCTCAAGGCCGGTTGCTATCCAATGATATCGACGAGGTGGCAAAACCGCTTCGGCAACCGGCTCTCGACGCGCTGACAAAGGCCGGCAAAATTATCAAGCGCGGCGGCGAGTACTTTATGCCACAAGCGGAACTTACGCTGCCTCCAGAACTGCTAGGAACGTGGCAGCAGGTAGAGCCCTTGCTTGATCAATTGCAGGCACCGAGCTGCGGTGATTTGGCGAAACAGCTAGGTCGTCCTCTCGCCCTACTGGAGCGGTCCCTACTCGAATTGTCTAAAACTGGCCAGCTAACCCATATAGGCAATCACCGCTTTTATCTGCCCAAACGGCTACAAGAGATTGCCGCCCTCGTCCAAAACATGACCGAGGAGAGCCCTCAAGGAACCATGACGGTTAAAGACTTTCGTGACAGATCGGGTATTGGTCGAAACGTGGCCATCGACGTGTTGGAGTTTTTTGACAGCAGAGGCTTCACTCGACGCCAAGGCAATGAGCGGGTCGTACTCAGGCCATTCTCCAGCTGAGTGAGCCGTCAAGAAGAGGTCTAAAAACGAGGATTAGCTACCTTTGCGCGATGCGGCACCTAAATTTTCGTAGGTTGGGTCGACAGACGCTTGCGGACGAGAACTGATTAGCACTTCGACGCCTCTATCAATGGAAGTGTCTTGCGCGTTTTGACTTGCCGCCTCGAATGCCTTTTCAACTTGCTTGATGGCAAGGGACTTATCGCTTGACGCTCGCTGCACGTTTGCTGTGTTAAGGGGGCCCAAGGCAACATTGTCAGCCATATGTCCTCCACAAAGTTTTAGTTGTCCTCAAAATACACTTAATTACCAATACAATAAATACTTTCATGCGCAGAAAAAGAGCCCCTTGTTTGGAGCGATTTTCTCGGTAGGCCCTATGACTAACACCTTTAGGACGCAGGCTAACTCAGGTGTCGTGATGAACTCATGTTCGTCAACGCACGGCAACGTCAGGGCCCGGTGCCTATTCACATCAAGATCCTCAACGGGTTTGGTTCCGTACGCGGGCAACATAAGGACTTTGCGTTTAATACGCTACTACTACTGCTTTACTACTCGCGAGTCCTCGGCTTGTCGGCGTCCTGGGCGTCTCTCGTCCTGGGTGTTTCTCTGGTCGTAGATGCGGGTTCAGACCCACTGGTAGGCGGATGGACGGACAAGTTTCGTTGACGTTTCGGGCGAAGGCAACTGTTCATGCGCGCTTCTATCTTACCAACACCTCTCTCTTTCTATGCGCTGTTTCATCCTACCCAGGTCTTGGCTAACAGAGAACTTGCCGCATGGATGCTGACGTTCACCATCTTCACTCGGATGTTTTTCACATTTTTCTCGGTACCTTGGGCCGCCATGTCGATTGAGCTATCACACAGATATGAGGAACATACGAGCATTCAAACCTACGGAGTCACTGCGGGTTGGTTTGTAGGCGCCATTTTCACGTTTGTGATGTATGCGCTGGTTTTTCCTCCCGCCGAGAACGACCCAAGTGGACTCCTGAACCCTGATAGCTATGCACCTTTTGGCGCACTCGTCAGCGGGCTCATCGCTTTATGGATGCTGATTACGACGCTAACCGCGCTCAACCAGATACCCTTTTCTCGCACACGCTCGTGAAACCTTATCGAGGGTTGGGCTCGGGGCACTGATCTCGCAAACCATCAGCGCCCTCCAAAACCGCAACTTCCGCATGGTCTTCTTAGCCGCGGTTACAACCGCGGCAATTGCAGGCACAGGCCTAGTGTTCGATGTCTACATGAACCTCCACTTTTGGGAATTCAGTAGCAAGGACATTAAGTGGTTTTTCTTCGCTGCCGTCGGCGCCGCTGCGGCTTTCGCGCTCATTGCACCCCTGCAGCGTCGATTTGAAAAACAACGGATTGTCATTACCACCGTTGCCTTGATCATGCTCTTAGGCATGACCAAGTTAGGTTTTCGTTTCGCAGGTATCTGGCCAGACAACGGTCAACCACTTTTGCTGCCATTGCTCGTAATGCACATGGCAGTCATGTCCCTTGCAGGCGCTATCTTAATCATCATGTGCGCCGCGATCATTCCGGATATTGTTGACGAGAATTAACACCGAACAGGCCCGCGACAGGAAGGTATGTTCTCCGCAGGCACCGCCTTTGCCGGCAAAAGCACCACTGCCCTCGTCTGTTTGTCGGCGGTTTGTTGCTTAAGTAGGTCGTCGCATTCCCGGTACAAACTCAACCTCAGAGCCTGAATCCAGATTTGATTATTCGGCTAGGCGTTATTGACGGAATACTTGTTCCAGCTCTCAGCATCATCCCAATTTTGTTATTGCGCCAATATCGGTTGACTCGTGTACAGCTAAAGACGATTCAAAGTGACGTCTGGGGGCGTAAACAGAGGGTCGCTATCGCAAAGTTCACTCAGGACGCCTGACTGAGTTGCTCAAGCAAATCTGCTGGAAAAGCGCCGGCAAATGGCACGATGCCATATTTCGCTCGAACCTCTTCAATACTCATATGCCAATCTTGCTCCCACTCTATGTTCATAAAGTCGGGCGCATCGCAGCCGTGAACCCAAGCCTCTGACAAATTTTGTAGTAGCAATGGAAAGCCCATGGGCTGCTTGAGGTGGCTCATGGTGCACACCGTGGTGAGAAACATCGCAGAATAGTTGTGACCAAACTGAGCCAACTGAAACGCCGAAATGGCCATTTCATGCAGGCTGGTGGTTTTATAACCCGCCACCAAGTGCCAGATGTCGTGCATCTGCAGAATGCGCGTATTGAGGTAACGCAGAGCTGGACTAAGACCATTCAGACCGATGGCATCACGATCGAGCACTTCGGGATCGAACCCGTTGTCTACCCACATACTGAGCAGCTGGCGTGCCAAACTGCCATCGGGAAAGTCTGCCAGTGCCGTAAGGGAAATCATTGGCGGTACAAATTTGTCTGCCGCATTGTCCGAACCCATATACGCTAGAGCTGCACATTCGCTGAGCGCCGCGTAGTCATCGTCGAGCACGGCCCCCAACGAAGCTACCGCCATAGTAATCGATGTGGCGTCGTAGCCTTCTTCTGGCCCGGTTAGAGTTGCTTCAAATTGTTGCCAGAACTCCTCAGGCGGTGCCGCACTATGGGCCAATATTTCGGCAGGATCAGTACGAAGGCTAAGTTGGCTTCTGCTGATTAAATCAAAGACCTGAGTAATCGCTCCGGGCGCTGCAAAGGATGCCCAAAGCATGGCGCCACAGACCGACGCTTGCGCAGCTGCATCTCCTTGTGCGGCAGGCCGAACACTTTCGGTTAACGCCTGTGGATCCGGGCGGACGCTATAGCCACGAAGCTCCTGCAGATTGATTAACACGGTTAAGCTACCTCTGATGCTTCGTCAAGCCAGATTATGCCGCATCGAGCAAATTGGCGGCAGGCGAATTTCAGTCGCGCAAAGCCTATGGCAGCACGGCCGCAAGCCACATAGTATGGGGGCGGAAGAGTATCGCTCCCGGTGGGGTGCGCGGCCTTCAAAGCCGTTGAGGCGCGACTACGTGTCTGGTGGGTTCGACTCCTACCTCTTCCGCCATATTTTAAAAGATGATTGCTCAGATGGGGCTATACAGCTAAGGCTGTCTCAGCTTACCTGATTAGGGATAACACCAATTGTGAAGACGAGTTTGATTGAGCCAACATAGCTGTGCCTGTCTGTTGCAGTACTTGAGCTTTAGCAAGCTTTGCGCTCTCTGCAGCAAAGTCAGCATCTTCAATTCTAGATCGTGCGGCGGTTGTAAACTCACTGACGTTCATCAAGTTCGACACCGTGTACTCAAGACGGTTTTGTAAGGCGCCGTATTCAGCACGTTGGGACGACAATTGCTCTAGTGCGGTGGATATAGATGCAACTGCGAGATCGGCATTACTGGAAACATCAATGTATTTGAGCGCTACATTTTTAAAAATCGTGTTCGATGATACAAGTGCACCGTCTCCTGCAGGATCGCCCTGAACTTTAATTTCATCCGGTGGACCACCGTTGCTAGAGACGATATCCAGTACTTTGTAGCTTTTTGATGGATCCAAGGAGAAAGAAACATAATCCCCTACACTGACGCTACCAAAGCCTCGTTCATCGCCGTAATAGTCCGATAAGTTGGTAGTGTTGGTCACGGAGTCATAGGGAGCGTGATAGTTTATCGCCTCGAGGGTGTTTAGCGCCCCGATGCTTGATGCGCTGATATCGGATATCGAGAAAGAAACGGTTTGCCCTTGATCTGTCCCTACCTGTAATGAAGCGTTCTGCAAGCTTCCATCTAGCACTTGCTCCCCGTTGTACCTTGTTTGCGAGGCTACTCTATCTATCTCCTCAATCAACGCAGCTACTTCACTCTGAAGATATTGTCGATCGGTGGAGCTATTGGTGTCGTTAGCGGCCTGAACAGCCAACTCACGCATACGTTGCAGCATATCGGTGACGTCGTTCGTAGCGTTCTCAATCACGGCCAACATGGATAGGCCGTCATTGACGTTCTTGGTTGCCATGTTGAGACCACGAACCTGTGCAGTCATACGCTCTGCGATGGCAAAACCTGCTGCATCGTCGGCAGCGGAATTGATTTTTTTACCAGAGGATAGTCGCTCCATAGCGGTATGTAGCTCCTTGCCTGAAGACGCCAAAGAACGTTGCGCGTTCAGAGATCCAGTGTTGGTATTTACGACCAAGCTCATACCGTAACTCCTTAAGTCACTGTACAAGCCGATCCTCAATCCTGTTTAGGACCCCTCCAAAGCATTCAGAAGGTCAGCTAAGTTTTATCTTCAGCGGCAGACCCCCGCCACTTTTGTTGAAAACCGGCAAAAGTTTGCCGCTCAGACATCATATCGGTGCCATTTGAGAAAACTATAGAGAAAAGTTGAGGTTTTTTTGTAGTAAGGAACCCGAACGGTGTTTAACCTGTTTCACTGCATGTCACCATCTCCAGAAGCTTTCTTGCCTCTAAAGATCAAGGGCGGCAGGACAAGAAGAAGTGGAAGGAAAAAGAACCCTGCTTTGCTACTGATTTTAAAAATCATGTAGCAGCGATACAGCACCAAAACGGTGATCAATAGGGCTTTACTAAGATCATTGGGAAACCCTGCCAAAACATCGGCGTTCTCGCCGCAGGAGCTACCTTGTCCCCTGTTTTATGGCCCTTACTGGGAGCAGGTATGCTAATTGGAATTCGAACGGACAAGCGCAAAACAAACGTAGAAGAACAAAAGCTGAGAGCACTAGTTTGCATAGGTATCTGATGGATCGTGGATACGCCGTCTTAACAAAAAATTATGACCCGTCATAAGCAATCCGGCCCTTCTGAGTCTATAAAGCCAGAACCTAGTGAATAACCCCCACACCCCCCAGATTGTCCGCCCATTCTTATATCTAGGCAGCCAGGGAGTATGGTCACCTGCCCCGGGGTAGTCAAACGGTAGACACTTTTGTGCTTTTGACAGGCCTCTGAAGCCCTGCAAAGCTGGTAAACACATTGGCTAGGGCCTATAGAGCCTTTAAAGTAGAAAATGGTGGCCAGAGACAGAATCGAACTGTCGACACGAGGATTTTCAGTCCTCTGCTCTACCAACTGAGCTATCTGGCCATTTGGGGTTGCCGGCGTTGCGGCACAGAGCGGCGTATTAAAGCGGGGTGAATGGGCGCCGTCAACCGCCTTCGCCGGGAACGTAGCCTTCGGCGTGATCAACAGCCTCATTATTGAAGAATCGCTGGCGTTGCTCGCTCAAGTATTTTCGCGCGTCAGGGTCAATAAGGCTAAGGTGCTTTTCGTTTATTAACATTGTTTGCAATGTCTGCCACTCGTCCCAAGCTTGCTTTGACACCTCGTTGAATATCTTCTCGCCAGCCGGCCCAGGTAGGGGTGGTTTGTCCAGACCGGGTAATTCTTTTTGGTATCTACTGCAGATCACGGTGCGGCTCATAGGTCGAATGCCTTCTGTGGATTAGTTTGTGCAGTAAGCAGTTTAACGGCAACGGCGGAAAGCCCAAGAGGTTCGTTTTCAGCATCGATCTGGGTTGGTAGTACCCAGCGCGCGGAATTGTCTGCAATTTGCATGGGCGCATCTTTGAGGCGCAGGTAAATGGGTTCGATATCTAGATGAAAGTGGCTGAAGGTATGGCGGAAGACTTGCTCGCGTATTTGCTCGCTTAGATCCGCAGGCGTTAGCGAGAGCTCCGCTAAAAATGTTTCTATGCTGGTGTCCGCAGGGCGTTCGGGTGGTGTCCAAAGGCCGCCCCATAAACCATTCATGGGTCTTTGCTCTAAGAGTGTTGCCTTATTGGGTAGGCTTACGACAAAAAATCGTGATGCTTTTACGGGTTTAGTTTTCTTTGGCTTTGAACTGGGCAGTTCTGCGGTTGTGCCAGCGCGCTTGGCTTCGCATCGACTTTGCATAGGGCAAGCGGGACAGTTGGGTTGGCGACGAACACACAGGGTCGCGCCCAAGTCCATAATGCCCTGGGTGTAAGCGGCGGTTTGCTCTTCGGGCGTGTGCTCTTCTGCGATGTGCCACAATTGTTTGGTTATTTGAGTTTCGCCGGGATAACCGTGAATGCCGTGAAATCTGGTAAGCACCCGTTTCACATTGCCATCCAGAATGCTGGCGTATTGGTTCATCGCCAGAGCCCGAATCGCCCCTGCTGTGGAACGGCCGATGCCGGGCAATGATTCCAGTTGCTCCTGGGTTCTCGGCATTTTGCCTGCGTGATCTTGTTTAATAATTTTCGCAGCACGATGCAGGTTGCGCGCTCTGGCGTAGTAGCCCAACCCTGTCCAGTGATGCAAGACGTCGTCTATGGGAGCATCAGCCAGTTGGCCCAGAGTCGGGAAGCGCTGCATAAAACGCGTGTAATAGTCGATCACCGTCGCTACTTGGGTCTGTTGCAGCATGATCTCGCTGACCCAGACGCGATAGGGATTGATCTGTTGCTGCCACGGCAGGTCGTGGCGGCCGTGCTGCCTCTGCCATGTGATTAGTTGTTGAGCGAACCAGTCCAATGTTTGCGCACTCGTCTCCAGAATAGTGGCCTTTCCGTTTGCACCGTCTCAACAGTTTAAGCGCGGGCGAATTGGGTGTACTAGGTACGACATCCGGCGTAAGGGTGTCAACCATGGGCAGCCACGGGCGCTTTTTCGTTGCGATCTTTCCAGTCAGGCTGCTGTGCTTGGGTTTGTTATTGAATTGTACGAGCAGCGTGGGCTGCAGATGTCGACTGCAGGAGTATACTTAGCTGTTCAGTGGCCATGAGTCACATACTTTAGACTGTTGAAGAAAATTTATGACCGTTGATAGCTTTGATCCTCAGGCGATGAACAGTGCCGTGACCGCGGCTCAGGTTGCGCAATGGTTGCTACTTGCCGATCGTTGCGAGCTGGATGGCGACTCGCCATCCATTGAGGCGGCAGAGCCGGATCTCATTGCAAATATTTTACTTCCCGGTTGGGATCTGGCCGCTGTGGATTTGTCTGATGCCGAGCTAGAGAGTCTTGTGCGTCTGTTTACTCTTGGCGAAATGCAGCATGGCAGTTGGCAGGCCGGTGCTAAATCGCCTGTGGTGCCGCTGGTGAAAGAGCTGAAACAGCGCGGTAAATTTGACCCTACGCTGGCGCGTTGGATCAAAGACCATACGACAAATCGTTTTCTGCCCCATGGTGACTTGTCTGCCATGCTGTGACGGCCAGTGGGTGAATTCTTCAGCAAGTGGGCTACACTGCCCCCGCCAACACAAGGTAACAAAATAGGTGATCTCAGTGACACAGGGTCGAACTGCTAGCATTGTCCGTAATACCAGCGAAACGCAGATTGAATTGACCATCAATTTAGATGGCAATGGTGAGGTTAATCTCGCCACTGGTCTGGCGTTTTTTGAGCATATGCTCACCCAGATCGCGCGCCATGGGCTTATTGATCTGCATATACAGGCGACTGGAGATTTAGACGTTGATGCTCACCATATGGTGGAAGACGTGGGGATTGTGCTAGGTCAGGCACTCAATGAAGCGCTCGGTGACAAGAGCGGCCTTACCCGCTATGGGCATGCTTATGTGCCTCTTGACGAAGCGTTGTCTCGAGTCGTGGTGGATTTGTCAGGCCGCCCAGGGTTGTTTTATGGCGTTGACTATACGCGTGGTCGGGTAGGTGATTTTGACGTAGATCTGCTGCGAGAATTTTTCCAAGGTTTCGTCAACCATGGCATGTTGACTTTGCATTTGGATAACCTCAAAGGCGAAAACGCACACCATCAGGCGGAAACTTTATTCAAAGCGTTTGGGCGAGCATTACGGATGGCGGTCGCGGTAGATGCGCGTATGGGTAGTGCGGTGCCATCGACTAAGGGCAGTCTATAGTGCAATTGATTCCTGCTATCGATCTGAAGCAAGGGCAATGTGTGCGCTTGCGGCAGGGTCGAATGGACGACGCAACGGTATTTTCCAGCGACCCGGTGGCGATGGCTGAACATTGGCAGCGCCAAGGGGGCCGCATACTGCATATCGTAGATTTAGATGGTGCGTTCGCTGGATTGCCCAAGAACCGCCAACTGATCCAAGACATGGTAGTCGCTGTAGGCGATATGCCGGTGCAGGTTGGTGGGGGTATACGTTCTCTTGAGATCATTGAGGCGTATTTGCAGGTTGGAGTCAGCCGGGTCATTGTTGGTACCAAGGCGATCGAAGATTTTGAATTTTTGGTCAATGCCGCAGAACGGTTTCCGCAGCAGGTATTGCTGGGATTAGATGCACGCAATGGGGCTGTAGCCACGCACGGCTGGGATGAAGATTCTGGTATCAGTGCGTTAGCCTTCGCGCGTAAGGCCGCTGCCCTGCCGATTGCCGGAATTGTTTATACCGACATAGATCGCGATGGCATGATGTCTGGGGTCAACGTAGACGCTACGGTTGCGTTGGCTCGAGGCGCAGGTGTGGGTGTTGTAGCTTCTGGCGGTATCGCGACGCTGCATGATCTGCAGCGCCTGAAAGAAGCGTTTGCTGATTGTCCGGAGTTATTTTTAGGCGCGATCACGGGCCGTGCTATTTACGAGGGCGATTTGTCAGTTGCTGAAGGTCAGTCGTTACTCGACGCCTAGATTTACTTTTTGTAATTCTGCGATTGCGGCCTCTAACCAGGGGTCCGAGCCTTGAGTCGTCCTGGCGCCAGATTCCTCGATCGAAACATCTGGGATCACTCCGACCTCATTAATGGCGTGGCCTTGAGGTGAGAAATACTCAGCGGTGGTGAGCTTAATTGTCTGTTGCAGACTAAGCGTAGGCATGATCGTTTGCACGGACCCTTTACCGAAGCTGCGTGTGCCTACCAGAACGCCCCGTTGGTGATCCTTTAAGGCAGCCGCAACTACTTCGGCGGCAGAAGCCGAACCTGCGTTGATCAGTACCGCAATAGGCCGTTCCGGTAAAATGTCGTCGAGAGTAGCGCGGAAGTGTTGCTGTCCCGATTCACCTCGCCGTTTACGCGTGGTCACAATTACCCCGCGTTGCAAAAACAGGTCAGCCACCGCCACAGCTGAGCTCAGCAGTCCTCCAGGATTGTTGCGCAGATCCAAGATCAGGCCCTGCACTGGCATTTCCGTGCCGAGGCGGGCAAGGGCAGAAGACAGTTCTCGGGCGCTGTTGCGCTGGAATTTGGTTAATTGTGCGTACACCAAATTATTGTCGAGTAGCTGAGCGTTGACGCTTTCAATCGCCAGTTGCGCGCGCACAATGCGCACGTTTAGTGGTTCTGCGAGGCCCTCGCGAATCAGGGTGAGCTCAACTTCAGTCCCAGCCTTACCCTTTATAAGCTCGGCAAGCTGATGTATAGCCAGCTCGGCGGTCGATTGTTCGTTCACCGCCTTTAGACGATCGCCTGCTTTGATCCCTGCATGGTAAGCGGGGCTGTCAGCGATCGGTGCTATGACTACGAAATTGCCGTCGCGCCGATCAACCTCTATGCCAACCCCGCTAAACTTACCTTCGGCATTCTGTTGCAGTTGGCTAAGTTGCACTGAGTCTAACAAAATAGAGTAGTGGTCTAGGTGACCGAGCATGCCATCTATAGCACTTTGCGCCAATTTGCGCTCGTCTATCTCTTCCACGTAATGATCGCGGATTTGCTCAAGCGCCTGGCCGACGTATACCTCTGCGGTCGGCTCGGTATTGTTTAAATAGCGGAATGCCACGACACCCAAGAGTACGCCGCTGAGGATGCTCACTAACAAACAAGCTTGGGTGAGTAGTGACAGTCGCGATGTGGGTTCCATGCTGCTCTGGTGCCGTTAAAGTTGCAGCCATGCGGCGGGGTCTTCGGCCTGACCTTTATGGCGCACCTCGAAATATAGCCCGCTTTGACTCTGACCGCCGCTGTTGCCGGCGGTGGCCACGGCTTCGCCGCTTTCTACCCAATCACCGGGCTGCTTCAGCAATACGTCGGCGTTGCCATAAAGAGTCATATAACCGCTGCCGTGGTCGATAATTGCCATCAAGCCAAAGCCCCTTAGCCATTCCGCGAATACTACCCGGCCCTGGTATACCGCATTAATTTTAGTGCCTTGTGGAGTATTAAAATTAATGCCGTGCCAGGTCAATCTACCGGCAGAACGTTTGGCGCCGAAGCGGTTGCGCTGCTTGCCGCGAACGGGGCGCGGCAGTTTGCCCTTGGCCGCTGCAAAACCACGACCGTCGAGTTCTCCTAAGCGTGCACGCAGTTGCTGTAACAGCGCTTGTAAGCGCTCACTGTCAGCCAGCAGCTGTTTGCGCGTTTGTTCTTTGTCCACGCTCTGTTGCTGTAAATCTTGTATAGCGGTTTTTCGTTCTTGGCGACTGGCGTCGAGTTCGCTTTGGCGTATACGTAATGCGTGCGTCTGCGTCTGATTGAGCGCCAGCTGCTCGCTCAGTAATTGCTCGGTGTCTTCTAGCGTTGTTAACGTGCTGCTATAGGCTTCAACTAGGTCGATACGTTGTGCGCTGAAATAGCCGTGGTAGCGAATAAGCCTGTCGATGTCCGCCGGACTTTGCGTTTGCATTAAGCTTTTCGCCAGGCCGTTACCACTCAAACGATAGGCGGCTTGGAGATGCGCCTTAATACTTATGGTTTGCGTCTCGAGTTGTTCCTCTAATGCTGTAATTTGCTTGCTCGTGGCGTCGATATTCTGTTTTTGTTCGCGGGAGGTAGCTTCGCCTTTGCTGAGCTCGAGGCTGAGTTTCGCGATATCGCGATCCAAGTCGCGTAGTTGTACCTGTAGATCCCTTTGGACTTTTTCAGTTTCAGAAAACCATTGGTCTAAAGCATTCAGTTCGTCGACAGTTTCCTGCAGTGCTGCTGCTGTTTGTGCGGTTTCGGCATCGATACCGGCAGCGTTTAGCGCCAATGGCGCCGCCGACGCGAAGCCTGCAACCAATAGGCAAAGCAGAATTCGGCAGTTGGGTCTCAAGCGCTTCAGGCGGACTGCTGGATATCGCGCAGTATCAGTGAGCGACCGCTCATCTCATCGGGAACCGGCAACTTCTTCAAAGTCAGCAACGTCGGAGCGACGTCTGCTAACGTTCCCTTATCTGCAAATTCAAATGCTTGGGTGCCGACATATACCAGAGGCACAGGATTTTCCGTATGGGCTGTATGGGCTTGGTCGTGTTCGGCGTCGTGCATTTTTTCCACGTTGCCATGATCTGCTGTAATCAGCATTTGGCCGTTCGCAGCGGAGATGGCTTCGACCAGCTGGGCAATACAGGTGTCCAGTGTTTCCACTGCCTTGATGGCCGCTGCCAAGTTACCGCTATGACCGACCATATCGCCATTGGCGTAATTGCAGATAATGGTGTCGTAGTCACCGCTGTGGATTGCTGCAATGAGTTCTTTCGTAACTGCAGCAGCGCTCATTTCTGGTTGTAAGTCATAGGTGGCGACGTCTGGCGAGGGGATCAAGACCCTGTGCTCTTGGGCAAAGGGCTCTTCTCTGCCGCCGGAGAAAAAGAAGGTCACGTGTGCGTACTTCTCTGTTTCAGCAATGCGCAGTTGCGGCCGTTCGAGTGTTGCTAAGTATTCACCCAAGGTATTTTTTGGCATCTCTGGCGGGAATGCACATGGCAAATCAATATCGTCTGCATAGCGCGTCAGCGTGGTGACGCGCTGTAACGGAGTGAAGGAGCGCCGTTGAAAACCATCGAATCCCGGTTCTGTCATTGCGCGGGTCAATTGGCGTGCGCGGTCTGCGCGAAAATTCATAAAGATGGCCGCATCGTCCGCGGTCATTACGATCGGCCTTTGGGAATTCGGATGAATTGCGGTGGGTTGCACAAATTCGTCGTCTTCGCCGCGAGCATAGGCTGCGTCTAAGGCCGCCACAGCAGATTCGGCATGGAATGGCGCCTCGCCGCGGGTAATCGAATTGTATGCCCGCTCTTGGCGATCCCATCGGCGGTCACGGTCCATTGCAAAGTAGCGGCCGGTAACACTGACAATACTGCCGCAGTTTAATTCGTCGAATAAGGCTTGGGCCTGTTCAAGAGAGGTTCGTGCACTGCGCGGCGGTGTATCCCGACCATCCAAGAATGCGTGCAGATACACTTTTCTCAAGCCGCATTCTGCGGCGTGTCGAATGAGAGCAAAAATTTGCCGCTCATGGCTGTGCACGCCGCCGGGTGACAGCAGCCCCAATATATGCAGCGCGCCCTCGGTATCGCTAACGGCATTGAGTGTTGTGTTTATTTCGTGGTTTTTGGCGAAATCGCCGGTTTCAATGGCCTGGTTGATGCGGCTAAAGTCCTGATGCAGCACGCGTCCGGCCCCAAGAATCATGTGGCCGACCTCGGAGTTGCCCATTTGTCCTGCAGGCAGCCCGACATCTTCGCCCGAGCCTGAAATTAAGGTGTGCGGACGGGTCGCCCATAGTGCGTCCCAGGTTGGGGTATGGGCTTGGGCAATGGCGTTGTCGGTGGCCTCCTCTCGGTAGCCGAAACCATCGAGAATGACCAGCAGACTGACCTCGGACATGTGCGCTCCAACAAAGCTAATTGTGATTCGGGAATATTAGCAAATTTTTTGCTATTGCCGGTTGGCGGCTATAGCCCGGTGCTGCAATGGATAAAAAGCGTGCACCACACCCCCGCATTTAGCACCGCGATGTGTATACTACGCGCGCAATTTTAAGGGTCCGGGCATGGAGCAGTTGTTTACGTTCATCGGTAACCATCCGTTATTGGTTGGCGCCTTTGTTGTGTTTTTGATTTTGTTCATTCGTAACGAAATGTCCCGTGGCGGCGCGACGATTAGCTCACAGAAACTTGTGCAGTTAGTTAACAGCGAAAACGCCATAGTGGTCGATGTTCGAGATGCAAACGAATATTCAGAGGGCCATATCGTTGATGCCATCAATATCCCGTTTGCGAATTTTGAAGCGCGCAGTGACGAATTAAACAAGCACAAAGACCAGCCCGTAATAGTTGCATGCAAAATGGGCCAACACTCTGGATCCGTGGGCACCATACTGCGGAAAAAGGGCTTTACTAATGTGCTCCGACTTACTGGCGGAATGGCCGAGTGGCGGGGACAAAACTTACCGGTAGTGAAATCATGAGTGACCAAAACGACAGCGGCGCGGGCGAAGCGGCGACACAATCTGATGATGCCGCGCAACCACAATTGCGCATCGATCGTATTTTCCTAAAGGACGCTTCTTTTGAGTCACCGTCCTCGCCCGAGGTATTTCTGCGCCAATGGCGGCCAGAGCTAAAACTCGACATTAATACTCAGGCTAATCGCGTGAGCGAGAACCAACATCAGGTTGTGCTGACTATGACCGTCACCGCTCAACTTGAAGGCGACATGGTTGGTTTCATTGTTGAGGTGCAGCAGGGAGGTCTTTTTCATATTGAAGGTGTCGAAGACGGTCAGCTTGCACAGATCTTAGGCATTGCATGTCCGACCACCCTATTTCCGTACCTACGAGAGTCCATTGATGGGCTGGTAGTCAAGGGCGGGTTCCCGCCATTGCAGCTTGCGCAAGTGAACTTCGAAGCATTGTATGTGCAGGCAATGCGCCAGCAGGCTGAGCAGAATCAGGCTGCCGTACCGGCTGTGGAGCCTGGCGATACGGATCCGGTCACCCATTAAAGTTATTTGGTCAGCGCTCGCCGTTAAAATCCTGTTGTCGCCAAGCTTCATAAACGGCTACGGCTACGGTGTTGGATAGATTCAAACTGCGTGATGACGCCTGCATAGGCAATCGAACCTTCTGCTCATTCGGCCATGTATCCAGTAGTGGTTGTGGCAGACCTCGAGTTTCAGGGCCAAATAGCAGTACATCATTGGGGGAATAGTTGACCCCAGCGTAGTTGCGCTGCGCCTTGGTGGTAAATGCGTACCAACGGGCGTCGCCGAGCGCGGTTTGGCAGGCCTCTAGGTTTGCATGATGGGCGACCTCAGCGAATTCGTGATAGTCCAGACCTGCGCGCCGCAGCCTTTTGTCGTCCCAGGCAAAGCCTAATGGCTCTACCAGATGCAGCTTTGCCCCAACGTTGGCGCAGAGTCGGATAATGTTACCGGTGTTTTGAGGAATTTCCGGCTCGTAAAGAACAATGTGCATCGCGCAAGGCTACGCGAGAGAACCCCTGCTGCTCAACATTGCAATTCCTGCATCTTGCGCGTCAAGGTATTGCGGCCCCAGCCTAAGAGTTCTGCGGCGTCTTTTTTTCGTCCGCCTGTTTTGCGCAGAGCCGCATCGATCATAATGCGTTCAAATTTCGGCACTGCGGTATCCAGTAACGGCGATATATGCGATTGCTCAAGAAATTGATTAGCCCAACGGGCCAGGCTTCCTTCCCAGTCAGAGCCGCCGCTTGGCTCTTCGCTGTCGCGTAATTCAGGGGGTAAATCTTCGGTAAGGATTGTCCGCGAACTTGCCATTACCTGTAACCAGCGACAGGTATTCTCCAGCTGGCGCACGTTACCTGGCCAGGGTAAGGCCATTAGATAATCCGCAGTATCTTGGTGTAGCCGCTTTGGCTCGTCTCCCAATTCCTGGGCAACGTTGTCCAAGAAATATTGGGCCAACAAGGGAATATCTTCACGACGCTGTGCCAGAGACGGAACGTGAACTCGAATGACGTTAAGCCGATGAAACAGATCCTCGCGAAACTTACCCTGTTCGACCAGCGACTCTAAATCTTGGTGGGTTGCGGCAATGATTCGCACATCCACTCTTACAGATTGGTGGCCGCCGACGCGATAAAATTCATTCTCGGCAAGCACGCGTAACAATCGGGTTTGGGCTGAAGCGGGCATATCGCCAACTTCATCGAGAAATAAAGTGCCGCCATTAGCTTGTTCAAAGCGGCCCATCCGTTGGGTTGTGGCGCCAGTAAACGAACCTTTCTCATGTCCAAACAATTCACTTTCAATGAGTTCGTTCGGTATCGCGGCCACGTTTAATGCAATAAATGGCTGGGCTTCGCGGGGGCTGTGCCGATGCAGTGCACGTGCGACCAACTCTTTTCCTGATCCGGATGGTCCATTGATTAAGACGCTAACATTAGACGAAGACAGTCGACCGATGGCGCGAAATACCTCCTGCATCGCAGGCGCATGACCAATAATTTCTGTTGCCGGAGTAATCTGCTCTACTACCACTGGATCGGCTTCTTCGCTGTGTGCGATAGCTCTTTGCACTACCGCCACGGCATCATCTACGTCGAAAGGCTTTGGCAAATACTCGTAAGCGCCGCGCTCGAAACTTGTTACCGCGCTCTGTAAATCCGAGTGGGCAGTCATGACGATTACCGGAGTATTCGGGTGCTGAGCGTTAAATTGCTCGAGGAAATCTAGTCCGGAGGTGCCCTGCATACGAATGTCAGTGATGATCGCCAGAGGGGTTTCCTTAGCAAGATGATGCATCGCCTCATCGGCGCTGTTGAACGCAGTAATCGGGATGCCCGCTTGCGCCAATGCTCGATCTAAAACCCAACGAATCGCATGGTCATCATCTATGACCCAAACATGTTTATTCATCTGCGCTCCTGTGGTCCGGCTTCTTCGGCCGGCTGCTCAAAAGGAAGAAAAATTGAAAAGATGGTTTGCCCAAACGTGCTACTTACTTGGATGACGCCATTGTGCTCACTGACAATGTGTTGGGTAATCGACAAGCCCAGCCCACTGCCGTCTGGCCGCCCGCTTATCATCGGATAAAAAATTCGCTCCAGATCGCGGGAGTCGATGCCTGGTCCGTTGTCGATTATGTTCAGGCACATGACCTGTCGGTGACGGGTTTTACCGATGGTGAATTGCCGGGTTATCCGTGTTTGCAGGGTAATCTTGGCAGCGTTGGTATTGATTAGCGCCTGGCAGGCATTGCGCACTACATTGAGCACCGCCTGGATAATCTGGTCATGGTCACCGGCAATGTCTGGCAGGCTCGGGTCATAATCGCGAAACCATTCAATATGATCTGAAAATTCCGAGGCGGCCACAGCGATCACGTGTTCGCAAATCTCTGGCAAATAAACAGCCTCGATATTTGGGCGTTGGTGTGGCCCAAGCATGCGATCTACTAGATCTTTGAGACGGTCAGCCTCAGCGATAATCACGCCGGTATATTCGCTCAAAGCTGCACTGGGAAGTTCTCGTTCAAGCAACTGGGCAGCGCCGCGGATGCCGCCCAAGGGGTTCTTAACTTCATGCGCCAGACCGCGAATCAGGCCCCGGGTCGTGGCTTGTCGATCTGTAGAAGCCTTACTTTGGTTGATGCGTGTTAGCCGCGTGGTCGGATACATCTCCAGCACCAAATAGTGGGCGTTATCCAAAATAGAAACAGTCAGATCAACCTCTTCGCGGAGATTGTCCGGCAATTGCAAAAGGGTTTCGCGCGCTGTGAAAGGTTGCATCTCGCGTAGGGCTTTACGTAGGTTCGATTGTAGATCTTCAGCACTTAGCAAAATCTGATTCAGCGCAGACCCGATAATTTGTGTTGCTGAACAATGTAATAGGCTCTCGGCTGCTGAATTAACGAAAACCACCTTCAGATCGGTGTCTAGAACCATCGTGGCGGTCACCAGGGTGTCGAGAACAGCCTCAGCGCTGACGGCGCTGCGGAATGGTTTGGCTTTAGAAAGAGCTGTTTGATTCATTACATTCGTTAAGCAATTTTCGCGCCTGAATTAGAGTGTCGCGTGGAAAATTTTAGTGATCAGCTATTGTCGAACATATTCAGCTAATAACACCCTGTCCCAAGTCTTTTTGCCCTTGGAAACGTCGCGATCTCAGACTCAATGACGGGCTTCGTGCATGGAAAAGACACTTTATCGCACCGAAATGGTGCATGCACGGTTTTAGTTCAAATGATTATCGTGCGGATGCAATCAGGCCCATTTGAGTGATGTTTAACGAACAAACAAAAAGGCGGGCTAAAAGCCCGCCTTTTTGTTGCAGATCAAAACCGAGCTAGGCCAAGGCCTCTTTCGAGGTTTTGATGATTGCTGCGGCCACTTTATATGGATCCGCGTTGGACGCAGTGCGTCGGTCTTCTAGGCGACCTTTCCAGCCGTCTTCAACGGTGCCAATTGGAACCCGAATAGAGGCGCCACGATCGGATACTCCGTAGCTGAATTCGTCAATGGACTGAGTTTCGTGTTTGCCGGTGAGTCGCTGATCGTTATCTGCGCCATAAACACTCATGTGGCGTTCGATGTTGCGACCGAAATTTTCGCAAATCTTAGTAAAGATGCCTTCGTCACCGTTTTCACGCATAACACCGTTGGAGAAGTTGGCGTGCATGCCAGAGCCGTTCCAGTCTAATTCGCCGAAGGGCTTAGGATGATAATTGATGCCGTAGCCATATTTTTCGCCGGTACGTTCTAGCAGGTAGCGAGCAACCCAAGTTTCGTCGCCGGCGCGCTTTGCGCCTTTAGCGAAGACCTGAAATTCCCACTGACCGGCAGCCACTTCTGCGTTAATGCCTTCAACATTAATGCCTGCTTCTAGACATAGGTCAAAATGCTCTTCGATGCAGTCGCGACCGAATGCATTGGCCGCTCCAACGGAGCAGTAATAAGGGCCTTGAGGTGCGGGGAAGCCGCCAGCAGGGAAGCCCGGAGGTAGCTGTGTATCCACATCCCACAGGAAATATTCCTGTTCGAAGCCGAACCAGAAATCGTCGTCGTCGTCATCAATGGTCGCGCGACCATTAGTGGCGTGAGGTGTTCCATCAGCGTTAAGTACCTCGGTCATGACCAAGTAAGCGTTCTGGCGGTCTGGGTCTGGAAAGATAGCTACTGGCTTAAGTAAGCAATCTGATGAGTTGCCTTCAGCTTGCGCAGTTGAGCTGCCGTCGAAGGACCACATGGGGCACTCTTCAAGGGTGCCGCCGAAGTTCTCCCGAATTTGGGTTTTGCTGCGTAGGCCCTGGGTTGGCGCACTGCCGTCCAGCCAGATGTATTCCAGTTTTGATTTCATTCTTGTCTCCTTATTAGACTTTGATCATGGCCTAGTCGGGCGCAAACCCGGGCTAGTCGGCGTTCGCAGCATTCAAGCTCATGTCGAGTATCAGCATGCCCACCCTTCAAGGGCGGCAACGAGGAGTCAGCAAGAAATATGCCACGCTCATTCGTCGCTAAGCTGTTGTTTTTAGTACCTTCCCAATTAAAGCGTGCACCACTAATGGGCTTTTTGCCTCGTATCTGGGCGCGTGCACGTTCCGAGGCTCATATTAGCACCATTCTGGTGCGAAGGGGTGCGTAAAATTATCCCCGATTGAGAAAATTCTTAGTCGAACCGGATGCTTTTGTTGGACTGTTACCAATCTGCGCACTAACAAGCGAGTTTGACGCGACAGCGCTGGATGCTTACGCCATAATCGCGCGTCGCTCGCTCATGGGTCCGATTCAGCCGTTCAATCACTGGTATCTGAAAGGATTAGGCCTTTGTTGCAGCGAAGTTAATCTGCGTTATAAAAAAAGGAAGCGCTTCTGTGTCCAATCCGACCGTTCGTAACATTGCGATTATCGCTCACGTCGATCATGGCAAAACCACCTTAGTGGATTGCCTGTTGCAGCAAACAGGCTTGCTGACTGGCAATACCGCGGAGCGGGTTATGGACAGCAATGATCTCGAAAAAGAGCGGGGTATTACGATTCTCGCCAAAAACACCGCAATCGAATACCGAGATACCCGCATCAATATTGTCGATACACCAGGCCACGCGGATTTTGGTGGTGAGGTTGAACGGATCCTGTCAATGGTCGATGCGGTACTGCTGCTGGTGGACGCGGTTGACGGGCCGATGCCGCAAACTCGCTTTGTTACTCAGAAAGCATTTAGTTACGGCCTTAGACCCATTGTTGTGGTGAATAAGATTGACCGCGATGGCAGCGAACCATATCGGGTGATTGATGAAGTCTTTGATTTGTTCGACAGCCTTGGTGGTTCTGACGAGCAGTTGGACTTTTCTACCGTCTATGCTTCAGCCATCAACGGTGTCGCGGGTCTGGAATTGGATGCGATCGGCACGGATATGACATCACTCTTGGACATGATTGTTGATGAAGTGCCGCCACCCCAAGTGGATGCTACAGGTGCTTTTCAAATGCAGATCAGTTCGTTGGACTATTCCACCTACGAGGGTGTGATCGGCATTGGGCGCATCACACGTGGCCAGGTTGTGCGTAACCAGCAGGTGGCCGTCGTGGACCGCGAGGGTAACGAGCGCAAAGCAAAAATCGCCAACCTCTATACTCATCGCGGACTCGAGCGGGTTGAAACTGAATCGGCGAATGCCGGCGATATTATTTGTCTAACGGGCGTTGATAAAATCAATATCTCCGACACCCTGTGTGCGTTGGATAAAGTAGACCCCATGCCGGCTTTATCTGTGGATGAGCCTACGCTAACGATGATGTTCTGTGTCAACAATTCGCCGTTATCGGGAAAGGATGGGAAGTTTCTGACCAGCCGGCAAATTCGCGAGCGCTTGTACACCGAAAGTCTGCACAATGTGGCATTGTCGGTTACCGATACCCCTGATCCGGATCGCTTCCGGGTTTCTGGACGCGGCGAACTACACTTGTCAGTGCTGATAGAGACCATGCGCCGAGAGGGATTTGAAATTGCGGTATCGCGTCCTCAAGTTATCTTTCGGGAAGTAGATGGCGTTGTTCAAGAGCCGTATGAAACCTTAATTATCGATATTGAGGAAGAACACCAAGGCAAGGTAATGGAGAGTCTTGGTGACCGGCGCGGTGAGTTGCAAGAAATGCAGCCTGACGGCAAGGGCCGGGTGCGTTTGCAGTTTCGAATACCCAGTCGTGGGGTCATGGGCTATCGACCGGTATTCCTTTCCCAGACCTCCGGTACAGGCATTATGTCGTTTGCGTCAGCAGGATTTGGACCAAAGCTTACCGATGACATTGGCAGTCGCAAAAACGGTGTATTGATTTCTAATGCCCAAGGTAAGGCGGTCTCTTTTGCATTGTTTAATCTGCAAAATCGTGGGCGCATGATGGTTAAACCTAACGATGTCATTTACGAGGGCATGATCGTGGGTATT
Organism: uncultured Gammaproteobacteria bacterium; assembly: GCA_913050035.1. Classification (GTDB taxonomy): domain Bacteria; phylum Pseudomonadota; class Gammaproteobacteria; order Pseudomonadales; family Azotimanducaceae; genus UBA4421. The sequence continues at coordinate 16,407 of CAJXAC010000014.1, read as the reverse complement.
CACAGCCGTTCTAACGATTTGACTGTGAACCCTTTAAAAGAGAAGAAGCTGACGAATGTCCGAGCATCCGGTACAGATGAAGCGATTATTTTGACCAATGCATTGCAGTTCACCCTCGAGCAGGCACTAGAGTTCATTGACGACGACGAATTGGTTGAAGTAACCCCGAAGGGCATTCGCATCCGTAAAATGTTGCTAAAAGAGCACGAACGCAAACGCGCCTAGTTTCCTTGGTCCCATGAAAGCCGTTTTACAACGCGTCCTCAGCGCCTCGGTGGCGATCGATTCGGAGGTTGTGGGCGTAATTGGTCGTGGCTATCTGCTCTTGGTCGGGGTAGAGAAGGGCGATGACGAAGCTCAAGTCGCGGGGTTAGTGGATAAAGTCCTAGGGTTGCGTTTGTTCGCGAATGAACACGGTAAACTCGACTACGACATCCGTCAGGTAAATGGCTCGGTATTAGTGGTCTCTCAGTTCACTTTATTGGCCGAGACCCAACGCGGCCGGCGGCCATCCTTCAGTGCTGCTGCGGCCCCAGGCGAAGCGCAGCGCTTGTATCAAGAGGTAGTCCAGCGGTTCGCTGCGGCGGTGCCTGTGCAAAGCGGCGAATTTGCGGCGGATATGCAGGTGAGCTTGGTTAACGATGGCCCCTTTACCCTGACCCTATAGTCGCCCGGACACGTGGCTTAACCAGCTTCGTGGTCGCCCTTGGTTGCCTCTTTGCGGCTGACAAATTTCGCCAGTACAACACCAACCTCAAACAGTAACCACATGGGTAGCGCCAGCAGAAGTTGCGAAACCACGTCTGGTGGCGTTAGAAACATTCCTAGCACGAAACAGCCAATAATAATGTAGGGGCGCTTTGCAGCCATGGCTTCTGGGGTTGTCAGTCCTGACCACACCATCAATAGGGTCGCCACAGGTATTTCGAATGCCAGCCCAAAAGCCAAAAACATCTTCATAACGAAGTCTAGGTACTGGTTAATGTCGGTCATCATGCTGATGCCCGTAGGGCTGATTTCGATAAAGAAGGTGAACACAATGGGAAACACTAGGAAGTAGCTGAACGCCATACCGCAGTAAAATAACACCACGCTCGAGACCAGTAGTGGCAAGGCAAAACGTTTTTCGTGGCGATACAGGCCAGGTGACACGAATGACCAGAGTTGATGCAGGAGGAACGGCACGCCGACAAAAATCGCCGCGTAAATGGCGAGCTTGAATGGCGCCAAGAAGGGCGAAGCTACCTGTGTCGCGATCATTCCAGCGCCTGCGGGTAAACGGCTCATTAGCGGGTCTGCGACCCAGGCGAATAGCGGCTCTGCAAAGTAATAGATTGGCAAAAATAACACCGCAACGAACCCTAATGAGCGCAGGATGCGAGAGCGCAGTTCTACGATGTGTTCAAGAAACGGTTGTTGTTTCTGGTCGACGGCGTTGTCGTCTTTATTCTGGGACGTCATAGGGTGCGGTTGACTAAACTTCTTGGTTGTTACCAGTGGACGCCTGTTTCAGTTTGCTGGCGTGCTGGGCCTCTAGTTCGGCCTCACTAACGGGTTTCGGTGCACTCGCGACCTCTGTTGTTTCAGAATGATCAGCTGCAGGATCAATGCTTACGGGTTGGGTGACCGGATCGATGGCACCTTTGACCTCATCTTCGATGCGCTTCATTTCTTGCATCACAGCCTCGTTGTGCAACTGCCGGCGCACATCGTCCATACCAATTTCTTTTTCTATTTCGGACTTCACGCTATTGAAGGAGCGACTCAAACGGCCAAACCATAGACCCAATGCGCGAAGAGTTTCGGGCAGCTTTTCGGGGCCGATCACTAACAGTGTAACGACCAAGATCAATAGGATTTCTAGGCTACCAAAATCAGGAAACATAGAGGCCTCTTAGACTGATGGGGCGCCGTAGCCGACGTATCGGCGTTTCAGACGTTGTGCTTCTCGTCGCTAGTGGATGGATTGGCCGTGTCCGCCTCACCGTCTATAACTTTAGCCGCACTGTCAGGTGCTTTGGTTTGGTCATCATCAGTCACTGCTTTACGAAACCCTTTAATGGCGCTGCCCAAGTCTGAGCCAATGCTCTTGATGCGTTTAGGGCCGAAGATCAGCAACACGATAGCGAGGATAACCAACAGCTCGGTCATACCGAATCCTCCGAACATAGTTCTTCTCCATCTAGGGTTTAGGCAATTAAGTGAAAGGTATTATAGCGACGTTTTATCCGGCCGGGCGATTGGCTTTTTCGGTGTGACCGCTGACACCGAAGCGCTGCTGTAATTCTTGCAATACGTCATCCGCGCTGAGATCCAGATGACTGAGCAGCACTAGCGAATGAAACCATAGATCGGCGACCTCACTGATAAGTGCAGGCTTCTGCTCGGCATCAGCCGCCGCGTCTTTGGCGGCGATCACGACTTCGGTGGCTTCTTCGCCAACCTTCTGCGCGATTTTATTCACGCCCCCTTGGTACAGGCTGGCGACGTAAGATGTGCTGGGGTCATCGAGCTTGCGCTTAATGAGGGTGTCGTTAAGTTGTTGCAAAGTATCCATGCGCATTCCTTTAATCGAAGCGTCATATAGCCTATCGCTAGGCTAGTGTTGTGGCCACGGCTGCGGTGATGAGGATGATAACTCCAATGCCGAGCCGCTGATTGCGGCGTAAGTGCGTTAGGCGCTGCTGTAAATCCTCCAGTACTCGGTCTTGCTTAGCCAGCTCAATGCGTAGAGGTAGTGTATCTTGGCGCAATAGTTCAGGCAGTCGGTAAATATTACTCGCCAGTTCCGGCGCTTGCTCGAGGATTTGGGTAATAACCGCTATGGGCCCGAAGTTGCGGGTTGCCCAGCGTTGCATAAAGGGCCAGGCAGTACTCCATAGGTCTAACTCTGGGTAGAGCTGCCGACCTAGACCCTCGATATACAGGAGAGTTTTTTGCAACAGCACCAGTTGTGGCTGTATCTCCATGTCGAAATCGGCAGCCGTGCGCAGCAGCTGGGTCATAAAGTCGGCGAAAGAAATTTCAGCCAGTGGTTTATTGAAAATAGGATCGCAGACTTCGGCAATGACTTGCTCGAAAGCATCCGCATCGGTGGTGGCAGGAATCCAGCCCGAACGTAAGTGCAAATCTACAACCCTGCGATAGTCCCGGTTGAAGAATGCCAGGATGTTCTGCGCAAGGTAGTCGATGTCTTGGCGATCCAGCGATCCAACGATTGCACAGTCCAGGGCGATATAACTTGGATTTCTGGGGTCGGTTATGTCGACCTGAATATTCCCAGGGTGCATATCAGCATGGAAAAAGTTGTGCTCAAACACTTGGGTAAAGAATGTTTCGACGCCTTTATGAGCCAGTACTTGAAAATCTACATTGGCGGCTCGCAAGGTTTCCACTTCGCCGATCGGCACGCCGTAGACGCGCTCCATGACCAACAGGTCGCGGCGGGTATGTTCGCTGTAAACTCGCGGCACATATAACAAGTCAGAGTCGGCGAAATTGCGTCGTAGCTGTATTTGATTGCGGCCTTCCGCAAACATATCTAGTTCGCGGTTAAGCACAGTGCGATGGTCGCGCATGATGCGAGTTAAATGCAGCCTGCGAGCGACGGCTGAGTTGCGACATAGAAAGTCAGCCAGTGCGTCTAAGTTGTCCATATCCGCGTTGATGCGCTGGGCAATACCGGGCCGCACTAACTTGATCACAACTTCTGAACCGTTGTGCAAAGTCGCGGCGTGTACTTGGGCGATAGAGGCACTGGCCAGCGGTTGAGGATCGATGGAGCGAAATACCTCGTCAAACGGTTGCCCTAGACGATTGCTCACGGCCTCGGTAACGAAAAAAGCCTCGATGGGATCGACCCGATCTTGCAGCTTAGTCAATGCCTCAACGATGGCAGCCGGTAATAAGTCGGGACGTGTTGATAAGAGCTGCCCTAACTTAATGTAAACCGGCCCTAGAGACTCTACGGTCGAACACAGCCGAGCGGCTTGGTCATCCGCCGGTGCGGGGAAGAGTCTTTGCATCACCGACAGCAGTCGCTTACCCAAGCCGTTTGGAAGTTCGTTAACGTCGACAAAGTGATGCAGTCCGAGCCTAAGGGCGTGCCGGCCTAACCTCGCCAACGCGATCCACTGTTGGAGTGTCATTGCTCAGCGCTACTTCGTGGGGATTGCTCGAGCTGCTGGACGCGGGCTGCGGCACGGTCGATACGAAGACGCATATCATCCAGTTGATTTTGCAGTGCGTCTGCATTGCTGCGAGTGGTGAAATGACGCTGTAGGCTGCCGGTGCTTCGCTGCATTAGGTCGTGAATTCCGCTTTCGACCAGTCCCATTGTGGTTTGCGCCCCTAATTCGAGGGCGGCGCTAAGGGTCTGTGCTGGATCATTACCTATCAGCTTGGCGAGTGCAGGCGTCGGATCAAGCCGATAGCCGCTTAGAATTTCAAGCAATTGTAAAAGTAGAGTTTCGTCGCCGTTCACTTCAACGGCGGCTTTACTTTCTATAGATAGCGCGCGGCCAACCAGTGCTGGCGCGGTGCCCCGCAACTGCACGTTAGGTGCTGTTGCTGCTCCATGGCTTAATTCTAGGCTTGCGCCCACAACAGTAATGTGGGCGGTGAGCTCGGGCTGTGTACATTCGACTTCAATTACTTGCCCGGTCAAGTTTTGGAGCCTTTGTTGCACCAGCGGATCCAACGCTAACCAGGATCGCGACAGCTGATTTACCCAATCCTGCAGAAGCTCGAATAAGTCCGACGAATTCATTGTCGTTAATCGGCTGGACCGTCATTCATAGGCTTGCAACCGCGATGTATAGCGGCGATGCCGCCCAATAAATTGTGGTATTCGGCGTCGACAAATCCAGCGTCAGAGAACATCTGGCGTAATGCATTCTGATCGGGATGCACACGAATGGAATCCACTAGATATTGATAGGGTTGGGCATCACCGACTAATGCTTTGCCAATAGGTGGCCAAAGAGTTTGGAAGGCTTTGTATGCACCTTCCAGCAGTGGGTCGGTGGGTTTTGAAAACTCGAGGACTAATAGTGCAGCACCGGGTTTAAGTACGCGTAGTAGCTCGCGCAGCGCTTGGTCTTTGTCGGTAAAGTTACGCAGGCCAAAGCTGATACAGGCACAGTCAAACTGTTGGTCCGGAAAAGGCAGAGCCTCAGCGGGGGCACGACAAAAACTAATTTGTGTAAGGCCATCATCCAGCAGTCGATCACGCCCAACGCGCATCATGTCCTCGTTCAAATCCGCGAGCACTACTTCGCCCTGAGGACCCACGGCGTCCGCAAACAGCGCGGCCATATCGCCTGTGCCGCCAGCAAGATCCAGAACCTTATGGCCTTGGCGTAGCCCTGACATATGCAGCACCATGCGCTTAAAGATACGGTGGGTACCCAATGACATAATGTCGTTCATAACATCGTAGCGCTTCGCAACGGCGCGAAAAACCGCGCCAACACGCTCGGTTTTTTCTGCTGCCGAGACCTTTTGGTAGCCGAAATTCACTTCTGCTGATGGGTCTGATTGTTGTTGCTTAGAAGACATAGGTTATCTCTGGTTAAATTTTTGCCGAGGATCTTACATCTCAAGACTTGTTTGGCTGCCACTGACCCACCGGGATAGTGGGCAGCCGTGAAGCATTTGCTTGCTTTAGGTCGCTCAGGTAGTCCTGCCAGTGTTGAGCCTGATTGTTACCCAGTTCATACAGATAGTCCCAAGCAAAAATGCCGCTGTCATGGCCGTCGTCGAAGGTGATACGTATGGCGTAGTTGCCGATTGCTTCGATGGCTTTGATGCCAACATTCTTCTTACCGGTCTGCAGTACCCGTTCTTGTTCTGAATGGCCGCGCACTTCTGCTGATGGCGAATAGACACGCAATAGCTCGGCCGGCAAATCAAACCTTGCGTCGGGCCAAGCGATCTCCAGGGTATGGCCGATCTTGTGATAGACGATCTCTTCAGGGGCGTTTCTATTCATTCAAGCGCTCTCGATGGCTACAAAATGAAGCGCGATAAATCGTTATTACTAACTAAGCCTGCCAGATGTTGGTCGACGTAGGCTTGATTTATGCTGACGATTTTGGTCTCAAAATCGCTGGCGTTGAAGGATACTTCTTCTAGTAGTCGCTCCATTACGGTATGCAAACGCCGTGCACCGATGTTCTCCGTACCTTCATTAACTTGCCACGCTAACTCTGCTATCCGTGCAATGCCATCGTCAGTAAAGACGAGCTCTACATTTTCTATACCGAGTAAGGCTTGGTACTGCTCGCACAGGCTCGCCTTTGGCTCGCTAAGGATTCTTTTAAAGTCATCTGGAGATAGTGCATTGAGTTCTACTCGAATAGGCAGTCTACCCTGCAACTCGGGAATAAGGTCCGATGGCTTTGCAAGATGGAAGGCGCCTGAAGCAACGAACAAAATATGGTCGGTGCGTACAGAGCCATATTTTGTAGAGACTGTGCATCCTTCGATCAGCGGCAGCAGATCGCGCTGCACGCCCTCGCGTGAAACGTCGGCCCCCGTACCTTCGGTGCGCTTTGCGACCTTGTCTAGCTCATCAATGAAGACGATGCCGGTTTCCTCCACGGCGACCACTGCGGCACTGCGAATTTCATCCTCGTTGACTAACTTTGCGGCCTCTTCGTCGCGCGCTCGGCGATACGCTTCGCGAATGCTTAAGCGTTGGTGGTCGCGTTTACCTTGGCTTAAATTACTGAACATATTTTGCAGCTGACTGGTCATTTCCTCCATTCCTGGAGGTGCCATGATTTCGACGCCCACACTGACCTGCTCTAGGTCGATTTCGATTTCCTTTTCATCCAGTTCGCCTTGCCGCAACTTTTTGCGAAACATTTGCCGAGTACTCGATTCTTTGGAGTCGTCGTCACCGTCTCTCGGTGCAGGCAACAAGGCATCAAGAATCCGTTCCTCTGCGCGATCCTCCGCTTGCTGCTGTACCTGTTGAATTTGGTCTTCGCGCAGCATGTTAATGGCCACGTCCACAAGGTCGCGAATAATGGAATCCACGTCGCGGCCAACGTAACCGACCTCGGTAAACTTGGTGGCTTCGATTTTAATGAACGGTGCTTTAGCAAGCCTAGCCAAGCGGCGGGCGATTTCGGTTTTGCCCACCCCGGTGGGACCGATCATCAAAATATTTTTGGGGCTTACCTCTTCGCGCAATTCCTCCGCCAATTGCATGCGCCGCCAGCGGTTTCGCAATGCAATGGCCACTGCTCGTTTTGCATCGTCCTGGCCGATGATATGCCGATCCAGCTCGGCAACGATTTGTTTCGGGGTCAGTTGTTCCAGCTCTGGGGCAGAGATTTCAGACATAGTGCTTTTTCGTTAAGAAGGTTTAGACCGCTGGGGCGGTCAAGTCTAAGGTTTCGATTGTTAGCGAACTGTTTGTGTAGACGCAGATATTTGCCGCGATCATCAGAGACTTACGTACTACATCTGCAGCCCCCAACTCGGTATTTTCGACTAATGCAGTTGCCGCTGCGTGGGCGTAGTGGCCGCCCGAGCCAATGGCCAGAACACCGTGTTCAGGCTCTATGACGTCACCGTTGCCACTGATCAATAAGGTGGCTTCGGTATCGGCAACGATGAGCATTGCTTCGAGCTTGCGCAATGCACGGTCAGATCGCCATTCTTTTGCCAGTTCAACCGCAGCGCGTGTCAGTTGACCGTGGTATTTCTCCAGTGCCGCCTCAAATTTTTCGAACAAGGTAAATGCATCTGCCGTGCTGCCTGCGAAGCCTGCCAGCACTTTGTCTTGATAAAGCTTCCGTACTTTGACCGCATTGCCTTTCATTACCGTATCGCCAAGGGATACCTGGCCGTCGCCGCCCAGCGCGACACTGTGTGCATCGCGAACGCTGATAATAGTGGTGCCATGAAACTGTTGCATGAAGGTTCTCGTAGTTGTGCTCGTCGCATACGGCAGAGCACGGTAGATTCAGTTTAGCTTTTGTCGCGCATTAAGATCGCCGGCAGATCTTGCTCACGTAGTTTAGTTCGGGCGCGCTCGGCATCGAGTTTGCGTGTAAATGGACCGACCACGACACGATGCCAGAGCTGGCCCTTAACGTTAGATGATGACAACTCTACCGGAAGATTTTGTAGTAGTAAGACAGCGCGCAACTGCTGGGCGTCGTCAGCATCGCGAAAAGACGCCGCCTGTACTCGATAGATAACTTCTTCGCCGGGTGCCGTGGGCTTTGGCACGCTATAAGACGTTGGGTCACCTTGCACCGTGGTATTGCGCAACAGCTTAGGGAATTCAAATTGCACCACTGGTTGTTGCTCCGCGCTATCTTCGGTTCCGCTGGTGAGTTCGGTACTGCGCAAAAGTTCCGGCGCATAAGCTGCGGTCAAAACAATCGCGGCGCCAATGAGCGCGCCTGAAGAAAAGCTCGGCCCATGAAATGACACGGCCTTTTGCTTCACCGGCGACGTTCTAGATGCAGACTTCCGCCGCGATGCAGGTTTATTTTTGGCGGTACGCGATCGCGAAGCGAAATCTTTCGGCATCGGGTTTAGCCAGTACGCTGTTGAATGCGGGTAATGATACAGGTCTGTTCGACGCTTTGGGACTGGCGGTGGCTACATTGCATCGTATGGGTCCACGTCGATAGACCAACGTAACTTACTTGGAGCGCTGGTCTGATTTAAGATTTTGAGGCAGCGATGTAGGGCGCTGCGGTGAGTTGCAATTAACATCAGTTGAAAGCGATGTCGGTTTGCCATTCGACTGATCGGCGCGGGTACGGGCCCCATAATATTGATGTCGGTCTGCATTCCTAGTGACTCGCTCTGGACTTTGCACTGGAGCAAAAAGTGTTTCGCTAGTTCCGGATTTTCAGACTCTGCGCGGATCAGTGCCATAGGCGTCGTGGGCGGTAATTGCGCGGTCTCCCGACTCGTCAGCTCGGCGTCGGCGAAGCCGCTGTAGCCGGATTCGATTAAGGTCGTAAGCAACGGATTATCTGGCTGATAAGACTGAATCCATACCTCACCAAGGCGATCTGCACGCCCAGCACGTCCAGCGACTTGGACGATGAGTTGCGCTGTCCGCTCCGGAGCGCGGAAGTCTGGACTGAGCAAGCCGGCGTCGGCGTTAATCACCGCCACCAGCGTGACGTTGGGAAAATGATGACCTTTCGCGAGCATTTGGGTGCCCACTAGAACGCATGGTTCGCCGCGATTTATCTGCTCGAGTTGGGCATTCAGTTGTTTATTGCTGCGAGTAGTGTCGCGATCAATGCGATATACCGGTGTGTCTTTGAACAATTGCCGTGCGTTCTCTTCTGCGCGCTGGGTTCCCAGACCAATAGGCAGTAGCGCGGTGTGGCCGCAATTGTCGCACTGTTGGGGAACCGGAAAGCGCAGATTGCAGTGATGGCAGATCATCTGTGGAGGTGATTGGTGCAGTGTCAGTTTGGCGTCGCAGTCTGAGCAATGGCTCTGCCAGCCGCAGCTTTGACACAATAGCGTGGGCGCGAAGCCGCGCCGATTCAGATAAATCAGTACCTGGCCAGCGGCGTCAAGGTGGCGACGAATAACGTTAATCAACTGATGGGACATGCCGTGCAGAACATTTTCATTACGCATGTCGATCACGTGATAGTCCGGCATTTGCGCATCGCCCGCTCGATTTAATAGCCGGAGATGCTGGTAACGACCGCGTTTGGCGTTGTACAAAGATTCTAGGGAAGGGGTAGCGGAACCTAAAAGCAATGGAATAGATAGGGCCTGGGCACGTTTAGCAGCGAGGTCTCGGGCGGAGTAGCGCAAGCCATCTTGTTGTTTATATGAGCTGTCGTGTTCCTCATCGACAATAATGAGCTGTAAATTTTTGCACGGCGTAAAAATCGCTGAACGAGTGCCTAGGACAATGTCGAAGTCACCCTGGCGACACTTCAACCATGTTTGCAGCCGTTCGTTATCCGTAAGTGCTGAATGCAGCATGCCGGTTCTTGCAAAGCGTCGCTTGAAACGCGCCAGTGTCTGGGGCGTTAACGCGATTTCTGGCACCAGCACCAGCGCCTGACCGCCTTGGGCGACTACGTTAGCAATACTCTGTAAATAGATTTCGGTCTTGCCGCTGCCAGTAACGCCTTCGATTAGCAGTGTCTGAAAGCGACCTTGGGCATGACTAATCTGTTCTATGGCGAGTTTTTGTTCCGCAGTAGCGGTCAGATGGGGTTCTTGAGCTTCGGCCGCAGCAAGCGGATCGCTGCGAACTACTACGGATAAATCAACTAGCTTGTTGAGCAAGGCGCGACTAAAGCCCGCGGCAATAATTTCGGCGCCGGTGCAGTGCGGATTGGTCAGCAGGAAATCCAGTAGTTGCTGCTGCCGAGGGGCTCGTGGGTTAACGTACTCAGGCTTCGCGACTTGCCAACTATCAGCCGGGGCAATAGCAAATTCTGCACCGCGCCTGGCGGCGGCCGGCAAAACGGTCGCCAACACTTCACCTAAGGGGTAATGGTAGTACGCGCTCATCCACTTGGCTAAATCCAATAGCTCTGCTGATACGGCCGGTTCTGAGTTCTCAGCATCGACCAAGGCCTGAATAGGCTTAAGACGACTGTGCGGGTTAGCCACTTCATTGTTGACGCAAATACCTAAGGTTGTAGTGCGCCCAAACGGTACTTGAACCCTACAGCCTAGTGATGGCAATGGCATATCTGCCGGCACCGAGTAGTCGTACACGGAGTGTAGTGGCCGCGGTACAGCGACTTGAATGACTCGGTTATGGTTGGACATGGGTCATTCTAAGAAGCTTTCATCGTGACTGGGAATCTCTTTTTAAGGCAGGCTCGAAGCCAGTTCGACCTTACCGCTACGGCCCGTTCATTATTCGTAAATCAAAGCATTTACAGAACTCTGGCGCCACCGGCTATGCCGTATTTACTTCAGAGCCGGACAGTTTGAGCCCCACAATACCGATGACAATTAGCGCGATGCAAACAATACGAAAAAGCGTTGCGGGTTCGCTAAACCACACCATACCAATGATCGCGATGCCAACTGCGCCGATTCCGGTCCAAACGGCGTAGGCACTGCCCATGGGAATGTGTTTTAGTGCCAAAGATAAACACGCAAAACTTAACCAAGCCGCAATAATAAAAATCACGGAAGGCCACAATTTTGTGAATCCTTCTGAGTACTTTAGCGCAACCGCCCAAATGACCTCGAAAATCCCCGCGACGACTAATATAGCCCGAGCCATTTAAATCCTCTTTCGTGCTGCTGATTGACGCCGCATTAAACAGAATATTGTTTCTGAATGCGATCAGGTTAATGGGTGGTTTTAGCCTAGAGTCGGCTGCAAAGCGCTTTTCTGCTTTATCACTATCAGCTGGGGGCGGTTTGGCGGGTTGTTAGTGAGCCTTGATTGATCGTATGACGAATCAATCCTCGGCAAAGCTTCGGGTTGTCATCCCCTAGCCTTCTGTTAAACTGCGCGCCCTTTATTTTCCAGACAGCAGAATAGTACGCGATGAAAGCAAACATACATCCGGAATACTACACAATCAAAGCCACGTGCAGTTGCGGCAACGTGCTTGAAATTTCATCGACAGTTGCCGAAGACATCCACGTAGACGTGTGCTCAAGCTGTCACCCGTTTTATACGGGCAAGCAAAAGACCATAGACTCTGGTGGTCGGGTGGAACGATTCCGCAAGCGCTTCGGTAACCGCACTAGTACGGGCAGCTAAGCATAAATCCGCAGGTGTGGGCTGTGTCTAACATCTGCGCTTTTTCATCTTCGGGTATTGCGTCTATTCTATAGGTTCTTCAGAAGCGAGGCTGTCTCGATGCCAACCCGCTATGCAGTCGCAAAGGAAATTTTCAGGTTTTTAAGAGTGGGCCTTGGGCTGCTTTGGAAGAGCGCTACGGTGTCTTTGTGCGTTCTATTGTCGCCATCTGCCTATGCAGGCCCGGGCGCAGAGATGTACAACGAATTCCTTGAAAAGGGCATTATTTACCCTGATCAAGCTTGGCAAGACTACGTTACTGAAGTCGGCGAGCGCTTGCTGGCGCAATCTCCTCACGCTGGACGCACCTATACCTTCGTTGTTGTCGATCAGCCTGTTGTTAATGCCTGGGCGACGCCAGATGCCTACATCTTCGTAACACGAGGCATACTTGCATTCTTTAACAGCGAAGACGAGCTTGCAGCGGTGCTGGGGCATGAGATCGGCCATGTAGTTGGGGCGCACTCGCGTAATGCTGTTAGTAAACAACGGCTGGGTAAAGTGCTTGGTATCGTCGGTGCTTTGGCAACGGGTTCTTCTTCAACCATAGGCTTGGCCAATGCGGTTACCCAAACCGCCATTGCGGGTTATGGACGCAAGCAAGAACTAGAGGCAGATAGATTCGGTGCCGAGGTTGTACTTAAAACCGGCTATAACCCGACAGCGTTATTGGATAGCATTCAGATGCTGCGCGACCACGATAATTATCAGAAAGCAGTCAATAACAGCCCGACGGTCTACCATGGCATGCTCGGCAGTCACCCGGCGCATCAGAAGCGGTTATATGAACTGGTTCGACAATCCCAGCACTTAGCACCCAAGCAGTTGAATGAACCGCTACGCGACTTTCACCAGATGCTGAATGGCCTGCGTTTCGGTGACGACAGTGCGACAGGTGTGGTTAAAGACGGTGTCTATTACCATGGCGCACTGCGCTTGAGTATCGCGTTTCCTAAAGACTGGGATATTCGTGCTACCCCTACAGAGGTTTTTGCCCGCAGCGATAAAGACGCTGCGCGTATGAGCGCCCGCAGAACCGCGCTGCCCACCGAAGAGCAAACGCCGCAAGAATATCTAACAGAGACGCTGAAGCGCGATGATCTGGAGGATGGTGAGGCCATACAGGTGGGGGCTTATTCAGGCTACATCGCGTCGATTAAGGTGACGGATGAGAAAAAGGCATTGCGAAAAATTGCCGTTTTGTACAAAGACGGTGGGGTCTACGTATTTAACGGCGAAATCGACAAGCCCGGTTCGCCAGAACAGTTTGCTAAAGAATTCGAGGCCATGGTGATGTCCACTCGTGCCATGACGGCCGATGATTTACGGCTCATAAACAAACAACAACTGCACTTGGTTATGGCGAACCCCGGCGATACCTACGCTAAATTATCGCGCTCTGTGCCGATTCGGCAAAACGCCGAGCAACTGTTGCGAGTAATGAATGGACATTATCCCAATGGTGAGCCTAGAGCCGGTGATTTGATAAAACTAGTACGCTAGGGTCCCCAGCTAAAACAGATCTACCGCTTTGATTGTCTCTTCGCTAGGGCTGCTGCCATCGGCGTTGCTCGGTAGTTCGGGCGCCTGCTCCGCAAAAAAGAACTCGAAGACCGCATTTCGATCATCCGGGGGCGCTGCGAGCCCCGTCTGCGGGTCAATCTTCATGGTTGTGATGCCCGGTGGTTGATAAACATTAGCAGGTTCTTTTCCAGCTAAGGCTTTGCGCATGAAGTCGATCCAGATTGGCAGCGGGGTGTTGGATCCATAGGCATTGGCACCGAGAGGTGCTTGGTTACTGAAGCCGACCCATACGCTTGCCACTAGGTCTTGGTTATAGCCGTTAAACCAGGTGTCCTCGGCGTCATTCGTAGTGCCAGTCTTGCCGGCTAAGTCGTCGCGTCCGAGGCTTCTGGCGCGCCGCCCCGTGCCGCGCTTAATTACGTCTCGAAGCATAGAGTCCATTATAAATGCATTGCGTTCATCGATAACCTGAGGCGCGGGAATGATTTCTCTCAGCTCTTCCTCGGCTACTTGAACCTCAGCGAATTCATCCAAGCCGGCAGGGTCCGCGAAGATATCTGCTGCGTTTACCGGGGCCTCAGACGCCACCACCGGTTGCGATTGTGATGAACAGTCTTGGCATACTTCAACCCGCGCTGGCTGATAGATTATGTTGCCTTGTTGATCACTAATGCGATCGATGACATTTGTTTCGATCAGATGGCCACCATTTGCCAGCACAGCATAGGCTCGAGCCATATCCAGTGGCGCGACCGTCATGGTGCCGCCGCCAATTGCTAACTGAGTATTGCGTGGAAAACTACGGGTATCGAAGCCGAAATTTCCTACATGCTCGAGCATTTTGCCGGCCCCCACTTTTAGCAACACCCGCATGGAGACCAGATTAATGGAGCGATACAAAGCCTCGCGCAACCGGGTTGGGCCGTTGTAGCGATTGTTATCGTTCTCCGGGCGATATTGGGATTCTAGGTTAACGTCATCAAAGACCAGGGGGGCGTCGAGGAAAACGTCGGCAGCGTTTACGCCATTGGCGAGTGCTGCAGAATAAATGAAAGGCTTGAACCCGGATCCTGGTTGCCTGGCGGATTGGAGGGCGTGATTATACTGATTGCGATAGAAGTCAAAGCCTCCGACAAGCGCCTTGATACTGCCAGTCTCTGGTTGCATGGCCACTAAAGCACCCTGAATGTCGGGCAACTGCGCCAACTGCCATGTGGGTTCGCCATTTTTACTGATGGACTCTATGCGCACCACATCGCCAACTGTAAGCAAGGTAGAGAAGTCACTGACAGCCGGGCCGCGGGTATCCACATCGATATAGGCTCTAGCCCAGCGGGCGTCTTTACGCGCCAGAGTATGGTGTTGCGCATCTGCGGTGACGACTGTTGCGGTTTCTGTGTCAACAGCAATAACAAAGGCTGGCAATAGTTGTCCGTAAGTGCGGGTCCCGTTCAAGGCAGTTTTGGCAACATCCTCGGGTACCGTAATCTTGATCACGGTTTCGCCGCTGTCTGGGTCTAAGTCTTCGGCCAGGGTAATTTGATTCAGTAATTGCGCGTCAATACGACCCTCAACACCTCGATAACCGTGGCTTCGATCATAGTTTTTGAGCCCGCGTTGCAGCGCAGCGATTGCAGCCTGCTGCAAAGTACTGTCGATGGTGGTGTGTACTTCATAGCCACCCGTATACAGATCGTCGACCAGAGTGACCGCCTGTTGCCGTATCCACTCCCCCACATAGGGGCTGGGTATGTCAACGCTGCGTGCAAATACCTGTGCGGTGATTGGTTGCTGCCTTGCTTCTTGGTATTGGCTTTGAGTAATTGAACCCTGGTCACGCATTCGTGCAAGTACGACATTGCGTCGGCGCAGCGCCCACTCTGGCCCGTTAATCGGGTTACCAGCCTCGGGTCTCTGAGGGATACCGGCCAGCATAGCGAGCTGGGCTAAATTTAACTGATCTAACGATTTACCATAGTACGTGAGTGCGGCGGCTTCGGCGCCGTAGGCTCTTTTGCCAAATGGCACCAGATTAATATACAGCTCGAGGATGTCATCCTTACTTAGCTCGCGTTCAATTTTGAGCGCTAAGAGCATCTCTTTAAATTTTCTGAGAAAACGCCGCTCTAGCGTAAAAGATACATTGCGTGCCAGTTGCATTGTGATGGTGCTAGCGCCGCCAACCGAATTGTCTTGACCCATGAGGCTGCCAAGTAGTTGCAGGATGTCGTTACTCAACGATATGAAATCGATGCCCTGGTGCTCGTAAAAGCGCTTATCCTCGGTATCGAGTAATGCGTTTATAAAGTGATCCGGCACTTGGGCAAGTTTTATCGGGATAAGCCGGCGTTCGCCGAATTCGGCGATTAGAGCGCCATCTGCTGAATAAATTCTGAGTGGTTGTTGTAGCTTGACGTTGCGGTACGTCGCAGCGGCCGGGGTTTGCGGGTCTAGATAAAGATAGATGCCTGCTAAGCCAATAGTGATCGCGCACAGCGATGCCACTAAAAAGCTTGTAACAGCAAGAAAAGGCCTACGGCGGCGTTTGATCACCCTTCTGTCCAAAACAACAACTCGCGCATCATATCCCACCGAACCGCGCTCGCAAGAGGGTTTGCGGTAATGGCTGACCGCAAAAACGGTTTTTTGCCAATGGCTGTTATGGATCAGCTTGGCAACATCGGACGGACCACTGGGAAGAGCTAGGGTGAATGCGCAAAACTTACAACGCAATAACAGGTCTAGATGTACAGGCGAATTCGCTAAGCCTTGTTTCGCTAGTCTTGCAGGGTCGATCATTGCGTTTAAGTGGCGCCGCTTACCAAATATTGCCGGCGGGTGTAATTGAGAGCGGTAATTGGCGCAATCCCGAGCGTATGTGTGAGGCATTGCAGCAAGGTTGTGCGGCGCTAGGTGCCCCTGTTAAAACGGTAGTACTGAGCGTAGCGACTGATGCAGTAATCACCAGTGAACTTATGCTCCCGCATTCGGTATTTGCGCATCAGCAGTGTGCGGAAGTTCGCGCTGCGCTACAGCGGCTATCGGGTCAACCAAATATCTGGTGTGACCGTGAACATGCCGCAGTTCCTGACCGACAC
>CAJXAC010000013.1 GCA_913050035.1 uncultured Gammaproteobacteria bacterium | reverse complement strand
CATCACCAAGGCACCACATAATGGACTTACTTCAACGTTTCAGCTTTCAGGGGCTACCTATTCGCGGCCAATGGGTACGGCTAACCGAAACACTTAGTGGTATATCCCAGTATAAAAACTATCCGCTCGACGTACAGGCGCTGCTTGGAGAAATGTTCGCTGCGGTGACGATGGTTGCGGACAATCTGAAATTTTCGGGTGCAGTGTCGCTGCAATCTCAGGGCGATGGCGCATTGATTCGCAGCTTGGCCGAGTGCCGCGATCAGCAATATCTGCGCGGAATTGCCCATCTAGCAGAGGACTTACCGACATCACCCAGCACCAATAGTCTTGCCGACTGGCTTGGCAATGGCCAGCTGGCACTGTCGCTATTGCCAGATAAAACGACTGGTATGAACCCATACCAGGGCCTAGTCGCGATAGATTCACGAGGTCTGGCTGCGAGCTTAGAAGGTTATTTTGCAAACTCAGAGCAGCTGCAAACGCGCCTGCACTTTGCATCTGCTCGTGGCGCCACCACCGGCCTGCTATTGCAGCGCTTACCAGATGCGCCCAACGCAGCAGAGACTACCGTCACTCAAGCAGAAGACGACTGGCAAACATTAACCACCCTGGCGGCGTCGGTAACAGAAGCAGAGCTAGCCAGCCTGCCACCAGAGCAAATGCTCAACCGCCTATTCCATGAATATCCATGCGAACTCTATAACCCTCGAGCCCTGAGTTTTCGCTGCACATGTTCAGCGGAAAAAAGCGACGAGACATTGATGGTGCTTGGGCGGGAAGACCTGCTGGCGCTTGCCGCCGAATTGCCCGAAATACACGTTGACTGCGAATTTTGCGGCAAACGCTATGCCTACAACCAAATGGCTGTGGATGCACTTTTGGCAAAGCGAGCTGCCACGCTACATTAAGATGAGCGAAAAACCGGGGCATGATTTGCACCGCAGTGATATCGGTCAGAAACATAGAATTTAGTTAATAACAACTGTTCTCATTGCGAAAGCCTCTGGCATAATCCCTTGCCCTTTAACGGTAGCGATTCATCATGGCTGTTAACACGAATTCAACTCCAACAACCGACACCCACGAGAATTTATCTTCGGCCCAACTGGCGGCGCAATCTATTTTGCGTAGCGAAGGAACTTTTGCCAGTAATGGGGCTATCGTGGTGGAAACCGGTGCACGCACTGGCCGCTCACCAAAGGATCGATTTATCGTCGACGAAGCTTCAACCTCCGAGTTTATCGATTGGGGAGAAGTGAATCAGCCCATCGACGGCGAAATTTTTGATCGCCTCTGGGACCGGGTGCAGGTGCACTTGAATGAGACCGAAACGTTTCTCTCAAACCTCCATGTGGGTGCGGATCCGGAACACTATTTGCCAATAGAGGTGAACACGGAATACGCGTGGCATAGCCTCTTTGGGCGATCTTTATTCATCGTTCCAGAGCACTACAATCCGCACAACAAAGAAGTCTGGCAGATCTTTAACGCCCCTAACTTCCAATGCCAGCCGGATCGGGACGGCACCAATAGCGATGGCACTGTTATGATTAACTTTGCACAGCGCAAAGTGCTGATCGCCGGTATGCGCTACGCCGGCGAAATGAAAAAATCCATGTTCTCAGTACTGAACTTCTTATTGCCTGAGAAAGATGTTTTACCAATGCACTGTTCTGCGAATATGGGCGACGAGGGCGACGTGACCTTGTTTTTCGGCTTGTCTGGCACGGGTAAAACGACCTTATCCGCTGATCCGAACCGGCTCTTGATCGGCGATGACGAACACGGCTGGGGACGCGGCACGGTGTTCAACTTTGAGGGTGGCTGCTATGCAAAGTGCATTGACTTAAGTCGCGAGAATGAACCAGTAATTTTCGACGCCATTCGCTTTGGCGCCATCGTAGAAAATGTGGTCATCGATACAGACACCAGCGAACCAGACTATACCGACAGTTCTTTAACCGAAAATACCCGCGCTTGTTATCCGCGTACCAATATCGCAGAGAAAGTGCCGGAGAACCGCGGCGGCGAGCCTAACAACATTATTTTTCTAACCTGTGATGTCAGCGGCGTGCTGCCGCCAGTGGCGATTTTGTCTAAGGAAGCTGCCGCCTATCACTTTTTATCTGGCTATACCGCGCAAGTCGGATCAACCGAAGTCGGGTCGACTGAAGCCTATAAAGCCACTTTTTCTACTTGCTTTGGCGCACCATTTTTTCCGCGCCCAGCAGGTGTCTACGCCAAGCTGTTGATCAAACGCATTGAAGAGTTCGGCTCTAGGGTCTTCTTGGTTAACACTGGCTGGACGGGCGGTGGCTATGGGGTCGGTAGCCGGTTCAAAATTCCAGTGACACGCGCCATCATCGCAGCAATTCAAAGCGGTCAGTTACACGAAACCGCCACCACCCACCTAGCAGGATTTAACCTGGATATTCCTCAAGCCGTGCCTGGAGTAGACAGCGCACTGCTTAACCCCCGAGAAACCTGGGCGGATAGCGCCGCTTATGACGAGGCAGCAGCAGCGTTGGTGAGCAAATTCGTTGCAAACTTCACCAAGTTTGAAGTTGAGGACAGCATCATCGCGGCTGGGCCCCAGGCCTAAATACGCTTTGGCGTATTTCTGGTTTGATGGTTACGGGCCGGTAATCGGCCCACATACTTACCAAATAGATGGCTCAGACGCGGTCGGGGAGGACGGCGGATGCTAATAACTCAGCGCACTCTCGAGATACTGCAAGCTACCGGCACCGGACTCGATCAGCTGCAGCGAGGCATCGAAAAGGAGAGCTTGCGCGTCACCTCCGACGGCAGCCTGTCTAAGTTGTCGCACCCCAAGGCGCTCGGATCAGCCCTAACCCACAGCGCCATCACAACCGATTTTAGTGAAGCGCAACTGGAGCTCATTACCGGAGTTCATGACAGTCCAGAAGCTTGCCTGCAAGAATTGACAGAGATTCATCACTTTGTGCATGCCAATCTTGGAGCCGAGTTACTATGGCCCAGCAGCATGCCCTGCATCCTCGGTACCGAAAACGACGCCATACCGATTGGCCAGTACGGCACCTCAAATATCGGCCAAACAAAGACCGTATATCGGCGCGGCCTCGGCCACCGTTACGGCCGCCTGATGCAGACAATTTCTGGCATCCACTATAATTTTTCAGTTCCGGATGATCTCTGGCAGCGTTTAGGCATCAATAACCAAGAACAAAAAACCGATGCCTACTTCAGCTTGATTCGAAACTTCCGACGCTGCTCTTGGCTGTTAATCTATTTGTTCGGTGCCTCACCAGCAGTATGTAGAAGCTTCCTGCAACGACCCGACCACGGCTTACAAGAGTTCAGCGAGGGCACATTTTATCTGCCCCACGCTACGAGTCTGCGCATGGGCCGGCTGGGCTATCAAAGTGATGCTCAAAGCGAACTGCATATCTCCTATAACTCTTTAGCAGAGTACACCACCACAATGCGAGCCGGCCTTTCCAAGAGTTTTCCAGGCTACGCCCATATTGCAGTTAATGAAAACGGCGACTATCAGCAATTAAACGACTCGGTTCTACAAATCGAAAATGAGTTCTACGGCACCATCAGGCCTAAACGCAGCGCAGCAAGCGGCGAACGCCCGCTGGCGGCACTGGGCCAACGCGGCGTTGAGTACATTGAAGTTCGGTGTGTTGATCTAGACCCGTTTGAGCCTGTCGGCATCGACCACCGCCACATGCGCTTCTTAGATACCTTTCTGTTGGTGTGCTTACTCACCGAGAGCCCAACAGACAGCCGTGAGGAATCAGCGCGCATGGTGAGGAACCAGACCGCGGTAGTGGAAAATGGGCGTCAATTGGGCCAACAACTAGAGCGCGATGGCGAATCCATCGCGCTCAGCCAATGGGCTACTGAGTTATTAAACGAATGCGCCAAGGTCGCCGACCTCATGGATCAGCATACCGATAGTGATCTTTATCGTTCAGCTGTCGATGCGCAACTGGCTAAGGTGGAGAATCCAGACCTAACACCTTCAGCAAAAGTAATCCAAGCATTAGGTGAGAAAAGATCTTTTTTTCAATTCACCATGCAGCACGCGCGACAGCATGCGGAATTTTTTGCAAACAAACCGGCCAACGCCGAAAGTACTGCGCGACTAAGCGCCGAAGCACGCGAATCGTTGATAAAGCAAACCAAGATCGAAGCCGCTGACAACATGAGCTTTACAGATTTCGTGCATGACTATCTGGCGCTTTGACCGGCCGTGAATTTTCTCGCGCACTGCGCGCTGGCGGATGAGGCAAGCAGCCTCTGGCCAGTGGACTCAAACCAACATCAGGGTCTGCTGGCCGGAGCGGTGATCGCGGATTTTACCAAGGGCCGTATTAACCCCCTGTGGCCAGACGCTCTACAAGCCGGAATCCGACTGCATCGACGGATCGACGCCGTGTCCAATCAACACCCTGGCATCCGCACAAGTTGCGAGCGCTTCCCGAAATCGCTGCGACGCTTCGCGCCTATTTTCATCGACATTCTGGCCGATCATTACCTGAGTTTAAGCTGGCAGGACTATACCAAGGAAAACCTCGGCACATTCACACCGCGGTGTTACCAAGCAATCGCTCGGTATCAAGAATTTGTGCCACAACAAGGCCAAAGCTTCATAGGATATATGCGCGAAACAAATCTACTGGGCCGCTATCACGATTGGGCCACTATTGAACGCGCCTTACTGTTCTCATTAAAACGGCTAGGTAAGGAGGAGTTGGGCGATGACGCTTTACTCGCGGCCCAGCAAATAGCGTCGGCAGCCGCCCAGGACTTTCACAGCTACTACAATGATTTCCGTCAGCAACTCGGCAACTGGTCGAGCCTGTTAAGTGCAAAATAACCCCGCCGATGCGACAAATTTTTCCTCAGCCTCAGTTACAGGTACTATGCAGCCCTTTTCAATTACGCCAATGAATTTATGAAAGCTGTTTTGTGCAAATCCTTCGGTCGCCCTGAAGACCTCTCGCTGGAGGATATCGACGAACCGAACATTAAACCCGGCCACGTTATTGTCGCCGTCCATGCAAGCGCTGTGAACTTTCCAGACGTGCTAATGATCGAGGGCAAGTATCAGTCACGCCCCGACTTTCCTTTTTCACCAGGCGGCGAATTCAGCGGCATCGTTACCGAGGTCGCCGACGACGTAGCAGACTGGAACGTCGGCGATGAAGTTTTTGGCAGTTTGGGGCATGGCTGTTTTGCCGAGAAAATACTCGTCGATGCGCGGGCTCTACGTACCAAACCAAGCTCCATGAGTTTTGCCGTAGCAGCCGGGATCAGCACTACCTACGGCACCTCTTACTACGCTTTGAAACAGCGCGCTAACCTGCAACCAGGAGAAACGCTATTGGTCTTGGGTGCCGCAGGCGGTGTGGGTCTGGCTGCGGTGGAGTTAGGCAAGGCTATGGGGGCCCGAGTCATCGCCGCCGCCTCTAATGACGAAAAATTGGCTGTCGCCAAAGCTGCCGGGGCAGACGAACTGATCAATTACAGTGACGGCCAGCTAAAGGATAAGGTCAAGGCGCTGACCGACAATCGCGGCGCCGACGTGATCTACGATCCAGTGGGCGGAGAGCTGTTTGATCAGTGTATGCGATGTATTGCCTGGTATGGTCGCGTACTCATAGTCGGTTTTGTCGGTGGCGATATCCCTCGAGTTCCGACTAATTTGATCCTGCTGAAAAGCTGTCAAGTAGTAGGCGTATTTTACGGCGCGTTTTCGGGGCTGTTTCCCCAAGATAATCAAAAGAACTTCGAAGAACTAATGGCTATGTTCGAACAGAGTAAAATCGACCCACTGATTGGTGCAGAGTTTGCACTTTCCGACTATGCCGCGGCATTGAATTGTTTGGCCGAACGCAAAGCGGTCGGCAAAGTCGTCGTCAACCTGTAAAAAAGAGTAACTATGCTATCGACTTGGAAAGCTGATCACTGGGCACTGGCCGTCTGTATCACGGCAGGAACCTTACTTTGCATCGCCCTGATTATGGAGTACGCGCTATTTTTATCGCCTTGTCCGCTTTGCATGATGCAGCGAATATGGCTCGCGCTGACCGGACTCCTCGCGTATGCAAGCCTGGCACATAACCCGCGCTGGGGTATTTACCCCCTCTTGGGCGCAATATCTGCGATCGTCGGTGCTGGCTTTTCCGTTCGTCAGCTGTGGCTGCAAAGTTTACCCAAAGACCAGATTCCTGCCTGCGGACCCGACCTCAGCTACATGCTTGAGGCTTTTCCCCTGAGCGACGTTATTGCAGCCATGGCGTCTGGAACCGGCGACTGCGCCGAAATCAGCTGGTCGTTGCTGGGCATCAGCATTCCGGGTTGGCTGTTATTGTTCTTTGGCGCCCTACTGGCAATGAATGTTATGCAAATTCGTCAGGGCAGCCGCGCTTAAACTCCGCAATCGAGGCCCTAGAATGCCTCGTAAGTCCCTGATATATTTCGCTTTGGATACTGTCGAGCGGTTATGGTGAGCACAACAAAAACAATACTCACCGCTTTGATTTAGCCGCACTCGGCTCAACACAACAGCTATTTAAACCATTGCAAAGTGCATGGGTAAACCTACGACCGAGGGGTTAATAATTTCCCTCCAGGCTGCGCTCGCATCATCGCCGGCGTTCTTAGGTACAGGAAAGGGAACATGGACTCTACAAAAATTTCGTCCCCTCGCCACATCTTGGTGGCAAACGGCAAAGGCGGGTGCGGCAAAACTACGGTAGCCACCAACCTCGCGGCTGCGTATGCCAGCACCGGGCAACAAGTTGCACTGTGGGACTATGACCCTCAAGCCAGCACCCAATACTGGGCAGAAATTCGCCATGCGCGAGAGGAAGCTTGTGCGCCTATAGAAGCACTCGCCAGCTTCAAAGGACCAAGACTGCGCGAAACGCTTTCGTTCAGCCGCCGCGCCTCTGAGGGCTGTGATGTCATCGTGATCGACGCGCCCAGCCTCAGCACTGCAAGCGCACAATTCGAAAACTTAGTGCGCATGAGTGACGTTATTGTGGTGCCGGTAATGGCATCCTCCATCGACATTCGGGCTAGCAAACGCTTTATCACGGATTTACTTACCCACCGAATTTACCGCGCCCGGCCTCGACCCATTGGCGTGGTCGGCAATCGCATCGCGACCTACTCCGCTAATTACGAAAAGCTCGAACAATTTCTGGCCTGCTCGGGGATTGCAACCATTAGTCAATTCCGCGATACCCCTGTCTACAGCGAGGCCGCGGACCAGGGCATCGGAGTAATAGAGATGTCTGATAACCGCGCTGCGCGTCGAGAGTATCGAGCCTGGCATACTCTGACCTCGTGGATTGACGAGCAGACGCCGCGTCAATCTACTAACACCCAGGCAAGACCAAGGGCTGCCGGGCGTAAAGTCCAGCACGGCGCTGAACAGATAGATCAGACCCATAAAAACAACGCCTGAGGTTGAATACTGACAGCGCTCAGCGCGCTGTCGCTAAATCATCTTTTAATGCTCCGCCTGACAGACCTAACCTTCGAACGCGGCGACGATGTGCTTTTTTCAGGCCTCGATGGCGTGGTATATCCAGGTCAGCGAATGGCCGTCGTAGGCAGAAACGGCATAGGCAAATCTACTTTATTTAAGCTGGTTCTCGGCGAACTCGAGAGCAGCCGCGGCAGTATCGAATTCCCAGAAGATTGGCGGGTGGGCTACATGGCCCAGGAAGTAGAGGCTAATGAGCGCCCAGCACTAGACTATGTTATCGACGGAGATCGCGAACTGCGCCGAGTGGAAGACCAGATCGCAGAAACCGAAGATCCAGAAAAATTGGCTAACCTCTACAGTCTTTATGAGGATCTAGGCGGTTATCAGGCCATGGCTAAAGCTGGTGAAATCCTCAACGGCCTTGGCTTCGATGACCAAGTGGTGCATGAGCCATACGCAAGTTTTTCAGGCGGCTGGCGCATTCGTTTGAATCTTGCCCAAGCTTTAATGTGTCCGAGCGACCTACTATTGCTCGATGAGCCGACCAACCACTTGGATCTAGAGGCTATTTTGTGGCTCGAGGGTTGGCTCAACCGATTTCCTGGCGCAATGTTGATCATTGCTCACGATCGTGCCTTTCTCGATAGCACCGCCACATCGGTCATGCATCTGGCAGGCAATGGCGGCAAGCTTTATAAGGGCAACTATAGCGCCTTTGAACACCAGCGCGCTGCCGAGTTGGAACGCCAGCAGGCCATGGCAGCAAAACACCAAGCTCAGGTGCAGCACATTCAGCAGTTTGTGGACCGCTTTCGCGCCAAGGCCAGCAAAGCCAAGCAAGTACAGAGCCGAATCAAAGCCTTAGAGCGAATGCAAACTCAAGCTGCATTACATGTGGACTCCGACTATCGGGTGAACTTCAGCAACCCCGAAAAAGTTTCTAACCCATTGTTTAGCTTCCGCGACCTAGTACTGGGCTACGAAGACAACAAAGTGCTGCATCAGGTCTCTCAGACTATCCTACCCGGAGCGCGGATTGGAGTACTGGGCGCAAACGGAGCTGGCAAATCGACACTGCTCAAGGCTTTGGTTGGCGACCTTCGGCCCCTCGCCGGTACGATGGAAAAAGGTCAACACGCGGAAATTGGCTACTTCGCACAACATCAGTTGGAATCTCTGGATACCCGCAATAGCGCCTACGAAACCTTTATCGAAATTCATCCAGCAATGACACCTCAACAATGCCGCGACTACCTGGGCGGTTGGGGTTTCAGTCTACAAATGATTGAGCGGCCCATTAGCAGCCTTTCAGGCGGCGAAAAAGCCCGACTGGTGTTGTCATTATTGGCTGCCGAACAGCCGGCGATTTTGGTGCTGGATGAACCGACTAACCACCTCGATCTAGACATGCGCGATGCCCTAGCGCTGGCGCTGCAGGCGTATAGCGGAGCGGTGATTATAGTCGCCCACGACCGCAATTTACTGGAGAAAATCGTCGATGAATTTTGGCTGATTGAGGATGGCTCTCTGAAGACCTATCGCGGCGATTTAGACGACTACACCGAGAGTCGACAACAACAAGCGGCGTTAACAACGCCCACCAGCAAAAACGCGGTTAACTCGCGTAAGCGGCAACGCCAGGAACGCGCCGCAGTTCGAAAGTCAGAGCAGGATTTGCGCAAGACGATCAAACAGCTTGAGCGCGACATCGAGCAGGGTGCTGCGGCTTTAAAGTCTTTAGAAGCGACGCTTGCAGATAAAGATACTTACGCTCAAATGCCCGCCGACGACTTGAATGCTTTGCTTGCAGAGGCCGCAGCAGCGCGCAAAAACATTGAAACGTTAGAAGAGGCATGGCTCGCCGTTAGCAGTAAACTAGAAGCCGAGTTAACCTGATGTTTATTTTCCCTTTACCAACCCTCAGCTAGGCGAGCAGCACAAAATGCGACAATTCCCTCAAACTCGATTGCGGCGCAATCGCGAACAGCCCTTCGTCCGGCGCCTCGTGGCCGAAAATCAAGTGACCGCCGATGATCTGATTTATCCAATGTTCATCATTGACGGCAACAATCAACGCTCTGCAGTAGACTCGATGCCAGGCATTGAACGCCTCAGTGTTGACCTAGCGGTACAAGAGGTCGAGTCCCTAGCAGCGCTGGGATTGAACAGCATCGCACTGTTCCCCAACGTCGAACCTAACCTACGCACATTGGACGGACGTGAAGCATACAATCCTGAGGGATTGGTGCCCCGCGCAGTCGCGGCACTGAAAGCAGCGGTGCCAGAAGTAGGCGTAATAACAGATGCGGCGCTGGATCCATATACCAGCCATGGGCAAGACGGTCTGCTTGACGATAACGGCTATGTGGCCAACGACGTTACGGTTGAGGCGCTGTGCGAACAGGCAGCAGTTTGCGCTGCCGCAGGCGCGGACGTGATTGCGCCATCTGACATGATGGATGGTCGCGTTGGTGCGATTCGCGAATTCCTAGACGACCAAGCTTTTATTAACACCCGCATAATGGCCTATTCCGCGAAGTACGCATCGAGCTACTATGGCCCATTCCGTGATGCCGTAGGCTCAAGTTCTACCATTGGTAGCGGCGACAAAAAGACTTACCAAATGGATCCAGCAAACGGCGATGAAGCGATCCACGAAGTAGGACTCGATATTGACGAGGGTGCTGACATGGTCATGGTTAAACCGGGGATGCCCTATCTAGACATATTACAAAGAGTAAAGGCAACCTATCGGCTACCGACCTTTGCTTATCAGGTAAGCGGCGAATACAGCATGCACGCTGCAGCAATTGCAAACGGCTGGCTGGGAGAGTCAGTAATCCATGAGTCATTATTATGCTTCAAGCGCGCGGGCGCTGACGGTATTCTCAGTTACTTCACAAAACGTTGGCTAGAGACGCAAACCCAGCGCTGAGGTGCTGGCTATTACTAATATCCGCCTTTAAACATGACTAATCACCGGAAGGTGCTAAACTGGCGGCTTACTACTGGAGACTAAACTATGAGCGACAATATCGTTCACACAACTGACGGCGGTTTTGATCAAGACGTCCTAAACTCAGAAAAGCCAGTGCTTGTAGACTATTGGGCGGAATGGTGCGGCCCCTGCAAAATGATCGCGCCTATCCTTGAGGAAGTTGCCGGTGAGTACGCAGACAAATTGAAAGTGTGCAAAATCGATATCGACGCGAATCAAGAAACGCCGCCAAAGTACGGGATTCGCGGTATACCGACGTTAATGCTGTTTAAGAACGGTGAAGTAGAAGCCACGAAGGTTGGCGCTTTATCGAAATCCCAGCTGCAAGCCTTCTTAGACAGCAATATCTAATAGAGGACATGAGCTGACGGGCTTCATACCACCAAAGAAGCCCGTTTTTTGCGCTTTAACTAACGCCCACGCGCCTTGACCTAGCGCAACATTTCTCTACACTCTATGTACTCGCTTCTGGGACGGAGGAATCCTAGCAAGCGTTTTAACTTTATTGGTCGAATCCGACTACTCCCTAAGCTCATTATTGGTCAGCGACCTTGTCAAACTCGCTGGCACCGAGCGCGACCACGAATACTAAAATAACAACGGCTAAAACAATGGCAATGCATCTTTCAGATTTGAAGCGTAAACCCGTCACCGAGCTAATGGACATGGCTCGAGAAATGGGCCTCGACAATGTAGGGCGATCCCGCAAGCAAGAGGTTATTGCGGCCATAGTGCGCAAACAATCAAAAAGCGGCGAGGACATCTATGGCGAAGGCACGCTCGAAATCCTTCAGGACGGCTTCGGCTTTTTGCGCTCACCAGACAGCTCGTACCTTGCCGGTCCCGACGATATCTACGTTTCTCCAAGCCAGGTGCGTCGATTTAACCTCCGCACTGGCGACACCATTGCCGGCAAAATCCGTCCCCCTAAAGACGGTGAACGCTATTTTGCACTGCTTAAAGTCGACGAAATAAATTTCAGCGAAACAAATAACAAAACTCATAAGGTTTTATTTGAAAACCTTACGCCACTGTTTCCGAATGACCGCCTGCAACTGGAACGCGGCAACGGCAGTACCGAGGATTTGACAGCACGAATCATCGATCTGGTAGCGCCCGTAGGCAAAGGCCAGCGCGCGCTGATCGTCTCGCCGCCCAAAGCCGGTAAAACACTGGTGATGCAAAACATTGCCCAATCTATTGCAGCAAACAACCCCGAAACCATTCTGATCGTTTTGTTGATCGACGAACGCCCAGAAGAGGTAACCGAAATGCAGCGCTCGGTTCGCGGCGAGGTAGTGGCGTCCACATTCGACGAACCACCCTCAAGACACGTTCAAGTTGCTGAGATGGTCATCGAGAAAGCGAAACGCTTAGTTGAGCACAAAAAAGATGTGGTCATTCTATTGGATTCCATCACCCGTCTTGCACGGGCGTATAACACCATCGTGCCATCATCTGGCAAGGTCCTAACCGGCGGTGTAGATGCTCATGCATTGGAACGACCCAAGCGTTTCTTCGGCGCAGCCCGCAACATTGAAGAGGGTGGCAGTTTGACCATTGTTGCTACCGCACTCGTAGATACCGGCTCAAAAATGGATGAAGTAATTTACGAGGAGTTCAAAGGCACGGGTAACCAGGAGTTACATCTGGAACGCAAGATTGCCGAAAAACGTGTTTACCCAGCAATCAACATCCGACGCTCCGCGACGCGACGCGAGGAATTGCTCATGAGTGAGGATGAATTGCAGCGGGTATGGATCTTGCGAAAGCTATTGCACGACATGGACGATATCGCTGCCATCGAATTTATTTTGGACAAGTTAAAAGAAACGAAAACAAATGGGGAGTTTTTCGACTCAATGCGCCGGTAGCGCCTCGGCTTGACTGAAATATTGAAGCGCGCGGTGGTCGTCACCGAGCGATTTCCAAACGATCCCTAATTGTCGATAAAGCCGCACCTTAGCGTGCGCTTTTTCTGGCAGTATCTTTAGCGCAGCTTCAAAATAATCTTTCGCCTTATCCCACTGTTCGGTGTGGCTGGCTAACAATCCCATGACCTCTTGGATCTGCGCATCTTGAGTGCGGCCCTTTGCCCAGCCTGATGCCCGTTCCAAGCCATTCTCTGGAACTGCAAGTGCAAGCTCTGACCATTGAGAAAATACTCTGGAATCCCAGGCTTCATCTAAGGCCGCCGCCAAAACTTCTGCCCCCTCAGAGCCACGCTGGGCTACTCCCAGTTCTCTGGCCCAGGCAATAAGGAAAACAATATTGCGACGTTGCGCCGGGGCCAACTCTTTGTATTCTTTTAACGAACCCATGCGTCGCGCCAGCAACTTCGCCAGCATTAGCGGATCTGCGGCGATGGGATTAGAAAAAACATCTTGGCGCTGAAAGTCGAAGGCATGAAACCGCACACCCGTATAGTAAGGTTGGCCTAATTTTTTCAGCATACTCCAGCATTTTTCTGCCTCACCCCAGTCTTCCGACGCAATATGCACACTTGCTAGCATTGACCAGGCTCGAGCGCTCTTCTTGTTCACGGCGAGCACTTGATGCAGCGGCTTGCTGGCGCTTTTGATGTCTCCAGACTCGAGATACCACTGCGCCACTAACAACGGACCCAGTGTTGGCAGCTGCAGAACGGCATTTTCCGATGCCCGCAAAACTCGGTCCCGTTCAGCAAAATCCCCTCTGGCATGGGCCGTATGCGCGGCGAGTGCTGTGTCAATGAACCTTTGCTGTTGCGCTTCAGTACTGTCACTAAGCGTCTGATCCTGATAACGCAAAGCCTTAAAGGACTGCTCCCAGTCACCACCTAGAGTGGCCAGTAACGCTTTCTTTTGCAGCTCATGTTGCGCCAACATTGCCTTACTATGCTGCCAGCCAGCCAGGCGCGTTGTGGTTCTCAGCCCGCGCCGCAATAATTGCAAACCCCATATCGAGACCCATATCCCGACAACGAGCATAAGCACTGCAACAGCAATGCTGGTTTCTAGCACCACATTGCCATAACGCACCAACAGATATCCTGGATCCAACATCCAGCCTGCGCCAGCAAGTGCGCCAACGATCACCGCGCCCAGTACCCACAGCCATTTCATTTGCGATTGTCCAACAGCGTATCGATAATTTCGGTGGATACGCTTAGGTCATAGTGCTGAGGCGCAAGATCCAACTTCCCGAGATTTTCTAGGGCTATCAAATTCGCTTCAGTCGCCGCGCTCTGCCTGTCGGCAAATTGCTGGTGCCAGCGCTTTAAAGCGCTTAGATTTTCTTGGAATCCCGCCGTATCGCGGCGCATAAGAGCCACTCTAGCCTGGGTTAGGGCAGCATCAAACTTCATGCGTAACAGGTCACGTTCTGTTTCACTCAGATAGGCATTAGCATCGAACTGCACTTGGTCGGGGTTGCTGAGATAACGAATCTGAACCAATTGCCTCAACTCGCCCAGCAACTGCTGAGCAAATGAACTGGCCCCAGTGTCAACCAGTGGAGCAGCTCGCAGAGCCATATCCGGCAGTAGCTTCGGCCAGGAATGTTCAATGGTTTCGAGTTTTAGCAGCGTACTTTGTATGCCGCTAATGTCGAGTTGTTTAAGCGCCTCTAGGTCCTTCTCGAGTTGTGCTTTTAACGGCAGCAACGCTAGATCATCTAGAGCATCGAGCTGATCAAGTACTCGTTTGATCAACAATGCCGTGGTACCGAAGTCCTGTTGAAAACGCATACTTAGCTCTGCGGAGCGCAGAAGATAACGAGCCTCTAACAACTCCAAAAGCACAGACGCCTGAGAAGAATCACGTGCGAGCCTTTGGATCTCGCTGCTAAGTTCAGTGCTGACAACGGTGAGGCGTTGTTGAAATTCCATTCCAGCACGAGTAAACCCGGAATCCAGCGCCTCTAGCTGGGCGCCTAATTCCGCTAATTGACTTGTTAAGTCAGCTTGATCAGCGGCGCTACGCTCGTATTGCTGCTGCAATGCTACGATTTCCTGTGCGGTCTGTTGACGCTGTTCCGATGCACCTTCTAGCACGGTGATCTGTGTATAGATCCATACGGCCATACTCACGGCCAAGACCCCTAAAAGAAAACTCAGCACAATAAAAAACTTGGCGCTGCCTGAGAGTCTAGCCGTTCCAGAATCGGATCTGGAAACGTCCAAGGGCTCTGGCGCTAGATCAGCCATCGAGTCTACCTATCTGCTCAAAATTATTTGTCGTACTTCAACATAAAGCCGACAACAATTCACCGGAAACCAGCGGTTCTGTTCACACCAGTGCCGTTTTTATGGTGTTAATTATGGACCGTCCATCAGTACCGTGGGAATTGAAGCAACGGCTGAAACCCAACTGCTGCGCGCGCGCAGCGACCCGCTCTGAGGGCACAATGACAATGGCGGACTGAGCGCCGCCGCAAGCATGCCAGTGGGCTGCCACTTGTTCGAGGCCATGGATTGACCCTACCACCAGCGCGCCAATATCCGCTATATCAACATGATCGAGATTTACGTCTATTCGTTCGTAGACGTCGCAGCGCTCCCAACAGCACTTATCCGCCAGAGCATCAGCAATAAGATTACGCCCGCCTTTACCACCTATCTGCCACACCCGGTCGGTGGTTCGCAATAATCCTCCGTCCGCCAATGGCACAAGTTCAGGCATGTCCAGCAAACCCTCCGATTGCTCTAAATCCGGTACGACTACGCGCACACCAGATCCACGTAAAACAGCGGCACTGCGCTCGCCAATAGCCGCCACGAATTCGCATTGCGAAGCAACTGACAGCGACTTTGACTCTTGCAAAAACCCTAACGCTGCGTGTTGAGACAGAAAGATCAATCGATCCGGTAGCTGCACCGGCGGCGCCCAAGGCAAAAATTTTATGGCTGTGGCGGGTTCGACAAGAGACACGTAGCCGGCATCACGCATTTGCTGAGCTAAACGCTCAGCACCGGGTTGGCTGAGAGTAATCCAGGCCTTCTTCACGCCCAACGATTTCTTACCTGCTTGATCATCCGGGTGCCACGCTATTGAGTTTGACGTATCGAATCTAAAACTTCTTGGGCGCCCGCTGTGTACAGTTGATCCACCACGTCCGCAGCTACATCAATTGGTTCACTACCCGACGCTTGGGCTCTTAATATCCGCTGCCCCGAAGCATCAGCAACCAAGGCCGACAACGAAATTTCAGCAGACTCTGTTAACACTGCATTTGCTGCGACAGGTAAGACACAGTCAGCACCAAGACCCGCGCTCACGGCCCGCTCAGCGCGCACGCAACGATCTGTATCTATGTCATAGAGCGGCTGTAAAAATCCCAGAGCCCGACTATTGGCGGCACACTCTATGCCCAGGGCACCCTGACCAGGCGCCGGCAGACAAATATCGATGCCAATCGGATGGACATCGGAGCGATTTAATCCAAGACGCTGCAACCCTGCGGCGGCCAGAACAATCGCATCAAACTCACCACTATCGAGTTTACTCAAGCGAGTTCCTACGTTGCCCCGAATCGAGGACATGCGCAGGTCCGGTCGATAGCTCAATAACTGCGCTTGCCGGCGCAGACTGGACGAGCCCACATGAGCACCTACTGGTAAGTCGTCTATACCGCCTAAAGGGCTAACAAGCACATCGCGCTGATCAGCACGAAACGCGATTACTGGCAATATGAACTCCCCTGGTAACTCAGCAGGCAAGTCTTTCACCGAGTGCACGGCGATATCCGCACGATCCGACAACATAGCTTGCTCAAGCTCTTTGATAAAGAGCCCCTTGCCGCCAATCTCACTAAGAGGGGACGTTAACCATCGGTCGCCTTTTGTGGTCATCCCTATAAGGTCCACCTGTAAGGCTTCGTGATGGCGCAACAATTCCTCGCGAATAAATTCGGCCTGCCATAGGGCCAGAGGACTTTCGCGGGTAGCGATACGCAGGCTGTGCATTAAATTGACCTTTATTTTTCCTACGAGTCTACCAGAGCAGACCAAGACTAGTGATCGGTCTAGATTCATACTCCAGCGTCGATGAAAACTCTATGCGGACAAACTCTTCCATAACAAAGCAGGCAGACAGATTGCCAAGGTTGCTATACTCCTTTGCAAGGTAAACCCGAGGCTGCAGCCAACAACAATGGTTGAGGCGGCCAGCCCGCAGTCAGAGAAAGTCGATACAGAAATGACCGAGAGTAATACACCAGATAACAGCGCTTCGCCTAAGGAAACGGAAGGGCTCTTGCGCGGGAGATTTGCCGAAGCGACAGACCAATTTGTCGAGCGCTTTACCGCATCCGTAGATTTCGACCGCCGGCTCTATAGAGAAGACATTGCCGGCTCAATTGCTCATGCCACAATGCTGCACAAAATCGGTGTCCTCAGTGCAGAGGAACGCGACGTTATTGTTGGCGGCCTCGAGGAAATCCTCGCAGAAATAACATCCAACAAGTTCGTCTGGCGAGTCGAGTTAGAAGATGTCCATATGAACATTGAGCACCGCTTGATTGAACTAGTCGGTGCTACGGGCAAAAAATTACACACTGGACGCTCACGCAATGATCAAGTCGCAACAGATATTCGCCTGCATCTGCGCAACTGTATCGACACGATCACAGAAGAGGGCGAACGCTTACTCGGTGGACTTGCAACCCTAGCCTTAGATCATAGCGATACGCTAATGCCGGGCTTTACTCATCTACAGGCAGCGCAGCCAATCACTTTTGGTCATCACTTGATGGCATGGTTTGCGATGTTAGAGCGTGACCTGGATCGCCTGCAAGACTGTCGCAGACGCACCAACCAATTACCATTGGGCGCTGCGGCGCTCGCCGGCACACCCTACTGTCCGGATCGCGCCTACCTGGCTGAATTGCTGGGCTTTGATGGGGTTTGCGCAAACTCTTTAGACGCAGTGAGCGATCGCGATTTCGCAATTGAGTTTTGCGCCGTGGCGGCCCTTACCTTGACGCATTTATCACGCTGGTGCGAAGAACTCGTCTTATGGTCGAGCCAACAGTTCTCGTTTGTCACCATGCCGGATAGGTTTTGCACCGGTTCCAGCATCATGCCGCAGAAAAAGAATCCCGATGTTCCGGAGTTAATTCGCGGCAAAACTGGTCGCACAAACGGTAATTTGCTGTCGCTGCTGACTTTGATGAAAAGCCAGCCACTCGCCTACAACAAAGATAATCAAGAAGATAAAGAGCCACTATTTGATAGTATCGATACATTACGAGACTGTTTGATCGCGCTCAACGGCTTGATTCCTAATCTGATAGCAAATAAAGAACAGATGCGTGAAGCAGCGCTCGCCGGTTATACCACCGCCACAGATTTAGCCGATTATCTGGTACGCAAACAGGTGCCTTTTCGGGATGCCCACGAGCTTGTAGGAGGCGCTGTACAACGAGCCGTCGAGCTCAACCAGCCGCTTGAAGCGCTAAGCTTGGAGCAATTAAATGGCGCTGTAGACGGACCCATAGAGGCGGATGTATACGACATTTTGAGCTTAGACGGCTCGATCGCAGCGCGAGATCACTTCGGTGGCACGGCACCGACCCAGGTGCGGGCCCAGGCTCAAGCTGCATTGTTACGCCTCAAGACACGTAACGACCCGCGCTAAGCAGGCCTCAAGAGTATTCTATGTCAATATCCTGGTCGATCGTTATAACCCTGTGCACGTTAGTCGCGACTTGCGGGCACAAAGGGCCTCTGCAACTGCCAGAGGCTGAGACAAGTAGGGTGCCAGTGTCAGCAGCCATCGGAGAGCTAAGGCTATGAGCTGTGATCCGCGTCATGCCCTGACCCAATCCGACGACGCGCTTGCCGTGGAACAGGTGCCGCTACGACAAATCGCCGATCAGTTTGGCACGCCCTGTTATGTATATTCTATGCAGACACTGCGCACTCAATATCAACAACTAGCGACGGCACTCGCGCCAATCGATTCAAAAATTCACTACTCAGTAAAAGCTAATTCAAATCTGGGTATCCTGAGAGTGTTTAAGGACTTAGGGGCGGGCTTTGACATCGTATCTGGTGGCGAGCTAAGCCGCGTTCTTGCGGTTGGCGGCGATCCCAAAGACGTCATCTTTTCAGGCGTCGGCAAATCTACAGCGGAGATTGACCTAGCACTTAAAGTCGGCGTTGGCTGTTTCAACGTCGAGAGTCACAGCGAATTGATCCGCATTCAACAGCGCGCAGAGTTGGCAGAAAAAATTGCGCCCATATCTATACGAGTTAACCCAGATGTTGACGCCAAGACACACCCGTACATCTCTACCGGATTAAAAAACAACAAGTTCGGCGTCGATGCAGATACAGCGTTAACCCTTTATGCTATCGCCGCCGAAGCAAACGCACTGCGGATAGACGGGATCGATTGCCACATCGGCTCGCAAATCGCTAACGCAGAACCATTGCTTCAGGCGCTCAATAGTGTTCTTCAACTTGTCGATATTTTGTCCTCCAAAGGTATTGTGCTGCAACACGTGAACCTTGGGGGCGGCTTTGGTGTGCGCTATCAAGACGAGCAGGCATTGGATCTGGACACCTATGGCGCGCAGTTATACGAGCTTCTGGGCCCGCGTCAATTACCCTTGCGGGTGGAACCGGGTCGGTCGTTGACTGCTAACGCCGGGTTATTGCTGACACAGGTCGAATATATAAAATCCGGCCAGGGCAACACTACGGGCTTTGTCGTCGTAGACGCGGCAATGAACGACCTCATACGACCATCCTTATACCAAGCTTGGCATGACATTGTCGTTGTCGACGGCTTCAGCCCAGATGACCCTGTTCAAACACTGGATGTTGTTGGACCAATCTGCGAGTCCGGGGACTTTCTTGCCAAGGACAGAGCGCTTCGGTTGAGCGAGGATTCATTGCTCGCAGTTCTCTCTGCCGGCGCGTACGGGATGTCCTTGGCATCGAATTACAACTCACGCGGGCGTGCAGCGGAGGTTCTGGTGGACGGTACCGAGGTCCAGTGCATACGGCGCCGAGAAACAATTCAGGATCAACTGCGGCTGGAATTGCCCCAGGGCCAGTAATTGATGGTTAAGTTCTATAAAATGCACAGCCTCGGTAACGACTTCATGGTACTGGACGCAGTTACCCATGAATGCACCCTATCTACCGAAATGATTAAACGCTGGGCCCAGCGTCATGAGGGCATCGGTTTTGACCAACTACTGATGATCGCTCCACCACAACAGCCAGACGCTGATTTTCACTACATGATCTACAACGCCGATGGCAGCGAAGCCGAGCAGTGTGGCAACGGCACCCGCTGTGTCGCATGGTTGGCGCAGCACTTGGGTCTCAGTAACAAACCCCAATTAACCTGGCACAGCAAAGGCGGCGTGTTACAGACAAAGCTACTCGAAGGGCGCGCGCCCACGGTGATCGAAACCACATTACCGGTGCCATCACTCGCTCCCGGTGACGTTCCCTTTGTTGCCAGTAGCCAGGCCAATACCGCTGTTTTGCAAGCTGACGGCAACGATTTTGAGATCACTGCAGTGTCCACGGGCAACCCCCATGGTGTGATATTTGTAGACCAAATCGCCACGGTCGACGTGGCAACAATTGGCGCCGCGCTGAGTACCCATGAAGCCTTTCCCAACCACGCGAACATTGGCTTCTGTCAGGTGGTCGACCGCGGGTTTATGCGATTGCGCGTGTATGAGCGCGGTGTCGGCGAAACCCGCGCCTGCGGCACCGGTGCCAGCGCGGCCGTGGTCGCCGCACGCAGTCACGATTTAGTAGACGCACAGGTAAAGGTTTCGCTACCGGGTGGCAAGCTGCGAATTCGTTGGTCTGGACCCGATCAACCCATTACCATGGCTGGCGGCGCCACCCTAGTGTTCGCCGGGGAGCTAGTTCTGAAGGAGTAACTTGATGCCGTTTCGACCACGTGACTCAAAATCAAAAGACCCAGGCTTGCGCTTAGCTGGCGATTCACTAACGGACCAACAAGTACTGGATTATTTACGTACTAATCCAGATTTTTTTCAGCAGCACGCCACCGCTATAGCGGAATTGAGCCTATCCCATGAATCGGGCAACGCGGTATCACTGATCGAACATCAGGTTGCTATTTTGCGCGAGCGCAACATGACAATGCGCCGCCGTATGAACGAACTGCTGCAGGCGGCGCGCAGTAATGACGAAATTTTCGCCAAAACCCGGTCGCTTAATCTGGCGTTGCTCGAGGTCAACTCTTGGCATGAGTTGAACGAGGTTCTGGCGACCCATGTTCTAGTGGACTTCGAAGCGGATTTTGTATGCGCGCATTTGGCTGCGGCCAAACTCGCCCTGGCGCTGGACCATATCCAACATCATGTTGAGCAACTGCCTTGTTTGCATTTGCAAAACGGCGGTGAAGCCACATGCACAGTCCTGCGCAAAGACGAATTACAGGACTTGTTTCCAATGTCCGATCACGACGAAACCGGCAGCGCTGTATTGCTGAACTTAAAGGTGCACGAAGGCACCGGCGTGTTGTGCATTGGTAGCCGCAGCCCGACGCGTTTTGCAAAAAATATGGATACCCTATTCGTGCAGTACATTGCAGACATTCTGGCTAAAGTTATGAACCGGCTTGGTGCGTAATGATCACCAACTCAGACTTGGTTGAAGAATTCTTAAGCCATCTACAGCACAGTAAACGTTACTCAGCGCATACCCTGCAGGCCTATAAGCGCGACTTACAACGTTACATCGCAGGGCTTGAGCAAGTTTGTGCAGAGGCCGATGCAAAAGACATTCAGAAATTCATCAGCCGTTTACACCACAAGCAACTGACAGCTAAATCCATTCAACGCAATCTCTCTGCAGTACGCAGCTTTTACGAATACCTGTTGAAACGAAAAATCATTTCCGTGAATCCCGCGAGGTTGGTTTCAGCCCCCAAGGCCAAGCGTAATCTACCCAAAGTATTAGATGCTGATAAGGCGTCACAGCTCCTGGACCTGGCAGATAGTAATGACGACCGCACAATCTCCGATCAAGCAATCTTAGAACTGTTCTACGGCAGCGGCTTACGCCTTAGCGAAGTAGTGAACCTGCGGATAGCTGATCTCGACCTTAACCAGGGGTTTGTTAATGTACTCGGCAAGGGCAATAAACGCAGGCTTGTACCTTTGGGACGACATTGCGTAAAAGCGCTAAAGCGTTGGTTAAACGTACATCCGAATCCGCTCGCTGACAGCTGGTTGTTACCTGGCCGCGGCACCAAGCCGCTCAGTCCGCGCACAATACAAAGCCGCATCAAACGCGTCGCGCAGCGGCAACTAGGCGAAGATTCGCTGCATCCACACATGCTTCGGCACAGCTTCGCGACTCACATGCTTGAATCTTCAGGTGATCTTCGGGCAGTGCAGGAATTACTCGGTCATGCAGACATAGCAACAACGCAGATTTATACACATCTAGATTTTCAACATCTCGCAAAGGTCTATGACAACGCCCATCCAAGGGCACGCAACACTGAGCCTCGAGAATGAATAGCCTCCAACTGATCACTCTAGACTTAGACAATACGCTGTGGGATGTGGAGAAAACCATACGCGCAGCCGAACAAGACCTAGTGCAATGGTTAGCACAACACGCAAGTGCGGCACACAAAATTTATTCGTCATCCGATATGCTGGAGTTACGTAATCAGACGCTGCAACAGCATGCGGATTTACGTCACGATCTGAGTCGTTTGCGGATCGAAATACTGTTTAATGTAATGCGCGCGGCCCAATACCCAGCAGCTGAGGCTCGCAAGCTTGCTGAAGCTGCGTTCGAGGTGTTTTTCGCAGGGCGCAATCGGGTCGTATTCTTTCCCCATGCGCTGGAAATGCTGCAAACCCTGAGTGCGCGCTACCCCATCTATGCATTAACCAACGGCAACGCTGACACCGAGCGAACGGGCATAAGCCAATATTTACAGGGTGCAATTTCTAGCGCCCAAGTTGGCGCCAGCAAACCGGACCCGCGCATGTTTCAGACAGCACTCGATCAGGCTGGGGTCAAAGCGCACCAATGTGTGCACATTGGCGACCATCTTGATGACGACATCAAGGGTGCAACTGCCGTGGGCATGCACAGCATCTGGGTAAATCTGCACAAAACCCAAGAGGTTGAGAAGGCTCTAACGCCAAGTTTCGAAGTCAATCACCTCAGTGAGATTGTCAGTGCAGTCGCCTCAATCGAGGGGGCATTGAGCGAGAGCCTGAAATAATGCCGCTACGCAGGTACTGATTCCGCTAGGAAACGCTTAACTGCTGAAAGATCAGCGTCGAGAGAACTCTTGCGCTGAGCCAGTCCAGATAGCGCATCCAAGCTCGGATGCGTTGGCACAGTATCCGTCGCTTGTTCAACCGCCTCGGGGAACTTGGCCGGATGTGCCGTGGCAATACACAGGATTGGTTCTTCTGCGCCACACAGCTGCTGAGCTGCAGCCACACCTACCGCAGTATGCGGATCCAAGACGTACCCGAAGCGGGTTTTTATATCGCGCATCGCCGCCAAAGTTTGCTGCTGATTAATCGCTACGGCTGCAAAAAGCTCAGTCGCTGGTATCACATCAAGGCTCGCGCGGCCGGTTGCTGCAAAATCAGACATGAAGCCATTAAGGCGCTCACTGTCTTCATCAAAATAATAATATAGAAAACGCTCGAAGTTACTCGCCACCTGAATATCCATAGCTGGCGATACGGTCTGATGTACTTGGCCTAAAGCATATTCACCGGTCGCGAAGAAACGCGCGAGAATATCGTTCTCGTTGGTAGCAACAATGAGCTTGTTGATGGGGAATCCCATTCTTTGTGCGAGGTACGCTGCGAAGACATTACCGAAATTACCAGTCGGCACTGAAAACTGTGCCGCTGCGGGCGCCTTAAGACTGGCGTAACCATAGTAAACAATCTGCGCGAGCACCCGCGCCCAATTGACCGAGTTTACTGCGCCTAGTTGATATTTTGCTTTGTAGTCAAGATCGGCGAATGTTTCTTTCATTAACCGTTGGCAATCGTCAAACGTACCGTCAACCTCGATACAGTGCACGTTACGGTCGGGAACGCTGGTCATCTGTAATTCTTGCAGCGGACTGACACGACCCTTTGGATAAAGAATAAATATGTCGACATTATCCTGACCGCGCACCCCAGCAATGGCGGCGCTGCCAGTATCGCCACTGGTAGCGCCCAAAATATTCAAGCGTTGGTTGCGCAAGGCGAGCACGTGCTGGAATAACTGTCCCAACAACTGCAACGCAACGTCTTTGAACGCTAGGGTCGGGCCGTGGAACAATTCCACCACCGTGACGTTATCTAGTGCATGCCAACCTACTACCTCTGGATGATCAAACGTGCTGTATGCCTCGGTAATGAGCCGGTTGAGTGTCGCTGTGTCAATATCGTCGACAAACATTCCAACGATACGCTGGGCAAGCTCGACAAATGAGCAATGACGCAAGTCGTCGAGCTGGGATGTGACATCAGGTATCGACTCAGGAACAAGCAGGCCGCTGTCCGAGGCCAATCCCATTAACAGAGCGTCGGTAAAACCCAAGCCGGCCACGCCACCACGGGTACTTTTATATTTCATAATTCGTTAATCGCAACAGTCGGGCCATCGTCTTAATGTTGGATTACCTATTTTATGCCAGACACCGCGACTTTGGCAGCTGCGCATAGCATTACGGACACAAAAAAGGCTGCCGAAGCAGCCTTTTCAGAGTGTGCGACGTTAAGGCCGCAACAACGTGGGCCTATACGGCACCAGCGCCAGTTTCGCCCGTACGGATACGAACAACTTCGTCCAGGGAAGATACAAAGATTTTGCCGTCACCAACCTTGCCCGTGGCAGCCGCGCTCGTGACGGCCTCAATAGCGCCCTCTAACAGACTGTCATCAATGGCTACCTCAACTTTCACCTTTGGTAGAAAGTCGACCACATACTCGGCACCACGATATAGCTCGGTGTGGCCCTTCTGCCGACCAAAGCCACGTACTTCAGTTACGGTCATCCCTTGAACCCCAACCTCAGAAAGCGCTTCGCGCACGTCGTCTAGCTTAAAGGGTTTAATGATTGCGGTTAATAGTTTCATGTTTTTTCCTTACTGTTTATTTTTTGCAGATTCGACCGGTGCCTGGAGACCAACCGGCTACGGGATTAGATAAATTTAGCAAAACGGCAATAGTGATTTCATAATCTGACTGGCCTTAGCTGTTGAGTGTACCCATAGCAATAGCAGGATATACGAGTGGCATTGGAGAGAGCGGGATCATAAACGACAAAGGCCTATTGGCTGTAAATGATTATTTGACACGTCGCTTAGCAAGCATCTAAAGCAAAGAAAGGGGGCCTACAGCCCCCTTTTATCGTAGCCGATGTTTTACCACTTAACTCCGCGGTAAACTCCATCGCGCATTTTCGAGCGTTCATTTGACTCGCCAGAAAACTTCACGCCCCGATATACGCCAGATCTTTTCGCTGGCATTGTCACGGTCTTATTGTTGGTTTCTGCTATTTTAGAGCCTCTGTAGTAGTTAGCCATATCATCTTGCCTCAAGTTTCGTTTTTACAACGCCCACGCGAAAGCCGCGTGAGACTCTCAGCGCGTTCCTTCGGTCAATGATTTGCCTACTTCCGCCTCAGAACGAGGTGAACGAATCAAAAACGTATAATAATTTTAGAATCGTTGCAAGTACTGATGTGTTCGCTTTTTTTAACGCAAATGCACGAGTTTGGCCCGGAGGGAGCTTGCGACATAACAACCGAGTATCGATACCGCTACAAAACCTAGCACCATTTAGCCCTATAGGGGCCTCACATCCAACCTCGGGTCGTCGCGATATCACTTCCCTAAGGCACGCTACGTCCCACGCTAACTCCCGACCCATCTCTTTCAACTAGCGTGGATGCTTTCACTGCTGTCCGATCTTCGAGGTACGTTTTTACGCCCTCGACCCCACTCTCATATTGAGCAGACCTAAAAAGGTGGAGCGACCCACCCCTTATTTCGATAGGCGATTTTGCTAAACCGCGCTCACTCCCGTTTCGCCGGTTCGTATTCGCACAACTTCGTCCAGGGAAGTAACAAAAATCTTACCGTCGCCAACTTTACCGGTTAAGGCGGTGTTTCCTATGACATCTAACGCGGCTTCCAGTAGAGCATCGTCGATTGCTATTTCCAACTTCATCTTCGGTAGGAAATCCACCACATATTCTGCTCCACGATATAACTCCGTATGGCCCTTTTGTCGTCCGAAGCCTTTTACCTCGGTCACTGTCATTCCTTGCACGCCGATCTCTTGTAGCGCCTCGCGCACATCATCCAGTTTGAATGGTTTGATAATGGCAGTTATAAACTTCATGCCTTCTCCTTTAAAAAAGTGTCTTATCGTCAAAGCAGTGTGTTCAAACGGCTCCGACTGCGGTGACGAATTACCTATAAAAAAAGCGGTAGATCTCGATCTACCGCTTTTTTGCTTAAAAACGGGGCCGACACAATAGTCTTCCCCTAAAAGGCCTATTTCGTAAATTCAGGATAAGCTTCAACACCGATATCAGTCATGTCGCTGCCCTGCATTTCTTCCTCTTCACTGATGCGGATTCCCATCACGAGCTTGATCAAGAACCAAGCGGCAAAGGATGCGACGAATGTGAACCCGAAAATTGCGCCTAATCCAGTGAGCTGGCCCATGAGCGTTGCGTCGGCGCTGGTGATCAGCACCGCCAGAAGGCCCCAAATCCCGCACGTTCCATGCACAGATATTGCGCCAACGGGGTCGTCGATTTTTATCTTGTCCAATAGTGTAATGGATCCGACAACTATCACGCCGCCTACAGCTCCGATTCCCATGGACACGATGTTCGAGCCGGACAGAGGCTCTGCGGTTATGGAGACAAGCCCTGCCAATGCTCCGTTAAGCGCCATCGTCAAATCTGCTTTTCCAAAGAAAATCCTAGTAGCTATCAGAGCTGCTATGAGTCCTCCAGCTGCGGCCATGTTAGTGTTAACGAACACCTGGGCGACCGCGTTTGCTTCGTCAATATTGCTTAGCTTAAGTTCCGAGCCTCCATTAAAACCAAACCATCCGAACCAAAGAATGAATGTCCCCAGCGTTGCGAGAGGCATATTCGAGCCTTTAATCGGCGTTATTGAACCGTCTTCGCCGTACTTGCCCGCGCGTGGCCCGAGCAAAATCACGCCGGCCAATGCTGCTGCTGCTCCACACATGTGTACGATCCCTGAACCAGCGAAATCAACGAACCCAGCATCAGACAAAAAGCCGCCGCCCCAGCTCCAGCTTCCTTGGAGCGGATAGATAAACCCAGTCATCACAACAGCAAACAGCAGGAACGACCATAACTTTATACGCTCAGCTACGGCACCTGAGATGATCGACATGGCGGTAGCCACGAAAACCACTTGGAAGAAAAAATCCGATCGTGCGGAGTAGTAGACTTCCCCTTCGGACTCCAAAACTTCAGGAACCGTATTTTCCGCCCCTATAAGAAATGTTCCTGCGGGGTCGTACATTAGGTTGTACCCTATCAGCAGGTACATTACGCAAGCTATCGAGAATAGCGCGACGTTCTTGGTCAGAATCTCTGACGTGTTTTTTGCTCGCACCATGCCCGCCTCGAGCATAGCGAAACCAGGGGCCATGAACATGACCAAGGCGCCCATGACTAGGAAGTAGAACGTGTCTACCGCATAGGCTAATTGAATTAAATCTTCCAACTTCTTTCTCCATCAGTGAGATGCGGAAGAGCATCTCGATCTTTGCTGCAAAGCCCGTTAACTCCAACCGTGCCGAGCATGGTTGACCAATTCCAACTAAGACCACGCCACCTTCGAGGTGCATGCGACTTTAAGTTAGACACAAACTTGTGGTGCACGTTGCGTGCCAAATGAGAATCCGATATTTTTCAATCGCTTAGCAGAAAACGGTAGCAGCGATACCTCTCGATTGCGCCAAAATAGTGCGCACGCCTTAACTCGGTGCGTCAAATTGGCGCGGGGGTGCTGCGATTGAGCTTAACGGAGGTTCTCGCTGAAACGCTGCAGGTACTCAAAGGCAAGAATTTCAGCGTTTCTGATATTTCTCGCGAGAAGCACAACGCATACACTGGGACTTAAGAACAGTGAGTAACGTAGTTATGCAATCTTCCCAGTCCCTCAAAATATTGCTCGACATGCTGCGCGAGGACCTTAAAGCCAAACTCAATTCCACTATTG
The DNA here is from genome assembly GCA_913050035.1 of uncultured Gammaproteobacteria bacterium. GTDB lineage: Bacteria > Pseudomonadota > Gammaproteobacteria > Pseudomonadales > Azotimanducaceae > UBA4421. Next base: position 15,443 of record CAJXAC010000013.1, on the reverse strand, counting down.
GCGGTATGCCGAATACGGGCAGGGCTGTCGACGACAGCATCAGCGGGGCAATTGAAACCCTCCGCGAGGGGCTTCTGGATAAGTTTGAACTGGTTGCCAAGGCAGATTACGACGCCCAAATAGCACTACTTGAAAATATGCAGGCCCAACTTAAAGACTTGGAGGACAGGCTAGAGGCTCTGGAGCAGGACAAGGCGCTATAACCGCCAGCGCGAATAGCATTGCCAGGGTCGCACAAACAACTGGTTGGCTGCCAAAGATCTGAGGCGTGGCGGGTCGCTCGGACCATCGCTGATTTATGAGTCTAAGATAGGATAAGCCAATCCTACATGGTTGACGCGCTGGGCTTTAGATCGCTGCCTTGGGATCGAGGCTTGAGATAATCCGAGGAATTTTTGCAATAAAAAAAGGCCTCCGAGGAGGCCTTTTGATCTGTTGTTAAAGCTGAGGGGGGAGAGACTAGAAGCTTTTACCAACAGAGAGAACGATTGCTTCGCCATCTTCAGTGGCGATGTCATCATCTGGGAAGATCAAAGAAACCCCGAAGTCGAGCTCCGCCACTGAAAAGCCGTAATCCGCTTGGAAGTACGCACCAGCGAAGTCTTGACCGAAGCTGCCATAGGTCGCGGAAAATCCAGCACCGAGGTCCGCAGACAAGGCTGTGAAGCTGTAATCTTGCTCGGCAGCCGGATCGTCATAAGTGCCTACAGAGTATTCTAGGCTCAAAGGACCATAGCCCGCATTGAAGTTGATCTCTTCGTAAGTGTTGTCGAATGACCCAGTGTAGTAATAACCAGTAAAGCCGACGCTCGCAGAGACGTCGCCCATTTCGACGCCGTAGCCTAGGTAACCGTCTACTTCGAGACCTTCACCCACATCCGCGGTCCAAGCGCCCGCATAAAAACCGCCTTCTTCAAAGTCGATGCCTGCGCTCGCTGATGAGCTCTTTTGGAAAAAGCCGCGGTAATAGTATTCAGATGCAAAGCCAACGTTGTATGACACATCTGCATGCGCGGCAACGGGCACCATAGCAGTCCCAGCCATTGCCGTAGCTACAGATAAGATTTTCGCCATTGTTTTCATAGTTTCTCCTAAGGATTTTCGCGAATAGCGTCTTTCTGGGCCGCAGCCCTGAGACACACACCGCCCTCTACGGCAAAAACGGTGCCAGTATTTAAACTCTATTTAGATCAAGGGTTTAAGGATAGGGCGGCGTCTACGGCTGGCTTTCACGCCTCATCTTGGGGCCATAATGATGGCCATATGCCCTATATTAGTGCGCGCTTTCGGGGCTTTTGGGCAATAGCAGGGCAGGGGCGTAAATTACGCCCCATATGCCATTCTACTGCGCTGCGTCCAGCATATACGTAACGGTGGCAGCAAGCTCATCGTCAGAGCAACTCATACAAGTGCCTTTCGCGGGCATAGCATTAATGCCGTTGATGGTACTGGCCATTAGCACGTCCATACCTTTAGCAATGCGTGGCGCCCAAGCCGCCGCGTCTGCAAACAACGGCGCGCCGCCAACACCACTGGTGTGGCAAACAGAGCAGTACTGGTCGTATACCTCTTCACCACTTAATGGCCCAGCGGCCACCTCTTCCACAGCAGCCTCAGCGGCAGCTGATCGTGCGACAGTGCCCACTGGCTTTAAGCGTTCACTGATTTCTTTTTCGGTACCTGGAGGTAATGCGTTCACTGCAAAAACACTCAAAATAACGGCTAATCCCGAGACCGTAAGTAAAAGGCGTCTCAATCGAGTTCTCCTAGCTAACTGTTTTGACTTTTGCGCGTCCAAGAACAACCTTGAACCTCTGCTATTGCTGATGCCGAAATCCGTGCAATGCGCACCTCTGTGGCTTCAGGCACCACCAGATTGCCGAAGCGGACTCGCTTCGGGCGCGGATTATAGCCTTACCCTTACGTGGCGTCGAATAACTCGCGACCGATTAACATGCGCCGAATTTCACTGGTGCCAGCGCCGATTTCATAGAGCTTGGCATCCCGCAACAGCCTGCCCGCAGGATAATCGTTGATATAGCCATTACCGCCCAGTGCCTGAATGGCCTGTAGCGCGTGTTGAGTAGCTCGCTCCGCAGCATAAAGTATGCAGCCAGCAGCATCGATTCGGGTGGTTCTGTCGTTGTCGCAGGCCCCGGCTACCGCATACACATAGGCACGTGCTGCATTGGTTTCAGTGTATAAGTCAGCGAGTTTGCCCTGCATCAGTTGGAATTCGCCAACGGGACGGCCAAATTGTTGACGTTCTTTAAGGTAGGGTGCTACCAGATCTAAGCACCCGCGCATGATGCCCAACGGGCCGCCAGCCAGCACCACTCGCTCATAGTCGAGACCGCTCATCAAAATACGCACGCCTTCGCCAACACGGCCGAGAATTTGGGTTTTTGGAACACGGCAGTCTTCAAAAATCAGTTCTGCAGTATCAGAACCGCGCATACCCAGTTTGTCTAGCTTGGTGCCCGTACTGAAGCCTACTTGTGACTTTTCGATCAAGAACGCTGTGATGCCTTTCGACCCCAAGCTTGGATCGACTGTAGCATAGACAACAAGCACGTCTGCTTGGGGCCCGTTGGTAATCCACATCTTGCCGCCGTTCAAAATATAGTCATCGCCGTCTTGCTGGGCCCGTAAGCCCATGCTGACCACGTCGGAACCCGCATTGTGCTCGCTCATCGCTAACGCACCAACATACTCGCCACTGATTAAACTAGGCAGATAGGCTTGCTTCTGTTGATCTGTGCCAAAACGCGCCAACTGGTTAACACATAAGTTCGAGTGCGCGCCATAGGACAAACCAACCGCGCCGGAAGCCCGGCTGATTTCTTCCATCACTACTGTATGAGCAAGATATCCAAGATCCACACCTCCATAGGACTCAGCTACCGTCATGCCAAGAACACCCAACTCGCCGAGCTTAGGCCAGAGTTCGCGCGGAAACTGGTTGCTCCGGTCTATCTCCGCCGCTACCGGTGCGATTTCACGCGCACAAAAGGTTGCCACAGTGTCGCGCAACGCATCTATGGTTTCGCCTAGGCCAAAATCAAAGTCCGGTAAGCTCATAATGTTCCGTATTAGTTAGTTTTTATCGCCCGCTACCGCTACCACTCTGGTACCGCTGACCCAATCGTGAATGCAGCGTCGATCCGCACGAAGACCAGTAAGCAGGTCAATTGCAAGCAGATACCAAAAGCCAATCAACGTTGCATGCATCAGTGGAAAAAAAGGTGCTCGCAAAACAATCAGTTTCCACAAGGCAGGCACCCGTCCTGATTCATGGTCAACGATTTTAATCCTCACCAGACGCTTACCCAAGGTTTGACCGTACCGCCACAGCAGTACGCCATTGACCATTAAATAGCCGACTACCCCAAGCAGAAAAACCCTTAGCCAAGGCAAGCCATGCGTCCACGCTTCGGCATTTTCTAAGGCGCCGGTGATGAGCATAACGATCATCGCTACGCTGGGTACAGTAACAAAATCTACAGCAGCGGCCGTCACCCGGCGCCAAACAGCAGCATTCATATCACCGCGCTCCCGGGCCTGCAGCGTCCGCCGGCTTAGCTAATTGAAAAACCAAGAACGCGTTGCCGCCCTTCATGCCAACCCCAGAGTAACCAGAGCTGACCAGTAACAAATCATCAACGAGCAGCGGACCATGCGAGTCAATACTGCCGCCTAAGGCATCGCGCCCGTTGACGGTGGTATAAGATCGCGCAGTAGTGTGGCGCCACAAAACAGCACCGCTCAAAGCGTCATAGGCTTCTAATTGTCCGGCAAGATCGCCGGCAACAACAACGCCGTCAGCCGCGACTATTCCCGCCGACAACCCAGGCCAAAACCCTTGCCTGGCTATCGCTTGTTCACTAAAGTCCTTCGCCGCAAACCACTGCACCGAGCCGTCGTCGAGACTAAGGGCAAACAGCCCTGGGGTTGGAGCCGCCGCGGGATCCGGTCCTGCAGGAATATCGCTTACCGGGACATAGAGGAGACCCTTCTCGATATCCGCGGCAAGACCCCAATGAATACCGCCCAACCATCCACCACGACCAAACTTCTGGCTCCAGACACGCTCGCCGGTTGCTGGGTCGAGGGCGCTTACAGCGCCAGATTTTTGCCCAACATACAACAATTCGCGGCCCTGACTATCTTTCGCCAACAGTGGCGGCGCACCAAAGTCTAGATCTGGGCCCTCTTGCTCTGGACAGCTGGGACCGCCAGCTACGCACGCCATATTAAACGTGTCATTGGCGGTGAACTGATTTACCCAACGTCGCTGGCCTGTACTCGCGTCTATCGCAAAAATAGCGTCACTGGTAGCGGTTGCCGGAGCTGAATAATTTTCACCGGTGCCATAAAAAAGCAGGCCGCGCCGACGATCCAAGGTCGGCGCGCTCCATACCGGCGCGCCGCTTGGCCCCCACTTTTGCACGAACAGTAATTGCCTACCGGTTACTTGCGCCTCTTCCTCGATTGTAGGGAGATACCAAATCTGCTCGCCGGTTTCGGCATCAAGTGCCGCCATACCGCCGCTGGTGGTACAACACCCATAGAAAGGCAGCATACTTAAACCGATTTCTTGGCTGGAAATGGGAACATAAATTACGCCATCGGCAATCAGCGGTGATCCGGAATACAACGGCAACGGCTCGCTGTCGGTGCCGCGCTGCCAGAGCGTTTCACCGCTTGCGGCATGAATCGCAAACACGCCTTTTTCTCTATGCGCAAAGAATAGGGTCGGTCCAAAGCGGGTGTCCGCAGCGACAATGCTGCTAGCTGCACCGCCGGCAGCATCTGTATTACGCCACCGCACACAGCCTCGTTCGCGGTCTAGGGCTAACAAGCCGTTTTCGCCATCGCCAATATAAATAGTATCCGCGGTAACCAGCGGATAAAACCTTGGTGCTTGGGTGCTCAGTCCGTAGGCCCACTTAAGTTGCAACTGATGCACGTTTTCAGCAGTGATTTGACTATTTTCAGGGGTCACGTAACGGGTATTCGCCACATCAATACCCCAGCTCGGCGGGAAAAATTTCTCTGTATTGGGAACGCTAGCGCAATCTAATGCCCAGGCGTTAACACTGCACAGCAGGGTGATAACGGCGATACGGACGTTACTTAACATTGTCATTATTGATCCTCGCGAGCGAGTTGGCTTATCGATCTGACTGCGCCTTAGAGCAAGCGACTCTTGCGGGCCCACTCCAGTGTCGCGTCCAAGCCAATCGCAAACTTACTAATCAACTCATCTATCTGGTCTTCAGTAATCACAAGGGGCGGGCAGAACGCGACGCTGTCGCCGAGGTTACGCAGAATGACACCCGCGTCATGACACGCAGCAGCACAGTAAGCACCTACGCCAGCTGATAATTCGAACGGGGTACGCGGCTGCTTTTGTTTTACGAGCTCTACCGCAGCAATCAAACCTTCACCGCGCACTTCACCAACCAGTGGATGGTCGGCAAACTCAAGCAGCCGTTGTTGGAAAACTTGCCCAACTTTGCCCGCATGGGTGTACAGGTCCATTTCGTCCATAATTTCCAGGTTTCGCAACGCCACCGCCGCACATACCGGATGCCCAGAGTAGGTAAAGCCATGGCCGAAATTACCCAATTCATCAGAACGGCTGGCAAAGGCATCGTGCATATACTCGGGCAACAACACGGCACTGATCGGCAAGTAGGCAGAAGACAACGCTTTCGCCAGACTCATGGTGGTTGGACGAATGCCAAAGGTCTGGGCACCGAAGGGCTGGCCAGTACGCCCAAAGCCACAAATTACTTCATCATCAATAAATATGATGTCGTGCTTTTGCAGCAGTTGCGCTACCCGCGGCAGATAGTCTTTGGGCGGCACCACCACGCCACCAGCTCCCTGGATCGGCTCAGCAATAAATCCTGCAATAGTCTCCGGACCTTCTTGCAAAATCAGTTGCTCAAGTTCGGCGAGCAGCCGGTCGACAAACTGCGCTTCGGATTCGCCAACCATACCCTCACTATAATAGTGGGGGCAGGTCACATGCATGATGCCAGGTAGGGGTAAATCAAACTCTTTATGGAAGGTAGGAATACCCGTAAGCGAACCACTGGCGACGGTAATGCCGTGGTAACCACGCTTACGACTGATTATTTTTTTCTTTTCCGGCCGGCCGATAGCATTGTTGTAGTACCACAGCAGCTTAATTTGGGTGTCGTTGGCATCACTTCCAGATAAGCCAAAAAATACCCGCCCACCATCCATTGGCGCCATTTCGATTAGACGCTCCGCCAACATCACTGAGGGTTCATTAGTACGCCCAGCAAATAGCTGGGAGTAACTCATTTTGCGCATCTGCTCTTCAGCAACCCGCGCAAGCTCCTCATTCCCGTAACCCAGAGCCGTGCACCACAGCCCAGCCATACCCTCAAGATATTGCTTACCTTTATTGTCCCAAAGGTAAACCCCGTCGGCCCGCTCGTGCACTACAGGGCCCTGCTGACTGTGCTGCTTTAAGTTTGTCGATGGATGCAGCAACGTGCGCAGATCTTTAGCCTCAATAGAGTCCGGTGCAAATTCGTTATGCAGGTTAAGGCTTTCTGATCCAGCGCGTGGAGTGGTGTAAGTCATGCTCTGACTCCTGAATTTTTCCCTAAATCAATTCGGCGGCCTGAAGGTCGAACTCCAGCATCACTTCGTCCGCGTAGTCAATGCGGCCAGTCAGCGCGTGGGGATCCCCATGGCACAATCTTAAGCAGGCCTCAGCCATATGCTCGACTGGTGTTACTCGATCCTCATTCTCGGAATTAATTAACTTATGGTGCATAACGCCTGGAGTTGCCACCAGGCCGGGAGAGATGACGTTAACGCCAATGCCCTGATCGTAGGTCTCTTGCGCCAGACCCGTGGTGAAGCGCTCCAATGCGGCCTTACACATGCCATAAACCGTACCGCCACGCCCGGATAGGGTTTTTTCTGGGTGGATCGCCGCATGGGACGATATGTTGAGAATCCAGCCCGAACCTTTCTCCTGCATACCTGGCAGCACGCGTTGGGCCAATTCAAAGGGTGCCCAGACCTGTACGTCGGTCATAAGTCGAAAGCGTTTCTCGGGAAAATCTTCAACAGGGATAAAGTAGGTGATGGCCGCATTATTGACTAAAATATCGACCGAACCGAACTCCGCCTCAGCAGCAGCGATTAACTGCTCGCGATCTTCCGCCGCTGCCAGATCAGCTTTAACCCCTAAGGCTTCGCCTCCTGCAGCGCGAATCGCCGCCACAGTTTCATTAATGGTTCCGGGTAGGTAGTGCTCACCACTGTCAACGGTGCGTGCCGAAACAACAACCTTGGCCCCCTCCATGGCAAATCGCCGCGCAATGGCATCACCAATGCCTCTACTGGCACCGGTTACCACGGCCACCTTACCGGCCAGCACGCCAGCTGGATTTACCCTGTTATTGCTCGACTCGCTCATCATTCCCCCTCGCCAATCTTGCGCTGCGTGCGCTACTGCATCTGCCGCCCCGCTTCAGAGTCATTAAGGTATACCCTATGTAAACGCTTGCCCAGCCCGGTGAGCACTTCGTAGGGGATGGTTTGGGCTTGAATAGCAATGTCGTCGACACAAACATTGGCACCCATAACCTCGACCCAATCACCCACCGCGACATCAACTTCAGACGCATCTGCATGCAGCATATCCATGCTTACGCGACCGCGAATAGCACAGTGCTGACCTTGCACAAAAACATGGCCTTGATTGGACAGTAATCTGGGTACGCCATCAGCGTATCCCACCCCAACAATCATGACTCGCTCATCGGCAGTGGCTGTATAGGTGCCACCATACCCTACAGGCGTCCCTGCTTTGAGATTGCGCACCTGCAAAACCTGACCAAACACACTTGCAACGGGCCGAAGCCCGACATCACCGGCACGGCCAGTAGCCAGTGGATTACCGCCATACAAACCAATACCTGCTCGGCCCAGCTGCTGAATCCCCGCTGCCAGGACAATACCGCCTACGCACGCTGCTGAGTTATTCAAACTCAAGCGTAATCCGGGCCGGCGCCGCAGAAGCTCGGTATAAACACCGATTACGCGATCGGTTTGTGACTGAGTAAAGTCATGTTCAAGCTCATCCGCTCGCGCAAAATGGCTCAGTAACAGGCGCACATCTATTGCATGATCCCGCAACACCAAGGCGATTTCCTCGGTGCTCAATCCAAGCCTTGCCATGCCAGTATCAAGTTGCAGCGCCGCTGGTAAATCACTTGGACTCCATAAAATACACTGCTCAACACTGTTCAGCACTGGACATAAATTTTGCGTGCGTAGCGTGGCTAAGGACGATGAAGATACGCCCTCTAAAACGTATATCTGCGCCTCCGGCAACGTGCTACGCAATGCCACACCCTCTGCCGCCTGAGCCACAAAAAACTCACGACAGCCCTCGGCCCATAGCGCTGTCGCGACTTCATTAGCGCCTAGACCATAGGCGTCGGCCTTGACCACCGCGGCTAAGTTTTCCCCATTGCCAGCGCGCAGCACACGATAATTGTGCGCTACAGCAGCGAGGTTTATTTGCAGGCGTCCGCTCACGTCACTGAGGCAGGGTGTTGATATAAGCGACCACGTCGCGCATTGCCTGTTCGGTCGGCAACGTCATGATCATGCTGCGCATTTGTCTACCGCCATGATCCGCGTCATGGTAACCGCGCTGGCCTAGTTTGAATTTCTGCAGCTGGGCCAATAAATACCAATCGCTCTGACGGGCGAGCCGGGGTGCGGCCATCGCCTCAATCCCCTCACCTTGGTCTCCGTGACAACTGGCACATGTGGCATAAAGCTTTTCCCCAGCCGCTATATCCGCCGTGATTGTGGCCTTAGGCGCCTGATCTCGGAACGTGCCTATATAGGCCACGAGGTCTGCTAAAGCCTGCTCGTTCTGCAATTGCCGGCCTCTGGACATTGCTGCCATTTGCATACCTTGCATATCACCTGGTGCTGCACCCCGAGCACCCTGTTGAAACAACTCTAGCTGCCGCAACACATACCAAGACATTTGCCCGGAAATTTTTGGTGCCTTCATCGCTGGATTACCGGCACCTGAAACACCATGACAGGCGGTGCATACTGGATAAAGGCTTTTGCCGCGATCGGCATTACCGGCCTCATTGGCCAAAAGCGCACCCAATGGCATACACCAACAAACAATCCAAAGCAGTGATCTGGTCATGGCCTTTTGCTAAAGCTCCCATTCATTTTCATTACGACTCTTAACCCAAAGGCCGCGGAGCCGTAGACTGTAAGTTACTATAACGATGGCCCTTTTGAGGTACCAGCAACCACTCGGCTATTGGCCGTCACACATCCCTTTGCAACGGATTTCTTTATGCCTTATCAGCAAACCGTAACTGCGCCTAGTCTGGAGAATCGTGTTATCACATTGCAACACGACTCGTCGGTGTTAGCGAGCAATCCGCTGGGTGACCCCAGTCAGCGTCCGGTCAATGTGTACTTACCTCAGGCCTATTACCATCGCCCGCGCAAAAATCGCCGCTTTGCAGTGCTGTACAGTCTGGCGGGATTTACCGGCGCCGGACCCGGCCAACTAAATTGGAAGGGCTTCGAAGAAAATCTGGTAGAGCGGCTGGAGCGCCTGATCAGCAGTAATCAGATGGCGCCTACCATCGTTGTATTCCCTGACTGCTTTACAGCGTTCGGTGGCACTCAATACATTAACTCCAGCGCCATCGGCAATTATGCAGATTACATCAACACCGAATTAGTGCCGTTGATTGATCAAGAATTTCGCACTAAGGCAGCACGGGAGCATCGTGGTTGCTTTGGCAAATCATCAGGCGGCTATGGGTCGCTTATGCTAGCAATGCACTACCCAAAAATCTGGGGTGGCGTGGCTAATCATAGTGGCGACGCCTACTTTGACTTTGTCTATCGAAGCGACTGGCCCGGAGTGCTGACCCATCTGCAACGTTATAGTGATGCACCACGCGGCAAGTCGCGCGCCACTAGCCTGCGCCAGGCCAATGGATTAGGCGAGGACGATGGCCGAGTGGAGCGCTTTTTAAATTCCGTCTGGTCGCGGCCCCGCGGTGGCGCCGAGCGTCCTAGCGGCGATGAGATGATGGCGCTAATGCTTCTGGGCATGGCGGCAAGCTATGACCCAGATCCGGAGGCAAAGAATGGCTTTCGCCTGCCTTTCGACCTGCAATCTGGTCAGCTGATTCCTGAGCGTTGGCGCGCTTGGTTAAAGCACGATCCAATTAATCAGATAAAGCGCTATGCACCCAATTTGAAAAAACTACGTGGTTTATTCATGGATTGCGGTCACCGAGACCAGTTTCATATTCACTATGGGAGCCGACAGCTGTCACAAGCAATGCTTAAGGCCGATATCAAGCATCATTATGAGGAGTTCGACGGTACCCATTCCGGTATCGATCACCGTCTTGATGTCAGTCTGCCGTTTTTAGCTAAACGTTTGCGTTAGCGGCGAGTAGCTTAGTAAGGGTTGTATCGACGCTACAAAGCGCTGGCATTTGCAGCGCCTGAAGCGCGGGCGCAGGATCAATGGCATCGTCATGATCAAGAACACCCAACATGGCAGTGGTTAAGGGCGGGTTCGCCAATAACGTCTGCATCACTGCAGCCAGTGCGTAGCCAAGGGCAATCGGCAACCCCACCACCGAAGTAGTTTGGCCCATGCTTTGTGCAGCGCGCTGCAATAACTCCCTGCGGCTGAGAGATTCCGCTCCAGCGAGATCCAGACCGCCGGCGTACTTCAGCGTTGCCGCTTGGCCGACGGCCGTGATCACATCACCGGCATAAATTGGCTGCTCTAAACTCGCTGGGCGAAACGCAAAACTACGCGCTTGTGCTGCACGCCTTAACAAAGCACCGCTGGCGTAATCGCCTTCTCCCAGCACCATGGGCACGCGTAGCACACAGGTAGGGGTGGTGGCACTCAATAGAATTTCTTCAGCACGGCCTTTTGATGCCAAACAGGCATTAGACGAGGCCGCACTTGAGCCCAGTATCGACAGATAGGTGAGATGCTCGACGCTGGTCTCGTCGCAGACTTTGGCCATCACCCCGGCGCTTGCTTCGTGGGCCTCCGCATAGGTGGCGGACTTGGTCGCCTTCAAAATACCAACTAGGTGCAACGCCCGGGTGCACCCTTGAGCAGCCTCCAACAACGCGGGCTGATCTGTGTAATCCAATACGGCCATATCCAACCGCGCATTCTGCTCCGTTGTTAGTTCTATGGCAGCCAACTGCTTAGCCGCGCGGTCGCTGCGCACTACGGCACAAATACGATCCTGAGTGGAACCGAGAACCGTCGCGATAAACCGCCGCCCAAGATTGCCATTCGCGCCGGTGACTAGCCATTGCTGCGCATCTGCGTTGTGCATTAAAAACTCCTAAGTTTCATAAAAAAGTCAAAAACATTGTAAAATCTATGGGGGATCTGCCAATCACTGCAACTCGACCTACAAGTTATTTTAAGTATCATCACTTTTGAAGTTTGTTTATCAAATACCTCCACCTGGATAGTCACCCGACAATGCGCAGTTATTCCCTCAATGCCTCTCTTTTTGTTTGCGCTTTTGCGACTTTCGCCTGTTCAGGCCCCATAGGACCGATCGCTGGCGGCGAACTTGAAGGGATCAAAAAAACATGGCCCGAAGAGTGGACGTTTGCAGAGGATCAGGAAAACGTGCTTTTGCAAACGAATCCTTCCGACCCTTATTCCGTGACCGTTTGGGGTGTGAGCATTGCTGATAATTTCTATGTAGCCTCCAGTGATCGAGACGCCGTCTGGGCTAGCAATCTTGCTCGCGATCCGGAGGTTGTGTTGAGTATAGAAGGTAATTTGTATGCGGGTTCGGCTCAGCGAGTCACCAACCAAAATGAAGTCGCCCAAGTGCTGGAAAAATACTCGCTCAAATACGATTTTTACCTCGACGAGAGCGGCGAGGCCAACGGTGTAATTTACCGCCTAAACCCTAAGACTGAGTAAGACGCGTGAGTCCCGGTGGCGTTTTAACCTGGGCCAATGCCCTCACCCTAAACCGCCTACTCCTTTGCTTACCCCTATACCTTTTTATAAGCAGCGCGTCGTGGCTGTGGGCTTCGGTTTGTTTGTTCTTTGCGGTATTAAGCGACATTTTTGATGGCAAAGTTGCTCGTAAGCAAGGTAATACTAGCCCCTTGGGCGGGTTCTTCGACCATGCCACGGACGCGATCTTGGTAACCACCAGCTGCGTAGCTTTAGCCCAATCCGAACTCATAAGTTTTTGGCTGGCATGGCTTATACCCGCCGCCTTCATCCAATATAGCCTGGATTCTCGAATTCTTTCTGGCCATGCGTTGCGCAGCAGTGCCCTCGGTCGCGCCAACGGCATCGGTTACTTTGTACTGGTCTGCTGCACCGTTGGCAGTCATCTTTTAGGATGGACTTGGCTGCAAAGCATCATTCCCATGTTCAGCTGGGCACTAGTCGCCAGTACGGTTGTGTCTATAGCCGACCGCCTACAGGCCACGATTCGCGCGACCCGCCTGCAGTAACCGGCAACGCTAATCCGCTATGCCCCTGCAATGGCGTAAGCATGGGCCTTAAATTCATGACTAAACGGATGCCAAAAACCGGGCATCCGTTGGGTCAGGCAGAATCCAGTTATGCCGGCATTCGGCGCCATCCAGCTGTGGGTGCCGGCCATACCGCCCCAATGATATTCGTCTTGGGCGGACGGAGGTTCTGTTGATTGCGGGGTTTGCTTTAGAGCAAAGCCTAGGCCAAAGACGGTACCGGGCATTGACCACATGGGAAAAGCCACCTGAACCCCTGGAGCTAATTGATTTTTTCGCATTGCCTCAAGGGTGGCAGGCTTCAGCAAGCGCACGCTCCCGTATGCGCCACCACCTACGATCATCTGCAGAAATTTCACATAATCGGCAACCGTTGAAACCAAACCACCGCCACCACTGAGTAACCGTCGCAGTTTGTTGTACTGGCCGTTAACCGGGTCGTCTGCTTTAACCAAGCCCGGTTTCATCGGGTCAAGTAAATCTGTCGGTGCGTATTGTGTGATAAAGCGGTCGGTTTTTTCGGGCGGCACCCAAAATCCGGTATCGACCATTCCTAGGGGCGCAAAGATCCGCTGCTGCAGAAATTCATCAAACTTTTGGCCAGACAGCACCTCGACTAGACGCGCACAAACATCCGTAGCTACCGAATAACGCCAGCTTGCGCCCGGTTCATAGGCCAAGGGCAAACGCGCAACGCGATCACAAAACTCTTCTAGATCGATACTGGAGTCAGCGAGAACATTCAACCCGCCCTGCAAATAAGCCTGATCGATGACTGAATTAGGCTCGATAAAACCATAAGAAAATCCGGCGCTATGGCTCAAAATATGCCGGATCAGGATCAGTTGCTGAGCCGGAACCACGTCATCGGCGGTTTGAGCGTCAGGTTTAAGAACCGATAGCCCATCAAATTGCGGCATGTATTTAGCCAACGGATCGTCGAGATCAAATAGACCCTCTTCGTGCAGCATCATCAGTGCCACCGAGGTAACCAATTTGGTGTTGGAATACATTCGGTAAATGGCATCGGCACGCAACGGCTCCTTACTCTCCAAATCCATATAACCAAAGGTTTTGTAGTCGATAATTTCCTGTCCCTGCATTACCAAAGTGGCACAGCAAGACAGGATATTCTGCTCTATGTACGCGTCCATTCGCTCATGCATAGGCGTAAAATCTAGTGCGGTAGCTTTAATGTCCATTCCCGTATCCTTATTAAAATCTCTAAGTTGGCGTTAGCGGCGAGCAGTAAATTGCTGCAGCACGGTGTAATAGATTTTGACTCCGCGTCGCAGTTGTTCCACCGCAAGCCGCTCGTCGTTACCATGCACACCACTAAATTCTCTGGGTGCAAAAGCAAACGGCGAATAACCATAACTGGTGATGCCAAGATCCCGGAAAAAGTGCGAATCGGTAAAACCGCCCGCTACAGTTGGAATCACCGTGGCACCAAAAAACTCATCCGCGACGTTTTCAAGCACCTGAAACAATGGTGTATCTGTTCGACTAATTGCCGGCGTAAAACCCATAATTTTATCAATAGTTATACGCGGGTCATTGATGATTGCCGTCAACTCCTGCAGAAACGCCTCAGGATCCTGATCAGGCAAGAGCCGACAGTCTAATTCAGCATGGGCTTCAGCCGGAACTACATTTATTTTTGAGCTGCCCTGTAAGGTGGTTATCGAGCAAGTGTTGCGCAATAGCGCATGACCACCCGGATTACGCAATTTCATTTCAAGCAAGTAATCGCTGTCGTTTACCGCATCGCGGATATTCGGCGCGGCCGGCTGACCAACCGCGAGTTGATAGGGCGCCAAGCCCTCGAACATTGTGGCCACCGGCTCAATTACGCGCACCGGGAACTCGGTTTCACTGATGCGTTTGAGGCCGCGGACAAGTCGTGTCACTGAAGTCTGCATTTGCGGCGCTGAGCCATGACCGGGGCGGCCTGTAGCAGTTAGCCGCAGCCACAATGGCACTTTTTGTGTCACCTCGACTAAAACCGCGATTTGATCACCAAATACACGGCCCGAGCCTCCTTCATTCAAGACATAGCCGACATCAGAAAAAAGCTCGGGGCGGTTCTCAATCAACCAGCCCACACCGAAAAAGCCACCGGCTTCTTCGTCCGCTGTAGCAAGTAAAATAACATCTCGATTCAGTTCCGCACCGCTAGCGGCCAAGGCTAAGAAAGCTTGCAGCTGAGCAATACCTAAGCCTTTCGTATCAATGGCACCGCGGCCATATACAAAGCCGTCCGCTACATCGCCGGACAGTGGTTCAAAGCTCCAATATTTTCGGCTAGCAGGCACGACGTCAATATGATGCAACAGAATAAGGGCGGGTTGCTTATCTTCTCCGGCCGCCGCAGCGCCGGGTATGCGCGCCCATAGATTGCCACGGCCAGGCGCAGACTCTGCCGTTTCATATGCAATGCCGGCAGCGTCGAGTAGCGAACTAATGTAGCGGACACCTCGAGACTCGTTACCCGGCGGATTGATGGTATCAATTTGAAGGTAGGCAGATAGCCGCTCAACCGCTTCGTTGGCATAGTCATCTATGGTCTTGGCATGAACCGCGGTGGTGATACTTAAACTCACGCACAGCGCCAGCACTATCCGCTTCACTTGGGCCATTAAGTTGTTCCTTCATGTTCGGGTCGAGTCCAAAGTTGCGCGTAAAACACGCTAGCGAAAATTCAAAGAACGCCGACCTCTTGCCAGTCTCGCGCATAACAAGACCTTACCGCATAGATGCCACTATACTGTGTTTACGTAGCGATCATGCATCCACGCACAGCATTCAATCATAAGGGGAATTATTATGCGCAT
>CAJXAC010000012.1 GCA_913050035.1 uncultured Gammaproteobacteria bacterium | reverse complement strand
CTATCCCTTTCCATGCTCGCTGGAATCGTAACAAAAATAGGATTCCCAGCCAGATCAAAAGGCGCAAAAATATTTGGGGGAGATGCGATATGCTACGTATTCGTCTCCCAATCAAATACTTGCATCGATAAAAAGGAAACATGCAAACTCCAATAGTCAGCTTTAAAGGGTTCCAATCAGGCGATATTCTGAAAATCTCGGATACCGTCGCTAACGTAGATCGCGCACTGACGGACTGCGGCTTTATGGCGTCCTCAGATCTTGGATTCTCTGACGAATTGATAGCAAGGGTTTTTGAAGCTAGCGCAACTTTCTTCTTATCTGATGCAAAAAATAAGATGCGATCAGCGTATTTATCAGCTGAGGAAAACTTCGGTTATCAAGCGTTCGCTTCAGAACATCTTGACCCCGCAAGTCCTCCTGATCTAAAAGAAACATTCACGATGCGAAACATCCTCAACGCGACTATTGAGGAGCATCGTTGGCCTTCGAATGAATTTAAAGAGCTCATGCAGCTTTTTTTTGCCGAATGTTTAGAACGAGCATTTCTCCTACAGAGGATTCTTGCTAAAGCGCTCAATTTGGATGAGAACTTTTTCGTCAAATTTCACTCGGGACAAAACATCTCTCTTCGGCTTTTGCACTATCCCGCTTGCAGCTCTGATGAGGTAAGCGATTCCCAATTGGGCGCCGGCGCACATTCAGACTATGGCTTAACAACATTCCTTTTCCAAGATTCAGTTGGAGGCTTGGAGATATGTGACCAAAATGGAAATTGGCAGGACATAGAACCTGACAATTCTGTTGTCCTAATAAATTCAGGTGATCTTCTCGAACGTTGGACGAATGGCAAGTACAGGTCCACACTCCACAGAGTAAAGCCAATGACTCGTGGCAGGGATAGATTTTCAATAGCCTTCTTCGTTGATCCCGATAGCGATACGGAGGTTAAGGTGCTGGATAGTTTTATTGGTGCTGACACTCCTAGAAAATTCTCCGACGTTAATGCTGGAGACTACATTCGAGGAAGACTTGAGAACTCCCATAATAACTTATACAAATAGGTGGCGGAGAGAGAGGGATTCGAACCCTCGAAGGCTTTTACACCTTACACGCTTTCCAAGCGTGCGCGATCGACCACTCTGCCACCTCTCCGATATTTAGCTGTCATTTAGCTTTTAGATGGCGGCAACCCACCCAGCCACACCTCGGCGCCCGAATCCACTGTTACCGTTGCTCCCTTCCGGGCCTGGCGGAGTTCACAATTTATCGCCGCGAGGGGACCAAAGTGGGTCACCATAGCGGCGCGTATGCTAGCCGAATCAATTAGGGATTGCTAACAGATCCCGCCCTTTACTTGGGTTTTCTTGCGTTCGCCTGCACGAGGCAGTAAAAGGCTATTTTTGCTGAGCGATGCGCATGCGCGACGACCACCGCCCCTATCCGTTAAAAGTTGCCCTGGCCCGCATTGAAGCCTTTTGGGTAAATCGTTTTGTCCGCCCGCAATTGGATTCTCTGGGCCGTCACTCCATGATCATGAAACCTTGGTTTTTGAAACTATACGGACGCAGCATTCATTTCGGCGAAAGCGTCCACGTGATCACCGCTAGAGATCGCACCGTTCGACTCACGACCTGGGCTATGCACGAGCATCAAGGTGAAATTCGAATAGGTGACTTCGCCCTGCTTTGTCCCGGTGTGCGGATTGATTCCGCAAGCTGTGTCACCGTTGGTGAAAGCTCGATGATCGCCGCTGGCGCGTATCTTACTGACGCTGACTGGCATGATATTTACGATCGTACGGCAGCCATTGGGCGCACTAGTCCTATCACATTAGGCAGCAATGTCTGGATTGGCGACGGCGCCATCGTCTGTAAGGGCGTGTCGATCGGCGATAACTCGATTATCGGCGCGGGCTCTGTAGTGACTCAGGATATCCCCAGTAATGTTATTGCCGCAGGCAATCCGGCCAAGGTACTGCGACCCCTCGACCCGGAGCAGCCATTGACCACACGACGCTCTATGCTCGAAGACGGGGAGGCGCTGGCGGAACGCATGGATGCACTGGAGCGATGGACCCGCGCGGATAAAACCTGGAGCAGTTGGTTGCGCTCAATCATCGCGCCGACAAAGAAACACTGAGCTATTGCCGTGCAACCCGAATCTGCGGCGCAACATCGTCCTCACTACTACGGTAAGGGTTGATATCAATACCTCCACGACGCAAAAAACGCCCGTACACAGACAATCGCTCGGGGCTGCAGCGCTGCCAGATATCCGTAAATATCCGTTCAATAGTCGTCTCATGGAAAGCCTGATGATTTCGGTACGATACTAAATACCGTAGCAAGCGCGCAGGCTCGATAGTCACGCCCCGATAATCAATGGCGATACTGGCCCAATCGGGCTGACCGGTTACTGGGCACAAACTTCGAAATCCATGGCTGTACAACCTATGCTCCGCCTCTGCAGCTCGGTCTTCGCATAACAATAGTTCGGGGCTGTAATCGTAGACATCAATATCAATATCCAGATCGTCTAAGCACTGGCCTGGCAGCAGCCCTGTTTTTTCGACCGTATTAACCCCGCGCAGATTAACTGTAATAGTGCAGCCAAAGCCGCCACTGAGATCTCTTTCCAAGGTTGCAAGCAACTCCTGGGCGTTTGGAAAGCGTGTTTGACTAAACCCGTTGAGGTACAGCTTCATAGATTTGCTTTCGATAATGTTCGGTGACGTTACCGGCACGTTAAAGCTCAGTTCAGCAACCTCTGGTTTACCACGGGCATTGAGCCAGGAAAATTCGTAGGCGGTCCACTGATCCTCGCCAGCAAGTTGCCAACCGTCTAGCCCCACCGCTTGCCGCCCCTCAGCTCTCGCCATGGGATGCAATAACGACTTCTCGTAGCCGTCTTGATACTGGGTTTGCGCGCCCAGAGGTCCAGCATGAATGGTCGGCGAACTGTCCATATCGCTGCTCTTGATTTTGCTGTTATTGAAGCAGCATAGAATACCAGACGCCCTGCATTTCCGGGCAACGCTGCAAATACAAAACCCACATAACGCGCCCTGCCCGATAGCCACCGTGCGGCTAAACGTTTAATCTGCGACATCCGATTTAAGTGCTAAACATGCTCGATACTTTTCAATCTTTTACCACCGCATTCGCCGATCTGGCTTGGGGCCCTTGGCTACTGTGGTTATTACTCGGCGGTGGCTTTTACTTTTTGGTGCGCGCGCGCTTTACGCCCTTTCGTTATCTTGGCCATGCCATTGACTTGCTGCGCGGTAAATATGACAACCCAGACCATCCGGGCCATATCAGTCACTTCAGCGCTCTGTCTGCAGCCTTAGCTGGCACCATCGGCATGGGCAACATTGCGGGTGTCGCTCTAGCAATAAAAATCGGCGGGCCGGGCGCCATTTTCTGGATGTGGATGACCGCTATCTTGGGCATCGCAACAAAGTTTTTTACCTGCACTTTGGCTGTTATGTATCGCGGCAAAGACGACGCTGGAGAACTTCAGGGCGGTCCAATGTACGTTATTCGTGAAGGTCTGCCCAAACGTTTTCACTTTCTCGCTTTCTTCTTTGCCATCGTCGGTATGGTGGGCTGCTTGCCGGCATTGCAGGCCAACCAATTGATCCAGATCTTTCGCGACCTAGTATTTTTCGAGCAAGGCATCATTGCTCCCGGCGCCGACCCTTTTTACTACAACCTCGGCAGCGGCATCATACTTGCCGTGCTCACTGCTCTGGTCATCTTCGGCGGTCTTTCACGCATCGCACGCACAGCAACGGTACTGGTGCCATTTATGGCGGTCCTTTATCTCGCCACCATAATAATCGCGCTTTTGATGAATGCTGAGCAGGTGCCTGCCGCGTTTACTTTTATTCTGACCGACGCGTTTTCCGGTGACGCGGTAGCAGGCGGCAGCCTGCTGGCGGTGATGATTTATGGTGTACAACGCGGAGCGTATAGTAATGAAGCCGGCATGGGTACCGAATCCCTAGTCCATGGGGCCGCCAAAACCGATCAACCGATTCGTCAGGGCTTGGTCGCAATGATCGGACCAATTATCGACACTATGATCATCTGCACTGCCACAGCCCTGCTGATTTTAGTGGCTGGCACTTGGCAGGGAGCCGAAGCCGAGGGTGTGACGTTAACGGCGAATGCCTTTAGCAGTTTGCTTGGCCCGGTTGGCACCGTGATTATCTTTGCCTGCGTCTTGAGCTTCGCTACTACAACAATCTTCACCTATTC
Organism: uncultured Gammaproteobacteria bacterium; assembly: GCA_913050035.1. Taxonomy (GTDB): domain Bacteria; phylum Pseudomonadota; class Gammaproteobacteria; order Pseudomonadales; family Azotimanducaceae; genus UBA4421. Next base: position 42,354 of record CAJXAC010000012.1, on the reverse strand, counting down.
CTTTTACGGCTCCCAGTGCGCCAGTTTTGTTTTCGGCACGCGCCATCGCGCCAGCTATCAATGGGTATTTGTAGCATCGATCGTTTTGGTATCTGTGATGTCTATCGAAGCGGCTGTCGGCTTAATCGACGGTTCTTTCGCTCTTATGGCTATCCCGACCATGGTCTCAGCTATCTGGCTAGCGCCTAAGGTTCTGGCCGAGGCGAAAATTTACTGGAAGACACTGCCGAACCTAAAACCCAATTAGTTCCGTCACGCTAACCTGCAAGGACGATCCCGTTATGCCTTATAAACCATTACCCGAGGCGCTACGCAGAGCAAAACCAGCAAGCGAACACACGCAAAGCGCCCAAGCCGAGGTGCGTGAGCAATTAGATTTTGCCGATCGCCAAAGTTTCGACGACGCGGCAAAGGGTTTCATTGCCACCCTAGAACCATTAACCCTGCAGCGGGACGAGGGCCAGGTCACGTACGACCTTGCACGCATGTCATTCCTCGACCAGGAAGCGCCCGACACAGTAAATCCCAGCTTGTGGCGCCAAGCGCAGCTGAACGCCCAACATAACGGCTTATACGAGGTAAGTGACGGACTATATCAGGTGCGCTCTTTCGATATCGCTAACATGACCTTGATACGCGGTAATAGCGGCTGGATCATCATCGACCCGCTGACCTCTAGCGAATCCTCTGCCGCAGCTTTGCAGTTAGCCAACGACCACTTGGGCGAGCGACCCGTGGTGGCGGTCATCCACACCCACAGCCACGCCGACCACTTTGCGGGTGTGTTAGGGGTTATCAACCACAATGACGCCGCCAGTGGACGGGTTGCCGTCATCGCGCCGAAAGATTTCGTTAAAGAGTCACTTAACGAAAACGTGCTTGTAGGCAACGCGATGGCACGGCGTTCTACTTACATGTATGGCAATCTGCTGCCTGCCTCGCCTACCGGTTACGTCACTACCGGCCTTGGTGCGGCGTTATCTATGGGCACGACTGGGTTCATCGTACCTAACGACCTTGTCTGCGAAACCGGTGAGACGCGTTTAATCGATGGCATCGAATTCGAATTTCAGATGACCATGGGCACCGAGGCGCCGTCCGAGTTCGTATTCTATCTGCCCCAGTTTAAAGCCCTATGCATGTCGGAAATCACCTCCCACCATTTGCACAATGTCTATACCCCTCGGGGTGCGCAGGTGCGCGACGCACTGGCCTGGGCCGCACAGATCAATGAGTCGATAGAACTATTTGGCGAGCGGCTAGAAATTCAATTTGCCTCCCATCATTGGCCAATCTGGGGACGCGAAGCCGCAGTGGAGTATTTGCAGAATCAAAGAGACCTGTACAAATACATTCACGACCAGACCCTGCGCCTTGCAAATAAGGGTTACAACAAAGAGGAGATCGCCGAGCGGGTGAGCCTTCCAAAGTCGTTAAGCGAAAAGTTTTACAATCGCGATTACTACGGCACGGTGCATCACAACAGTCGGGCTGTTTATGTGAAGTACTTGGGGTTTTTCGACGGCAATCCTGCCAACTTATATCCACTGCCGCCAACGGAACAAGCGGTTCGGTATCTAGATTTTATGGGCGGCGCAGATGCTGTAGTAGAGAAAGCGCAAGACTATTTCGCTGCCGGCGACTACCGCTGGGTCGCAGAGGTACTCAATCATGTGGTTATGGCAGATCCCGAGCACGTTGCTGGTCGCGCGCTGCTGGCCGACACCTATGAACAACTGGGCTACCAATCAGAATCTGCGCCATGGCGAAACTTCTACCTATGCGGCGCGCTGGAACTGCGCGAAGGACTGCCTGAAACACGCAACTATGCCGCGAGCCCCGGCATGGCTGCGGGCATTCCAATAGAAAATATTTTCCAAGTCATGGCCGTACGTTTGCTACCAGAGCAGGCTGCAGCACAAGATTTGCACCTGTTGTTGCGTTTCAGTGATCTTGAACATGACTATGTATTGCAAATAAAGAACGCGGTATTGCACTATTTCGTTGCGACAGCTGCAACCCAAAGCGATGCGCAGTTGTCTCTAAGCACTACCCACTTCAAGCAAATGATTATGGGTCAGACCAGCGCAGGGGAATTGATTGAGCAGCAGCTGCTTAAAGTCGAGGGCGACGTGAACGTGCTGTCGCAGCTAGGATCGTTATTCGACCAATTTCCACGTCGTTTTCCGCTGGTGACCCCTAGAGAACAGTGAGGTTGTAGCCAATGCTATTGGGAGGAGAGAGTTATGCAGACTGTGTCAGTAACCTGTGCGGCAGGAGAAATCCAAGGCCGAGTCAAAGAAGATGCCCTTTTATTTGCTGGGATTCCCTACGCGCAACCGCCAGTGGGCAACCTGCGCTTTAAGGCGCCGCAACCGTTACGGCCCTTTTCCGAACCCTTCCCGGCGCTGAAATTCGGTGCCGCAGCACCCCAGATTCCGAGCGGTGGCATGACCGACAGCGCGCCGGTTCGCTGGGACGAAGACTGCTTAACTTTGAATATTTCAGCCCCAATAGGGATTCAGGGCGAAGCGCGCAAACGCGCGGTTTTAGTGTGGATTCATGGCGGCGGCTATCGCACCGGCCAAGGCGCAATTCCTTGGTATAACGGCACCCGCTTTGCTCGAGATCAGGACATTGTCGTGGTGTCCATCAATTATCGACTTGGCGCTTTGGGGTTTGCGGACCTCACTCACCTCGGCGCAGAATTTAAAACATCCAACGTCAACGGCATGCTGGACCAAATTGCAGCACTGCAATGGGTGCAACGTAATATCAGCGCCTTCGGCGGCGACCCAACCAAGGTCACCATCGCCGGCGAGAGTGCCGGAGCATTTAGCGTCGGCGCATTGATGGGTTGTCCGGCAGCTAAAGGTCTGTTCACCAAGGCTATAGCACAAAGCGGCGCAGCCCAGCACACCCTCAACCCAGAAGCAGCGCAAACTGTCGGCAAGGCGTTCTGCGCGCAATTACAACAAGACGATGCTATGGGGTTACTGGCAGCTTCTGTGGAGGACATTCTCAACGCGCAAAATGCTACCGCGGCCGAGTTCGAATCTGGCGCCGGCGTGATCAGCAAATTAGGCACCAGTGTTTCGACGTTTTACCCAGTCCACAACACCGAACTGATGCCTGAGGATCCGCAACAGGCGATAAGATCTGGGAATGCCGCCAATGTTGATGTGCTTATCGGCAGCAATAGCGATGAGACAACGCTGTGGGGGCATGGTGACGTGGACGACGCGAAGCTGCAGCGAATCGCCGCAGAATTCAATGTGAACGACGGCATTAGCGCTTATCGGGCCAATCGCCCGGAAGCGAATGCAGCCGAGCTGCTGGTCGCACTGACCAGCGACCACATGTTCCGAATTCCGGGCATTCGTTTAGCCGAAGCTCAAATCGAGCACAACCCTAACGTCTGGATGTATTTATTCGACTGGAAGTCTAGAGCTTTCGACGGGCGCCTGGGCGCAACCCACGCCCTAGAAATCCCGTTCGCCTTTAACAATTTGGATCGCGCCGGCGTCGATGTTTTTATCGGACCTGGACCTACACCCCAGCACCTAGCCAATACCATGCATGACGCCTGGAGTACCTTTATAAAAAACGGCACACTCGACTGGCCAAGTTATACCCTAGCCCAGCGCACAACTATGGTGTTTGACGACACCAGCGCTACGGTGGACGATCCGATGAGCGAGGAACGGATTATCTGGGAAGGCGTGCGCTGATTAACTTAAGAATTCGTCGGCGTGCAGATCCAGTGCGTGGCGCGCATGACGCTGGGCCATGGTGGTAAACATCCGGTCTCCGCGCTCGGTGCGCTCCACGATCATAGACGCAACAACGGTCACCGCGAATCCAGAAAAAGCACCATAGCGGTAGGCTTGCCAACATTCGGGCCACTGAAAATCGGTCACTCCCGAAGCACACAGGGCATCAAAATATCCCCGCACCAACTGCTCCTCAACTGGTGCGCGATCCGCAGAGGTCAGCCCTGCACCAATGAAATAGGCTACATCACTTAGCGGTGAACCTAGGGTAATGCTCTGCCAATCTACTGCAGCGACATCAATGCCTGCGTCGTTGCTAGTGAACAGCAGGTTGTCCAACCGATAGTCCACATGAATCAGCGAAAATACATCGGGGAGCCCATCTGCCACCAACGGCGAGTCATCGTTCTCGCCCAATTGCTGAATAATGCGGCACTCATCGTCTGCCAACTCGGCACCATAACGATCAACAAAGCCTGGCAGTTGCGCTCGATAGAGATCGCGCGTAGCGGTGGCTGGACGCCCCTCGCGATTGTACAACCAAGTCAAGTCAGCCAGACTGGCGTCGCGCCAACTCGGCCCATGCAGGCCAACCAATTGACTAAGTGCCGCTGCTGCAGTCTGGGCATCACAGCCGCGCAGCTGATCGCCTTGCTGAGCTGGCGCCAAGTCTTCCAGCAGCACAAAGAACTCCGGCCCCTCGCCTTCAATCTCGGCGAAATAACATCGCGGCGTACGAATACTTAAACGAGTTTGTAACTGTTGATAAAAACGCACTTCTTTAAGGAAGTTTTGCAACGCAACACCCGTGGCACGACTACTTGGATCGTCGGAAGGGAACTTGCCCACCAAACTGCTTGGCGCATCGGCAGACGCTGCCACATAGTCAAAGGTGTAGCGAATGCACTTGCCAATTTGCCCGGTACCCACCCGCTGAGCCGTAAAATCGCGAACCTCGGCATCGATGCCAATGGCTTGAAAACACTGATTAAACCAATCTGCATCGATTGTCTGCTCATTAGGAATTTGCGGCATCATGTCTAACCTCCAGTCGCCAAACGCGCATCAAACAGCGGCGACGCCGGGGTAAAACGCTGCTTGTGTTTCGCAACGGCAGTTTGAATTTGCGCGACGATCTCGGGATTCGCTTCAGCGACATCAAAGCGCTCTGAGGGATCGCGGTGCAAGTTGTACAGTACCGGCCGGTCATGTTCGGTGCGCTCGGGCGGCAAGCCGTAGGCGCCCTCGGTCACGAAATGCAGTTTCCACGGCCCCAAGCGATAGGCATAGAGCACGCCGGCACGGTAATAAGCCAGCTCATTGCGCGGACTAGGCGCCTCACCAAATAACGTCTGCGTCAGATCTTTGCCGTCGACCCCGGTAGCCACATCACTGCCCACCAGGGACATTACGGTAGGAAATACATCCAGAGCCGAACCGATATCACTCACCACCCCGGGCGGTAACTTACCTGGCCAAGAAAAAACTGTCGGCACACGCATTCCGCCCTCAAAGGTGGTGCCCTTACCGTCTCGCAGCAACCCGGCACGACCACCCTCTTCATTCATAGTCAGCCACGGGCCATTATCACTACTAAAAATTACTAGCGTGTTGTCCTCAATGCCCGCAGCGCGCAGTGCTTTGCGAATTTCACCGACGCTCCAATCGATTTCTTCCACCACGTCACCGTAGCGGCCACCGATACTTTTGCCCACAAAATCGGAACTACGGAACAGCGGCGTATGCGGCATGGTATAGGGCAAATAGACGAAAAACGGCTGCTGGCGATTGCGTCTGATAAACTCCACTGCAGCCTCGGTATAGCGTTTGGTCAAATTCGCCTGCACCGTGGGTTGTTCTACCGAATCAACAAACTCATCATCGAGCCGCTGGCTTTTAATCAGCGGTGTTGCATAGTCTTGTTCTTGGGGGTTCGCGTATTTCTGTGCGCGGCGGGCGAAGGATTCGTCGCGGGCTTGATTATCTCCGCGCTGGGACATCGCAACCAATTCCTCGAAACCCGGCTCGCCAACCCAGTCCATATCATTGGAGTACGGTACCCCCAGCCACTCATCAAACCCGTGCCGCGTGGGCAAGGCATGGGGCGCATCACCCAAGTGCCACTTGCCAAACATACCGGTGCGATATCCACGTTGTCGTAATGCCTCAGCTAGAGTGACCTCTGCATCCGGCAGTCCACCCGGCTCATTCGGAAAGTAAACACGTATTATGCGGCCATACAATCCTGTACGCAGCGGTAAACGCCCGGTCAGTAACGCGCCTCTGCTAGGGGAACACACTGGTGCCGCCACATAAAAATCTGTCCAGCGTTGGCCATTGCGCGCCAAATCATCAATGTGGGGAGTGCGGATGTAGGGATGCCCATAACTTTGAACATCGCCATAACCAAGGTCGTCGGCAAACAGAATAACGATATTAGGTGGGGCTGAAAACCTGGCCTCTGGCGCTAGAGCCGTCCCAGCAACCGCAACGGTGAATCCCCAAAGCCATAACCCGAACACGATCCCAAGCCGCTGTATCATTTCGCTCGCCCACTCTCTTTACACGCCCAACACTACTGCGAAACCAGAGCGTAAGTCACCCTCAATTCGGATAGCCGTCTAAGCTTTTATGCAACCCCTCCAGCAATTGGCCGACACAGGCGCTGAGCATGACGAAGTCAGCATCGTGCTTAGCCAGTGGATCGTCCATAGGCTCGTCGGGCATGGATTCCTGATCTGCCAGTCTGAGCTTGCGCACCACCAAGTCAGCGTCCAGTACCAAACGAAATACCTGATCGAAGTTTAGACCTAGGCGATCAACTGTCAGCCCCTCTGTGACATGCCGCCGCACCGCTGGGTCGGCAAGATCAATATCCAACCAATTTACTGTTGCTGCAACATCGCTGGGATCGCGCATGCGGCACTCGCGACCGAGCGAGAACGAATCTACCCTAGACTGCAAGAACACCCGAGTGAGCAAATCTAGAACCGGACGCCGGTACACTAATGGCGCGAAATGCAGACTGACCATAGCCCGACCAAGATTATCCAGAAAATATTCCGCCACTGTTTGCGAGGGGGTGCCTACCACCAGCAATTTTTGATCGCGCAAGAAAAAGGCCTGTACCCGATCCGACCGGGTTAGTGTTTGGGGCAACAACTGTGAATAGACTTCTTCTTTGAGTTCACGCTTCTCAGCCCGATTAGGTTCGCTTTGCATGCGTTGTTTGAACTCAGCGATACGCTCCGCCAGCGCTTCCTTTACCGCCGCTGCCGGCAGCACTCGGGTCTGCACGCGCAACTGCATCAAGTCATTACCCGCCAGACGTCGACATAACAGATCACCAGCATTTTCTAACGGTGCTTCAAAACCACCGCTACGTTCAGCAAATGCTCCGCAAGGTTTAAATTCTGCAGCCGCGAGCAGATCCGACAGCGCTTCCTCACTATCCGGCCATTCGGTTTGGATACGATAGACACGAAAATTGCGAAAATTTGAATTCACATTAGCTCCAACGGTTATCTTTGCGGGCCTGATCCCGCATCGGACTGCACAGTGTACTCCGAGCCGGACGCCTTTACTCTGCGCACCCCGACAATTGATTACCCACTCGGTCGCGGTATGATCAAAGCATCGCATTTGAGGGGATACCGATGACGCAAGATTCACAACAGCCGACTGGCGCGCTAATGACGACCCGCCGCAAGCTCATGCAGTACGCTACTTTGTTAGGCGTGGGTTCCACCAGCTTATTACAATCGCGGGATTTAAAAGCAGCAATCGTTGACGGCAAAGAGGCCGCGGGATTAAACGACCCCTGGCCACAAATGCAGTACCGCAAATTAGGCAGAACCGGCCATAACAGCAGCCGCTTGATCTTCGGCTGCGGCGCTACCCTATCGCGCAGCCGACACGACGATCTGCTGAATCGCGCGTTCGACGCCGGGGTTAATACGTTCGATGTGGGTTATAAGCATTACTACAACGATGCCGAGCGCAACTTAGCGCCGTTTTTAAAAACCCATCGTGACGATATTTTTCTGATCTCCAAGGCTCAGGTACCTGCGGGCATTGATTGGGACGAAACGATCACCGCAGCTCAGGCAAAAAAGGCAGCTCAAGGTTGGCTGGCATTCTTGGACGAAAGCCTCACAGAAATGGGCATAGATCACGTCGATGCTTACTATTTCATGGGCCAAAACAACGTTTCGATTATGCGCAGTGAAGAACTGCATCGTGCCTTTGAGGAGGCTAAGGCTGCAGGCAAGGTGGACTATTTAGGCGTTTCTACCCATGAAAATGCTGAGAATGTTTTGCAGGCCGCTATCGACACCGGCGTATTTGACCTCGCCATGATTGCTATTACGCCCGGCGGTTGGTACGACTGGAACGATCGCTCTATTTTGCCCGGCTCACCGCCTATGAAAGACCTGCAACCCCTGTTGCAGAAAGCCAAGGAGCAAGGCATCGGTATCGTTGGCATGAAAGCCGGTCGCTATCTGGCAGGCCGCGCTTGGTTGGGCTGGGGCAATCCTAAGGCATTTGACGACTTCTACGAGCCTAAGCTTCTGCAAGCAAAACTATCAGAGTTCCAACGCAGCTATGCTTTCGTGCTCGAGCACGGTATCGACGCAGTCAACGCGGATATGCAAAGCCTATTGCACCTACAAGAGAATTTTATTGCGGCAGCCACATCGGCTGATTACTTCGAGCAAACCGCATAGATGGCAACAGCGCTGTTCTATCAACCCCAGTGCGGTATTGCTGGAGACATGCATTTGGCAGCGCTGATTGATTTAGGCGTCCCTGCCGATTACGTGGACACAGAACTGGCCAGACTTGGTCTTGGCAGCGCATTTTCCCTGCAACTGAGTAATGCGAAAAAAATGGGCATTAGTGGCATCAATGTGCGGGTTACGGCCAAAGATCAGCACGATCATCGGCACCATTCGACTATTCAGCGCATGATTCGCGATGCTGGCTTTAGCCCAAGTATCGAGCGTCGCGCTCTGGACATATTCCAACTCATCGCGAATGCGGAGGGGAAAATCCACGGTATCGCACCTGACGACGTGCATTTCCATGAAGTTGGCGCAATAGACTCCATCGTCGACATTGTCGCGGCGGCTATTTGCATCGACTATCTACAACCCGATGTCATCTTATGCAATCCTGTAGAGGTGGGCAGCGGCTTCGTTGACTGTGCACACGGCCGCTTTCCTGTGCCCGCACCCGCCACTCAAGAATTACTGGTAAATGCACCGTGCACTTATGGCGGCGTGAAGGGCGAATGCACCACTCCTACAGGCGCTGCCATTCTGGCAGCCAGCGTCGATGAATACGCGCCGCGCAGCGCCTTCAAGCCGAGCAAAATCGGCTATGGCATCGGCGTCAAAGATTTTGAGATACCCAATGTGCTGCGCGTCGCTCTGGGCGCTTACCATGCTGAAGACGAGCTGTCCCAGCATATAAAATTGGAAGCCAACATTGACGATATGAGTCCTGAGGCATTTGAGCCACTTATGAACGCCCTATTTGATGCTGGCGCTGCCGACGTCTATTTGACTCCAATCGTGATGAAGAAAAGCCGCTCAGCCCAGTGCCTGTGCGTATTGTGCGAGACCGACAAAGCCGAAGCTCTGTCCGATCTTATACTCAATCAATCCACGACCATTGGTCTGCGCCAATTGCCCTTCAGCAAACGCGTATTACCGCGACATATGCGCAGTATCGACACCCAATTCGGCGTCGTCAGAGTCAAAGAGGTTACCCAACCCAACGGTCGACTGCGATGGAAACTCGAACACCAAGATGTATTGGACATCGCTGCCAGTAGAACTGACAGCGACTACCAAGAATTACGAAAAATTATAAACAAAGAGGTTGAGGATTATTACTCAACCCGCTGATTTTTATATCAATTTTTATCTAAACTACCGCCCCGCTGGATTTCAATTCCGCAATTGCCGCCGCATCTAGACCAATACTTGCTAACACTTCTTCAGAATGCTCGCCGGGTGCAACAGGCGGCTCCGGCAGTTCGGGCTCTGTTCGTGAAAAGCGCGGCGCTGGTGCGGCCTGCACAATATCTGCCGACGCTACAAAGGTATTCCGTGCCTGGTTATGGGGATGCGCTACGGCCTCGTCAAAATTCAGAATTGGTGCATAGCAGATGTCCGTACCCAACATGATTTCATCCCATTCATCTCGGGTTTTGGTCGCTAGGACTGCGGCTAGTTTTTCACGCAACTTCGGCCAATCGTCGCGACTCATCTGTTTTGCCAGGTCCGGGTCCTGATCGAGGCCAGTTTTTTCCAGCAACAATGCATAAAACTGTGGCTCGATAGAGCCAATAGAAACAAAGCGCCCATCCTTGGTTTCATAAGTGCCATAAAAATGTGCTCCACCGTCCAGTAGGTTACTGCCCCTATTCTGGTTCCACACACCCTGCCCCATCAGACCGAAGATTGAGTTCATGAGCAGAGCCGATCCATCGGTCATTGCTGCATCGATCACCTGACCCTTACCTGAGACACCGCGCTCATACAAAGCGGCGACAATGCCGAAGGCCAGTAGCATGCCACCACCACCGAAATCACCCACCAGATTAAGCGGCGGGGTTGGACGAGATCCCGGCTCCCCAATGGCATGCAGCACGCCAGATAAAGAGATGTAGTTGATGTCGTGGCCCGCAGCATGGGCCATGGTGCCCGTCTGCCCCCAGCCGGTCATTCGCCCGTATACGAGTTTGGGGTTACGTTCTAAGCATACATCGGGGCCAAGACCCAGACGCTCGGTTACACCAGGGCGAAAGCCCTCCAGCAACACATCAGCAGTCTCAACGAGCTTTAATACCGTTTCTACGCCTTGAGGATTCTTCAGATCCACCGCGATACTTTTGCGCCCTCGAGCCAATACATCAGCGCTGCGGGCTCCACTACCTACTGCGGCAGATCGGTCAATACGAATAATGTCAGCGCCCATGTCCGCCAACATCATGCCGCAGAATGGCCCCGGGCCAATACCCTGGAGTTCAACAACTCTTAATCCTGTTAATGGTCCCATCTATTTCCCCTCATCATGTTTGCTAGACCCGTGTCTATGCGTAAATTGCTTACCTATTGTAAGGAGCATTTCTCCGGCAATAAAGGCACTACGCTAGAGTGCTTTGCATTCGGCCGAGGCCCCCTTAGACTGGGCGCTGGGATACTGGGAGCACAACTACATGGTCGATATCGACGACTTAAAAACGCAATACCTAAATAATGAATTCGATCGCAAAGACTTTATTTTAAGTTCCGACCGATTGGTAATAGCCGCCACCACATCAGGTGAAAAACGTCCTCAGTACGTTGATCCAGACCATCCTGACTTTCAGGCAACACCCGCATTTTTATGCAGCCTGGCCTCCGGCCGACATCTACCTATCGACTTTCCTGCTCTCGGGGGCGTGCCTATGGACGGTGGCAAGGCAGTAGAGTGCTTCGCACCGGTGCGGCCAGACATCAAACTTACGGGCAAGACTCATCTACACGACATCTATGACAAAAAAGGTCGTTCCGGGCGCATGATTTTTATCGTGGTGCGCTTGGAATTATTCGATGAGAGCGGCGAGCATCTCGCAACAACAGATTCACGTTTAGTTATCCGGGAGAAGTAGCGATGAGCGTTAACACAATTCACGATGTGGAATTTGGGGCCGAACTACCCGTATTTGAACCGGATACCCGCATTGAAAACACTATGGCTTTCGCCAAATCCGTGGGCTGGGGCGGACCGCGCTTTGAAGATCATGAGGGTGCGCGCAAGGAGGGATTTCCAGGCGCACTGGTGCCAGGAATCATGGGCATGGGATTTTTGACCAGCGCAATTCACAGCTGGGCTCCAAATGGCAATGTTGAGCACATCGACACGGTATTCCGTGCCCCCATGCTCGCAGACACTCCGGCCATTATCAGCGCCGTAGTTACCGACATTGACGAAGAAGAGGGATTGGTCGAATTAGATATGACCGTGAAGAATACCAAGGACGAAACCCGGGTATTCGGCACCGCCATGGTGCGCTTGCCTCTTGAATAAGTTTTAACCTGGGATCAAATCGCGCAACGCTATCTCGGTACCAACTTTAACGGCCTTCCCTTGCTTGAGGACCGCCATGGCGGTCCAATGGCTTTTGCTGCCCTCCTGTATCCCGACTGAAACTGATTCGTCCCAAAATATCGGGCGTCTGAAGTAGATGTCAGCACTGAAAGCCCGGGGCTTATAACTACGCCACATTTCGGCGGTCAGATAGTGCACTCCCATGCCGCCACCGATTAATGGCGCGCGGAAACCCGCCTGCTCTGCAGCCTCCTGTTCATAGTGAATACTATTGCCCTCCATGCTATAGGCCTTAACCCGCTCTGGCGTCAGGGTATATTCACTCAATAGCCGCAGCGCTGTCGGGTCTTCGATTACCGGCTGCGGCCGCTCGCCAGCACCACCTTTGTCTGCCACATTTAGATCCGGCTTCAATGAGGTGCGTACCGCACTAATCACCCGCTGTCCTTGTTCGTCTTCGAACCATACATCGGTATGTACACGACGTCCGCGCGGTACTGATCGTACATCAAGAATTTCTCCACGCACGTTGAGCGGCTCATCCAACAGTGGCGGGCGATGCATCTGTAGGCCCTGCAACATATTGATATTGCCTTCAGCGCTAATGCCGCTGCGTATACCGGCATGAATCGCAATACCAATAAAAAACGCCGGATCAACCTGTTCACCGAATACGCCAGCGTCAATACCGCAAGCTGCCAGCTTTTCAGTCTGATGCGTTGGTGCCACTGATATTGTATCCGCCAGATATTGGAATCCAGCCTCGGGCTCGACCCAATGCTCAGGTTGCTCGAGCATCTTTGTCTCCTATCTGAACATATGGGTGCCACCACAAACGGTCAAAGCCTGACCGGTGACATAGGCGCTGGCATCGGAAGCTACAAATACCGCAATGCCCTTGAAGTCGTCTGCTTCGCCGAAGCGACGCAAAGGCGTTTGCTCAGTCACCCGCTGGGCTGCCTCGGGGTTATCCCACAACGCTTTAGCGAAATCAGTGCGGATCAGCCCAGGGCATAGTGCATTAACCCGAATACCTTTGGGTCCCCACTCCATAGCCAGGTTTCGAACCAAGGCGATGTCTGCCATCTTCGAAATATTGTAGGTGCCTAAAGTATCCGATGGGCCGAACGCCCCCACACTGGCGGTGATCATAATCGCGCCGCGCCCCTTTTCGAGCATGTCTGGAGCTACCATCTGACACAGCCAGTGGTTTGAGCGCAAATTAGAATTCATAGTTTTATCGAAGGCTTCATCAGGAATCTCCGACATAGGCCCATAAAAGGGATTAACGCCAGCATTCGCGATTAGTGTATCGATCGGACCCAAGCGTTCTCGGGTTTCGTCGACCAAAGCCTGTAACTGATCTTTGTAGCCGATGTTACAGGCAATGGCGATGGCACGTTCCTCACCACAGGCGGCGTTAATCTCAGCAGCAGTTTCTTCGCACTGGTCTAACTTGCGACTAGAAATCACGACCTTACTGCCGTGCTCGGCTAATGCCATGGCCATGGCTTTGCCCATGCCTTTTGATGCGCCCGTAATTAAAGCGACCTGTCCTGTTAAATCAAATAGCTGTGTCGTTACGCTCATTAGTAATCCTCCCGTTTCTGAAAGCACAAAGCTTACCTTTAGACCGCCGCGAGGTCTCGTCCTGGAACTCTCAAGTTGCGTAAAAAACAAAAAAGAGTGTAATTGGAACTTGATAAATTTGTTAAGACATCAACTTCCAGATCTCCTCTTGCATAATTAAGCGCTTAGCCTACATCACCATTTTTCTCACAATCTTGGCCGGAGTATGCGTCCGTCTATCGGCTCTAGCCGTGATACATTGTTCGTCTAGATAGGTGATCTGTTCGCAGTACGAGGGGAAAACGGCTTGTCAACGCAGTTTATTTTTAATGAGGATCAGGAGCAGTTTCGGGAGAACCTAGCACGATTCCTGGCTGATAAATCGCCGACCACCGAGGTTCGAGCGCAGATGGCTGATATCAGAGGTTATGATCCAGCAGTATGGTCAATGCTTAACCAACAACTCGGCTTGAGTAGTATCGCCATTGCAGAACAGTACGGTGGTGCAGGTTTTGGCCCTCAGGAATTAGCCATTGCCTGCGAGGAAATGGGGCGCAGCCTGTATTGCGGCCCCTTCTTCGCATCCGCGGTCTGCGCCGCTCATGCACTGAGTGCAACTGGCAACGAAGCCCAAAAGCAGCAGTGGCTACCGGGCATTGCCAGCGGTGAAATAATTGCCTGTTTGGCTATCACCGAACATGCGCCGATGTGGAGTGACGAAGATATCCGTACCACAGCCACGAGCAACACCGATGGCAAATACCAACTCTCTGGCACTAAGCACTATGTCATTGACGCCCAAGTCGCTGAGGTGATTTTCGTAGCTGCTCGCGAGATTGACGGCAGCATCGCCCTATTCGCTACTGATACTGGGGCCCATGGCCTGACAATCACGCCAGTGCAGAGCATGGACGCCACACGCAAGCTCAATACCGTTACGCTAGCCAACACTCCTGCTGAGCGCCTCGGCAAAGCAGACTTACCGAGCCTAATGGATTATGTGCTTGTGGCTCTGAGTAACGAAATGATTGGCGGTGCACAAACACTTTTGCAGTCAGCATTAGACTATACGCAACTGCGCTTTCAGTTCGGTCGCAGCATTGCGTCTTTCCAAGCCATCAAACATCGTCTGGCGGAATTACTTCTAGAGGTCGAGCTAGCTAAGTCAGCTGCCTATCAGGCAGCCCATTGTCTTGCGGCCAACGAGGATGTGCGCGAGCATGCCAGTCTGGCAAAGGCCGCTGCGAGCGAAGCCTACGTCCGTGTCGCCAGCGAATGCATTCAGTTGCACGGCGGCATCGGTTTTACATGGGAAAACGATACACACTTGTGGTTTAAGCGTGCGAAGAGCTCTGAAGTTTTATTAGGTACGCCTGCCGCCCACCGCGAGCGCATGCTGCATGCGATCACTCACGGCGCAAGAGCAAAAGCTAGAATTGGTTAACTATGAACATCGAAGAAATACGTCAAGACGTCCGTACCTGGCTGGCGGCCAACTGGGACCCGAATTTAGACCTTATCCACTGGCGCGAGCTATTAGCGGATTCCGGTTGGGGCGCTCCAGACTGGCCAAGCGATTATTTTGGCCGTGACCTAGACCCACAACTAAGCGCAGTAGTTGACGAAGAACTGGCACACATTGGAGCCATTGGCGCAGCGCATAGCGGTGTTCGCATGCTCGCTGCGGTCACTCTATTAGCTCACGCGGACCATAAGCAAAAGCAGCGCTATCTGCGCCCTATTCTTACCGGCGCAGAACACTGGTGCCAATTGTTTAGCGAACCAGGCAGTGGCTCCGACCTTGCTGGTGCAACAACTCGTGCCGATCTGCAAGGCGACGAATGGATCATCAATGGCCAGAAAGTATGGAATACCAGCGCCCACCATGCCGATTTCGGTCTGTTGTTGGCGCGCAGCGATTGGGACGAACCAAAACATAAAGGCTTGAGCTATTTTGTTCTCGACATGCGCCAACCCGGTGTTGAGGTGCGGCAGTTGAAACAAATGAACGGTCATGCCTCCTTCAATGAGGTGTTTTTTACTGACGCTCGAGTCCCGCGCACCAACCTCATTGGTCAACCCGGCGACGGCTGGCAGATCGCGATGACCACCCTGGCGTACGAACGGCGCTCCTTCGATCGCCCGCGTAATCCGGCAGCAAAAACAGCATCGCCCGCGCCAATATACAAGCAATATCAAGAAGAACTGGAGATCGCAAACGAACCATACAAGTGGTATCCACAGCGTGCCGGTCGCGTGGATCTTATACTGCAGCGCGCCAACGATACCGGTGCGATAAATGATCCAGTTTTGCGACAGGACATCGCGCGACTGCACATTCTTGCCAGCTCTGCTCATTGGACGGCACAGCGGGCACGGGCCGCGCAAAAGGCAGGCAAGCCCCAGGGACCTGAAGGTTCGCTGGGCAAACTGGCTGCCAGCCATATCGGCCGCTTGGCCGCACAGGTTCATACCCATATCAGTGCAAACGACGCGCTGCTCACCGGAAAAGATAGTCCAATGGAAGGCACCATCGCAGAAATTCTGGTTTCCACGCCAGCAGGCTCCATTGCCGGTGGAACCGATGAAATTCAGCGCAACATTATTGCCGAGCGGGTGCTTGGCTTACCGAAAGAACCCCGCTTCGACAGCGGGCCATTTCGCGACGTGCGGCGCAATACATCAAAGGAGCCTAAGCAACCATGAGCACTCAAGCTCTTGATGGCGTTCGAGTACTCGAGGTAGGTCAACTATTAGCGGGGCCTTTTGCTGGCACCATCTTGGGATACTTTGGCGCCGAAGTTATCAAGATAGAGCCTCCGGGTAACGGCGACCCAATCCGCAGCTGGCGCCTACTTGACAAGGATGGCACAGGATATTGGTGGCGCAGCCTGGGTCGGAACAAGAAGTCGGTGACTGCCAATCTGCGCACAGCACAAGGACGCGAGGTCCTCAGGCGCTTGATGCTTAATGCCGATGTGGTCATCGAAAACTTTAAGCCCGGCACTATGGAAAAGTGGGGTTTAGGGCCAGAGGACATCAAACCCCACAACCCTCAACTGATTTACACCCGAATTTCGGGTTATGGCCAGAGCGGGCCATATAGTAGCAAGCCCGGATATGCATCAGTCACCGAAGCCTTTAGCGGATTTCGGTTTCTGAATGGTTTTCCAGAAGATGTCCCCGTACGACCAAACTTGAGCCTTGGGGACAGTGTCGCTGGGGTACACGCCACATTAGGCATTTTGCTGGCGTTACTTGCGCGCAAAGAGAACCAACAGGGACAAGTTATTGATGTAGCGCTATATGAAGCGATGTTTAACTTAATGGAAGGCGTGGTGCCCGAATATGATGGCGCGGGAGCCATCCGCGAACCGGCTGGATCAACCCTCACCGGAATCGTTCCTACCAACACCTACCTTTGCCGCGACGGCAAACACGTGGTCATCGGCGGTAACGGTGACTCAATTTACGTACGCCTAATGACGGCCGTCGGCCGCGAGGATCTTGCTAACGACCCCGATCTTGGGTCCAATGCGGGGCGCGTAGAGCAACAGCAATTAATTGATGCGGCCATAGGCGGCTGGACCAGTGCCCACGATAGCGCAAAGGTCATCGCTATATTAGAGGACGCCGACGTACCCGTTGGGCCAATTTACTCTATCGCCGACGCTTTTAACGACCCTCATTACCAGGCTCGCGGACTGTTTGAAGAGGTAGACACTCCTAATGGCAAGCTCAAGGTGCCCGCCATCTTGCCGAAAATGTCCTTAACCCCGGGGCGAACCACTTGGGCAGGCGGTGAAGTGGGTAGCCATACAGATGAAGTATTGTTGTCCGCCGGCTTCGAGCAGGCGGCTCTGGAAGAGCTACGCAACAATGGCGACATCTGAATGCCGCCCTATCAGCCGCGGCTATCTTCTTCTAACACCGCAAACACCTAAGCTGCGTCGATTTCGAGATCTGGTATTGCCTGATAGCAATCAATTTTGTTCCTTTCGGCCCCGCCTGACCGACGTTCTAATTCTCATCTATGCTAGACATAACCTAGCAAACCTTGCAGAAGTGCCCTAATCCTGTGATCTAATGCAGAAACTCGTTACAGTTTTACCCAAAGGGAGAGTGAACTATGCCAATAGAGCAAATTGACACAGGAACCAACGAACTGTTGTGTGCTGTCGAGCAACGAGTTGCAACAATTACTCTGAACCGTCCAGAGAAGAAAAATGCGTTGTCGGACTTTCTAACGCCAGCGCTACGCCAAACATTGTTAGATCTTGAGGCCCGTAGCGATGTGGGCTGTATCGTCATCAAGGGCGCAGGTAACGCGTTTTGCGCTGGCGGCGACGTGGGCGGTATGGGCGGAGGCGGAGCACCCGATAATACTCCCAAGCCAACTACCGAAGAACGTGTAAGAACATTAATTCACAAACAAGAAACGCTAACGCTGCGCCTTGCGGACCATGCCAAGCCAACTATCGCATCGCTACCGGGGGTAGCTGCTGGCGCAGGATTAAGTATTGCGCTTGCGTGTGACATTCGCATTGCGGCAGCTTCTACATTCATAACCACCGCTTTTCGCAACATCGGCTTCTCCGGCGATTATGGTGGTAGTTGGCTACTGACCCAACTTATCGGCCCCTCTCGAGCCAAAGATTTATATTACACAGCACGAAGGGTCCATGCAGATGAAGCATTGAAATTGGGTATTTTTAATTATGTCGTCCCGGATGAGGAACTGTCTGATGCAACTCTAGAGTTAGCAAGGCAGATCGCCTTAGGACCGCCCATCGCTTTGGGCTATATGAAAGAGAATATAAACCGCGCGATCACGAGCGATTTGCGCTCCTGCCTCGCTTTGGAGGCTGATCGACTAATGCGTTGTGCCGCAACTGAAGATCACAAAGAGGCAGTGAGAGCCTTTATGGAGAAACGCCAACCTCTTTTCAGCGGTCGCTAGATTGGAAATAGATAATGCCGAAATGGTCAAACTGGTCAGGCCGCCTTACAAGCAAGCCGGACCGTTATGCGCAGATTTACTCGGAGCAACAAGCAGCAGCACTTGCTGCTTACTGCAGCCAAAATGACAAAGTCCTGCGCACTGTAGGCGCAGGACACAGCCATCAAGACCTGGTCGGGAATGATGGTGTTATCGCCGATCTGGTGGGTTTAGCCGGAGTAATCAGCGCTGACGCTGATTCTGCGTGGATCTGGGGCGGCAGCCGCATCCACACCCTGGGGCTGGCTCTGCACCAATCCGGATTGGCGCTGCCAAATCAGGGGGATATTGACCAGCAGACAATCGCTGGAGCCACTGCCACCGGCACTCATGGTACGGGTGCGACTCTTAGCAATCTCAGTAGCCGTGTCATAGGATCCCAGATAGCCTTGGCTGACGGGCGCTTAGTAACATGCACAGCCTCATCTGATGATCCGCTGGAGCGTGAACTCTGGCAGGCCAGCCGTCTGCACTTGGGAGCCTTTGGCATCATCACGCGCTTACATTTAGCATTGGTTCCAAGCTATCGCCTGCAAGAACGTACTTGGCAAGCGCCACTTTTGGCGACCTTGGAGGATTTACAATCACTGGTGGATGACAATCGTCATTGCGAGTTCTTCTGGTACCCGCACACCGATACAGCTCAGGTTAAGGTCATCAACCCCACTAATGCAGACCCCGCCTACCCACTGGGCGACGAGGGCAGCCGTCGCGGTTGGAATTTCGAGGTATTGCCGAATCACCGTCCGCATTTGCATACCGAAATGGAATACAGCGTCCCGGCTGAGCACGGGCCAGACTGCATGCGCGCAATCAAAACACTATTAGAGAAAAAGTTTCCAGACGTGCGCTGGCCGGTAGAGTACCGCACACTGGCAGCAGACGACGTTTGGCTGTCCACCGCTTACGATCGCGCCACAGTCACCATTTCAGTGCATCAGGCGGTTGCTGAACCAGACGAACCCTACTATCGCGCCTGTGAAGAAATATTTCTTGAATTTGGTGGCAAGCCACACTGGGGTAAGGCCAACTACCTTTCGGGGGGGCAATTGGCAGCATTGCATCCGCGCTGGGAAGACTGGTGGCGCGTACGCGATCTAGTTGACCCCAAAGGTGTATTTTTAAATCCATATATGCGAAGCATAAGACCTTAATCGGCCCCGCTCCAAGAGGACTGCTCCCAGAGGAATACTATGTACCCCACTTATACCTCGAAGTTTCCGGAACTAGGTTTTTACGGGCTACCCGGCCACAGTCGTGCTCCAAGGGATATTCTGCACCAGGCTCAGGACGCTGAAGCCTTGGGTATCGGTAACATCATGATCTCGGAACGCGCCGATTTTAAAGAGATCTCAGCTCTCTGCGGCGCCGTCGCTGGGGTAACGGATACGCTTTACATTGGCACCTCCGGCACCAATCTCAACACCCGCCACCCAATTGTAACTGCCTCCATGGGATCAACTCTAAATCGCCTCTCAGAGGGACGTTTTGCACTCGGTCTGGCTAAGGGGGTAAAACTGCGCTGGAAAGCATTAAATGTGGACTTTCCGGCTTTTGCTCATGAACGTAGTTTCGTCGAACTGATGCGTAAACTGTGGAATGGCGAACAAGTAATCGGCCACGACAGTCCGCTGGGCCAATATCCAGCGCTGCAGTTAGCACCCTATGTCAGCGAAGACATACCACTACTGTATATCGGGTTTGGCCCTAAAAGCTTGGAGCACGCAGGACAGATCTACGACGGCGCGCACCTACATACTTTTATGAGCGACCAAGCCCTAACTGAGTCAGTAACGGCTTTTCGGCGTGGCGAAACTGCAGCTGGACGCGCCAACGGCAAATTGTGGTCGGTGCTCGCAACCGTGCATCAACCCAGTGACACGGACTACCTGAAGATGATCGTTGCGCGGCTGGCCACTTACCTGCAAATTCCAGGCTATGGCGAGGCGTTAGTTAAGGTAAACGGCTGGGATATGGAGACTTTGCATCGCTTTCGCAGCGCTCCCGAGGTTAAAAACGTTGGCGGTGCCATCGACAGCGTGGCGGATTTCACTCAACTAGAAAACATTGAAAAACTCATTCCAGAACACTGGCGCCCCGCAGCTGTTGGCGATGCGAAAACCTGTGCCGAACGCTGGGTAGACCAATTCAACGCTGGCGCGGACGGGCTGATCATTCACGCCAGTACCCCAGAACAGTTTGCGCCTGTTTTGGCCGAGTACGAGAAGATTCGTCCTAATCAGCTATTTGCGGGGCGCAGTAATCGACCTGGCTAAGGGCAGCCCTAGCTGCTTGCGCATTTATGGAACCGCATCTAATAGTTGCCCCGGTTGCTCTACCCAACGGCTAAAACCGTGAGCACTGAATTCCTCCACTGAACCAAAGCCGTATAAGACACCGATAAAATCCATACCGTTATTGGCCGCGCCCAGAGCATCATGATGACGGTCGCCAATCATCACACAGTCTATTCCCTGCAGTTGCTGGTCGGCTAACGCATAGGCCAATAGCTCACCTTTATCTTGCAAGCGCCCATCCAGCTCGGACCCATATGTGGCCGTAAAAAATTTAGCTAAATCAAAATGCTGGAGGATTCGCTCAACAAATACCCGTGGTTTGCTGGAAGCAACGAACAGCAAATGTCTGCGACTACGCAGTTCCTCCAACAATTGTGGGATACCGGGATAAAGCTCATTCTCGTAGAGCCCAATAGTGGAAAACCGCTGCCGGTAAAACTCAACAGCAGCACCCGCCTTAGCTTCGCCTACCAACTCTACAAAGCTCTCGTGCAACGGCGGTCCGATACACCAAGTAAGTTGCTCTTGGGCTGGCGCAGCTATTTGCAATTGCTGCATGGCAAAGCGAATACAGCCGGTAATACCTTGCTGCGGATCGGTGAGCGTACCATCGAGGTCAAAGAATAATGGTGTCTGAGTCACGTTCAATTAGCCGCCTACAATATAGAACCTTACCTTGGGTGAGCATCATAGCGCGCCAACCAGAAAACCGGTCTATTGTTTGCCCCGTCGAAGCGTGGTGTTATGGCCATAGCAACAGGGACTACAAATCATGACCGTATCTAGCCTTTTCCCAAACATAAGCAACCGCAGAGTTGCGACCAATGGCATTCACCTAAGTATCGCCGAGCAGATCCCAGAGAGCGCTAATGGCCAACTCATCGTATTACTGCACGGCTTCCCTGAGTCCTGGTATTCCTGGCGTCACCAATTCGCCCCTCTCGCGGCGGCGGGCTATCACGTTGTAGCCCCGGATATGCGGGGTTACGGAGACAGTGATCACCCAGAACCTATTGAGAGCTATAACCAAGTTGAAGTCACCAATGATGTCATTGGCCTGATAGCAAGCCTAGGCTATGCAACCGCCATTGTGATTGGTCACGATTGGGGCGCACCTACTGCATGGAGTACTGCACTAAATCATCCAACGGTAGTTAGTGCAGTAGGCGCCTTATCCGTACCGTTTTCGCCGCGTGCGGAAATGCCGCCCTTGGATATGCTGAAGATTGTTTTCAAAGATAAGTTTTTCTATCAACTGTACTTCCAGACACCTGGCATTGCCGAGACCGAACTCGAGGCCGATGTGCGCACTGCGCTGCGGAAGTTCTATCACATGGCCAGCGGTCAAATGGACATAGGTCTGATATGGGATAAACCCGCAGATGCAGACCTGCTGTCTGACCTCCCGGATCCAGAACAATTAGGCGCCTGGATGAGCGATGCTGACTTGGATTTTTACGTGAGTGAGTTCAGCCGCAGTGGGTTTCGCGGACCACTGAATTACTATCGCAATCACAATCTCACCTGGGAACTGACTGAGGGTGCACCCACGCAGATTCAGCAACCTGCTTTGTTTGTCGCCGGCGATCGCGACGGCGTTATTGCTATGGGTGCCCAGGCTTTGGAAAACATGCCAACCTACGTGACCGATCTGCGCGTCAACGCGCTGATACCCGGCATCGGTCACTGGACTCAGCAGGAGGCCGCCGAGGCCACTAACGAGTACTTACTGGACTGGTTGGCAAGCCTCGACTAAGGCGCCATATCCAATAACTCAGTGAAGCCACTGGGCGCATGCGGCCCAACAATTAGTTGTTCCAATACGCCCCTACCCGCACGGCGACCGAGATCGCCCTCCATCGTGACGTCGCATATCGCCTGAATGTGTAAATTTAGCGCGTCGTCTACATCCGCTAGCACATATTCTTCAAACAGCTGAGCGTCGCCACCATGATAGTGGCCATGGCCAAATTCTGGGTGGCCATAACCCACACCTTTCATGTACCAGTGAAAACGCGGCCGCATAGTAATCTGCGCAACACCACCATCGAAGGCCTGCAGGTTAATCACTGCCGACTTGGCATGTCGGGTTGCGGTAATAAATTCGATATCACTACTCGCTCGGCGCATGGGCTGAGCTTCTCCAGTTAATGGAACAAACACGCCGGCAGTGTTCCAGGGCTTGCCATCCGCATCATCGTTCAGATGATAAAGACTGACACCATCCGGCCAGTTAATGGGTGCCCACAGCCAATAAAACTGATTAACGCTGGGTGCCTGAGGATTTGGCTGCGCATCTGGCAGACCTACCGGCCGAATACCCCATGAGCGATCCCGGGTGCCTAACCACAGCTCCGGCGTCACCTCAATTCTTCGGCCCCTAAACTCGATCCAACCTTGCCAGTGACCATTTTGCGTGAGCCGGGTGTAATCCATGAAGGTCTGAGTGCCAATACGCCGAGTAAATCGCGGCTCTTCCTGAGCGGGCGCACGCCCATTGAACAGAAGATCGGCCTTTAAACCATGCTCCGGCGAATCAATCACAATGCGCAAACACTGCAATGGCTTCACTACCTCCACCGCAATCGCTCCAACTTGGGTATGCATACGCTCGTGGTTAAGCACTCGCGAGCTCAACAGATTGTGCTGCACTCCATCGACAATGAACGAAAACCCCGCATCAATCACATCCAGTTGCGGGTATATGCCCATACCCAGAGCAAAAAAGATGTCTTCTTCCAAATGGTAACCGTTGAAGAAATAGCGGTCGTAGAAGTTTCTGCTGGCTCCAGCATAGGCTATGGGTTCGGGATTCTGATGGATCGGGAAATCGTCGGCTTGGCTTAACACACCCAATTCCTGTGTCCTTAAATTGACGTACAGCCTAGCCGCAGGATTATCGTGATACCAGACACGATTGCGAAATCAGCCCTGCTCGTTTAGCGTCGGTTCTGGGGAGCTTTGCATAAATAACCACGCAAACAAGGTTACTGCAGCTTTCCCATTTGCTTACACGCTAAAACAAGGATTAAACATGCGCACGATGCTTTTAAGTTTGCTTCTCTTTATGTCAGCGGCAGCAGTCGCTAACGGTCATTTACCGGGCGAAAAAGGCAGCCATCCCCACATTGGCAGCTTGGCTTGGATGACCGGCGGATGGAGTGGCCCAATCGGCCCGGACACCGTGCTGGAGGAGAATTGGAGCACTGCCACGGCGGGCACAATTGCTTCACTGGTCCGCATCACCTCGCCCGAAGGCACTGCAATGGTCGAAATTGTGCACATCGAAGAGGTTGAGAACACTCTGGAACTGCACATCCAACAATGGGACAGCGGCTTCAAACCGCGCAGCCCGGCACAAAAAATGCGCCTTAGTGAGTTGGGCGAACAATCTGTCGCCTTTACCGCAGCTAGCCCTGGAGGTTTAAAGAAACTCGGCTACGCGTTGGTGGGAGAAGAATTCCACGTCCGTATTAAGACTGCGGATGATCAGGAAATGGTCATCAAATTGGCGGCAAAGCCCTAAACCAGAGAGGGCGGCAACTATGGCAAGCATAAATAGCGTTACTGGCCCAATCGACAGCGCTGATCTGGGCTTTACCCTGATGCATGAGCATGTCCTTGTGGCCGCCAGCGGTTTAACCCAGAGCTACCCCGATCTGCTCGGGCAGAACTATGAAAGTCGCGCTATTGACTGCCTTAAGAAGGCCAAGGCAAACGGTATTGACACCATGCTCGATGCCACGACCTTCGATTTAGGCCGCGACCCTAGGTTATTACAACGCGTTGCCGCAGCCTCTGGGGTCAACTTGATTAATGTCACCGGCTGGTGGTTGGATGTCCCACGCTTTATGCACGGAGTGGGCGCCAATCAAATGGCCGACGAATTCATTCGCGATTTAACCGAAGGGTTTCGTGGCACTGATATTAAAGCCGGCATGTTGAAGTGCGCCGCTGATTTTGAAGGCGTTACTCCGCCACTAGAAACCATGGCCAGGGCAGTCGCCAGAGCACACGTGCAAACTGGCGTGCCGATTATGGTGCACTCGTACCCTACCGGGCAGGTGGGCCGGCGCCAGATTCAAATCTTCCGCGAGGAAGGCGTAGATCTAAGCCGGGTGAAAATTGATCACTGCAACGACACCACCGACACCGAATATCTGCAATGGATTCTCGATCAGGGCTGTTTTCTCGGATTAGACCGATACCCGGGGCGCCACGTGAGTCCGCATATGCGCACGGTCACTCTAAAGCGCTTAATCGATATGGGCTACGGAGAGCGTCTATGTCCGAGCCATGATTGCATATGCCTGCATATCCATAATGAGCAAGCTGACGGCAGTATTGAAACCGAGCACGTATTCCAACGCTCTAATCCCGATCAATTTCTATATATGCAAAGGCATGTCATCCCGGACCTATTGGCCATGGGTGCCAGCGAACAGGACATTCACATGCTATTCGTCGACAACCCACGCCGTTTGTTCGAGGGGCGCTAGCTGCAATTATGCCTTCGCCCGCAAGCGCGCCTCTCTGCGTGCAATGGTGTCACGCAATCGCGCATGCCGCGCTGGCGTTAGCGGATAATTCCAAATGAGCTTCATGGCTAGTCCATAGAACAGCACAGGGCCAAAACAATAAACCAGCCGCAACGTTAAAACGCCTAAATCGGTGCTGCCTTCAACCCCCAGGGCAGGATCAAAACCCAACCGTCCGACAATGTAATACGAGAAACCTGTACCACAGGCGATGGCAAGCTTTTCCGAGATCCCCAAGATCGCAAAGTAAGAACCTGCCCGCTTACCACCGGTGCGCGCTGAATCAACGTCTACAACATCTGCCAACATGGCCAGAGGCAGAAACTGGAGACCGCCAAAACAAAAGCCTTTAACAATAAAGAGCAAAAAGAAAACGAAGTAGTCGCCTTCTACTAAGAAGAAATTAGCGGCACTGACACAAGCGACAGTGATCAGCGTCATCATAAATGCCTTGTGCTTGCCGAGCTTCTTACCTAAAAACAGCCAGAACGGAATGGCAGCCAAACCAGCAATAAAGTAAAAGAAATAAGCTGCTCCAATCGTTGGAACACCCACTATGTCGGCAATGAAAAACAGCGATACCGCATTGCGAAACGCCTCACCAAACTGAACCAAGAGCACAATAATGAGGACACGCACCATGGGGCCATTCTTCATTAAGTGGCCCAGACTCTCTCTCATCGACACCTTCGCTACTGCGGCCTGAATCGGCGGTTCCTTAACCATAAAAAAGCAAATCGCGGCCGCCACCGGGAGCATGCCGATGACCACGAGTGCAAGCCAATACAGAACTGGGCCGGTAAGCGTGCCGCGATCTACCGGAACGGCATTCATAATTTCGCCTGTGAAAGCTCCAGTTGCATCCGTCCAAATCTTACCGAATACCGCTACTACACTGTCGCCACCATCGGCGGTAACTTCGACAACAAGGGGCACCGTCGCCGCAAGCAATAAGCCAGCAAGCACATAAATCTCTCGCCCCGCGGTCACCCTGGATCGCTGATGATAATCAGTTGAAAGCTCCGCCCCCCACGCTCTATGCGGTAGCGCGATCATTGTCGAACCAAGGAAAAACACCGTCAGCCAAACGAGCATATAGACCAGACCTACATCTGGCGCTGGAATAAATAGTTTATAAATCCCCAGCAGCATGACCGGCGTACCGATAATCAGCCAATGTTTGCGCCGCCCAAAAGGGGTCCGCCAGCGATCCGACAACTCACCAATCAACGGATCCGTAACCACATCCGTCAACCGCGCGATCATCAAGATCAGCCCAACCGTTGCCAGATCGAGCCCGATGACTCCGGAATAATGCGGTGCAAGCCATATCGCCAACGGGTAACCGTATACAGCCATCGGCATACCTAGCGAGCCATGTGCGTAAATCGTCGCACGCGGTATTGGCTTAATCTCAGACATATTTCCCCCTCAAAAAAATTCCCTGCCTGTACTCAATAACGAGCGCCGAATAGACGTGTGGCTAGTAGGACTCAACCGTATTTTCGAACCGAAATCCAGTTTTCGCCATCACCAGCCTGTGGCGCTCGCCATCCACATCGGCATCCCAGGCTTCATAACCCGAGTCACCATGCCACATAGCTACTCGGTCGCCACTCGCGGCTTTGACTACACGGGTTCGATAAGTTTTATAGCCGTGCTGCCGGAAATGATTAAGCACCTCCGAGCCAGGGCTGTACTTGGCAAGGTGATACAAGGTGATCCAGGTAGGCGGCACCAAGTCAATCTCGCCCCCAGCATGTTTCGCCAGAGCGTCTTGGGGACGAATCCACGCATGGGCCTTGATCTCGCCATCATCTATGGCGATGTGTTCGTCACCAGAGATTTGTGCGGCAAAAAACCAAGTCGCAAAACGTTTCTGCGGTCCCGGTGGTGGTGTCCAATGAGCAATCTGCACAAACTCCTCAGCACTCACAGACAACCCAGCTTCTTCCTGAGTTTCTCGCGCTGCCGCAACTCGAGCCGCCCGATCCACATCACCGCTGACTGGATAATCTTCCGCGTCTATTTTGCCGCCAGGGAATACCCACATTCCGCCAAAGGTGATCTTGGAATTTTTTTTCAGCATTAACAGCTCAATGCCGGCATCCCCGTCCCGCAATAGCACAACCGTTGCGGCGGGAATCGGTGCCGCAACACCAGTATCGTCCTCACTGCGCGCATCAATGTTGCCGTACATATCATTCGGATGCTGACTCGCGCCCCCCGGACGATCCGTGTTTTCATTCGTCATTAATAATCCTATTTATAGCTATTGCTCATAACTTATTGTTTTAAATAGTTAGTCTTTGATCTCTAGCAAACCCTTGCGAATACTCTAGCCCAACACCTTGTACCTCTTCTGACCAATCTCGCCACATATCGCCTTGAGCATCAGTGGTACGAAACCGATCCAAATCTTCGGTCCAGAAGTCTGCCAGCACCGCCTGCCGCATAACGTCTGTGTAGTTGTGTCCGGCCATATGCGCCGTTCGATGATGCCAAAACACGATATCCCCGGCTCGCCCCCAACATTCGACCGGTTGTACCTCGGCATTGAGGCGCTCAATTTCTGCAAGGTATTCCGCACTATGCACAATGCCCTTAGCGCTGGGTAGATGTTCGTAATAAGGGATACGTGGCTGATCGTAGCGCAGGGTAAAGGTTGGATATAACGTGCGGTGGGATGCTGGCCAAACTTTAAACCCGCCACCATCTTGGGGGCTGTCATCCAGCAAGCCGACAACTCCGAGCTGAAAGGGATGTCCGTCGGTATGACAAGCGTCTGGCTCTCGGGGTTTATCTCCGTATGGCAAGGTGCAATAGACGCCGCGCGCCGCATCTGTGCCGACAGCTGGATCCGTTGGACCTCCAGGCCACGCCGGGCCGCGACTGCCCATAGGTTCACCATTACTGATCACTTGACGCAGCTGCCCGCCCAGCAGTTGCTGTGCCATGGCACAAATAGTATCGCTATAGATCAAACTGACCACATCTTCGGTAACCCCCAAGTGGCGATTCAACCAACGATAGCCCATACGGGTGTGCAGGCTGTCAGCGCTTTGCAACCTCTCGGGAAAAGGCCCCAAATGGGTATCCGGGTTGTCCTGACACATTTCTGAGTTTTCAGGCAAAGAGCGCCACATCGCCTCACGTACCCGGGCACATAGATCTAAATCCATTACCCCAGGGAGCAACAGGTAACCATTTGCCTTGAAAAAACCGATTTGTTCTGCAGTTAACATCCCGCCCTCCTCACTTGAGCATACTACAACCGCGGCTATGCCTGCCCATACATTGGCGCTGAGGTAAATATGCATTACCTTTGACCTATTCAGGAGAGGAGGCAACAAATGCCATTAAGCGGCGTAAGGGTGATTGATCTAACAGACGAAAGGGGCATTTACGGCGCCAAGCTACTCGCCGACCTCGGCGCGGATGTCGTGCGGCCGGAACCACCAGAGGGCGATCCACTGCGACAACGCGGCCCCCTAACGGCTACAGACAAAGCCGCCCAAACTTCTTTGTGGCATGCATTTTTCGCTTCGAACCGACGCTTCTTCACCCTGGATTTGGACACCGCCAGTGGACGCGAGCAGCTCGATCAGTTACTGCTGCGCGCAGACATCGTTCTGACCTGCGATAACGCTTTTGCCGTCAAAGAAGCAGATTTGGCAAAGCGCTCAGCACAGCGCCCTGAACTGATTGTGATCGATGTATCCTCGTTTGGCACCAGCGGCCCATGGAAAAATTACCTTGCGCCGGATTTGATAGCCGGCGCCCTTGCCGGGGCCGCAGCAACCACCGGCGATATAGATACCCCGCCACTGAAGGGCTTCGGAGAATTAAATTTTATGGTCAGCGGTGCTTACGTCGCCATCGCCGCCCTCGCAGCCTTGGCTAAGGTGCGGAAAGACGGACAAGGCCAGCGCGCCGAAATATCTGTTCATGAATGTATCGCATCCTGCCTGGAGCATGTCTTAATGTTCTACTGGTACGCAGAAACCATGCAGAGACCCGAGGGTAAGGTACTGCCCAGACGCGGCGCGCTACATTGGTCCGATGCTTATGCCGTAATGCCTGCACAAAATGGCAGTGTCATGGTCACTCCGGCACCAGATTTCGATACTCAATTGATGTGGCTCATTGAGGAAGGCGTCCAAGAAGATCTAATCGATCCAAAGTATCAAGAACCAGAGAATCTGCGCCTACGCGTAGAACGCTCTATGCAAATTCTGCGCGCCTGGGCCGCCGGCAAAGACGCCCGCGAACTTTTCTTGCAAGCCCAAGAGCGCCATTGCCCTTACGGCTGGGTACTGCCCCTGGAAGCCGTAGCGGAGAATCCGCAATTAGCTGCCCGGGATTGGTACCGGAAATTAACTATCAACGATCAGACAATTACAGCCCCCGGTGCTGCTTATCACTTCAGCAATACTGAGAATGAGATTGAACTACCTCTGAGTCCGCATACTGCCGCAGCGACCGACGCCGCAGCCATTCTTTCCGACCTTGGCTGGAGCGCGTCATGAGCAACGATAATCGACCACTCACGGGCTTGCGTGTATTGGATTTTACCCACGTGCTCGCGGGTCCTTTTGCGACACGCATTCTCGCTGATATGGGTGCTGATGTGGTAAAGATAAACTCAGCACAGAGGGCGGTGGGTACTCAAGATCCGAAGCATCCGTACTACTTAATGTGGAACCGCAACAAACGCGCGTTGGCGTTAAATCTGACCACCGACGAGGGCAAAACTGTTGCCCGCGAACTGTGCTTACAAGCAGATGTGGTGATCGACAATTTTTCCGCTGGTGTTCTAGATCGCTGGGGCATCGGCTATCAGGCTATACACGAGCACAATCCACAGGCCATATACGTGCAAATGTCAGGCATGGGTGATGGCGGGCCATGGTCAAAGTTTGTCACCTACGCACCGACGATCCACGCACTGGCGGGGCTGACTCATACCACAGGTGTCAGCGGCCGCGAGGACATCGGTATCGGTTTTTCCTATAACGATCACCAGGCCGGCCTACACGGCGCTGTGGCAGTACTGGCGGCGCTGGAGCAACGCAATCGCACGGGCATTGGCCACCGTGTCGACATCTCCCAATTTGAAGTGGGGGTAAACTTTCTCGGACCCTCATTACTGGATTACTTTGCCAACGGCGCTACTGCCCGTCCGGTGGGCAATGATCTGCCCTACGACGCCGCAGCACCACACGGCTGCTATCCCTGCAAAGGTGGTAACCCCAATCCGGATAAAATCCCCGGCCTTGGCGAACGTTGGATTGCCATAGCCTGTATGACGGATACCCAGTGGTCAGCCCTGAAGACCGTGATGAACCATCCACAGTGGGCAGCACATACAGAATTAGACAGCGTCAAAGGCAGAATGGCGCATAAGCAAACCCTCGAACAACAGCTGAGCAGTTGGACACAAGACCAAGATGCCTACGAACTGATGGCGCGCTGCCAAGCGGCAGGTGTGCCCGCAGGAGTCGTGCAGGACGGGGCCGACCTGTTAGAGCGTGATCCACAATTGGCAGGCGCCGAATTCGCACGCCCTATGGACGATGTGCACCCGGAGCTAGGGCCAACATGGATCGACGCACTACCCATTCACTTCACCAAGACGCCCTGCAATGAATACCATCGCGTGCGCGCAATCGGCGAGGATAACGCCGCGATTCTCCAAGACTGGCTCAATATGTCCGCTGCAGAAGTCGCCAAAAACCAGACTGACGGGGTATTGGAATAAACACCAAACGCCTTTCTTAACCAATAATCCGTTAGACTGCAGCTATGCGCATTCTTCAAGTCGACAACTGGCAATGGCATCGTTACGGCGCGTTGCGGGTGAGCACTTCGCGCAAGCTTTACCACGGCCTTATACGACAAAATCACCAGGTACTTGAATTTAGCGATCGCGACCTCGCCCGCTACGAAGCACCTTTGAACATAAAACCCATTGGCCGGCGTCGTGCCAATCAGCGATTGCTGGAAACCTGCGACAACTACCAACCCGAAATGATTCTACTCGGCCACGCCGACCTGATCGAAAACCAAACACTACTGGATATAAAGCAGCGCTACCCAGATCTGCGCATCGCATATCGCAACGTCGATCCATTATTCAATCCTCGCACTATCAAAAATATTCAGCGCCGTTGCGAGGTCGTGGACAGTATATTTGTGACCACCGGCGGCGATGCACTAAAACAATTTTTACGCCCTACCAATACCGTTAGCTTTATGCCAAACCCCTGCGACCCCGCCGTTGAGAATCAAGACAACTCACGCAAGCAGGACTTCACTTGGGATGTGCTGTTTTGCGGCATCGGCAAACCTGATGATCCTAGGGTTGCCCAAGTCGCCAATCTTAAAACCCAGCTAACGGATCTGCGTTTCGGGGTATTTGGCATGCACGGTAACCCTCCGCTATGGGGGATCGCTTACGACCATGCGCTCGCCGACAGCAAAATGGCTTTAAATCTGAATCGCTACGAGGGCGACTATCTGTATTCATCCGCTCGGATATCCCAACTCATGGGCAACGGTATACTTACATTCCTGCATACCGCCTCGGGTTATCAACGCTTTTTCGGCAACTCTGAGGCGGTGTTCTTTTCCGACGATGCAGAACTGCAAGAACACCTGCGCAACTTTCACCATGACGACGCCGCGCGAAAAACTCGGGCAAGTCAGGGACGGCAGTTTTATCAAACGGAATTCAGCGGCCAGCGTATTGCCCAGTTCATCATCGAAACCACGTTTAATTTGCCCTATTCGGCAGACTATTGCTGGCAGGATCAGGTCTTTAGGCCTTAATCTCATCAAAAAATTGCTGATAACGCGCAATCACTTGGGCGCGGCTAAAACCCGCCGCATAAGCTGCTTGACCCGCCGCCGCATAGTCCTGCCGCTGTCCTGCACTGTCGAGCAAATGGGTTATCGCTTGGGCCATAGCCGGCGCATCTTCTAGATCGCAGAGTGAACCGTTAATACCATCGTTAATCAGTTCCACGGGCCCTGCGGCACGCGCAGCAACCAGCGGACACCCATGCCGCCAAGCCTCTAACACAATATTGCCGAGTGGTTCGATACGCGAGGAGCAAACGAAAACATCAGCGCGTTGAAAATACGGCCGTAAATCGTCCTGCCAACCTAAAAATTCTATCCGATCACCAACACCTAGGCGTTCCGCTAAATGAGCCAAATTAACTCGTTCCGGCCCGTCTCCAGCCAGCCACAATGTTGCTGAGGGAACTGCGCATAATGCCTCGATCAATACATCAAAACCCTTGTTTCGGTGCAGACGACCGGCCGCCAACAATACCGGCGCGTCCTCTCGTTTTGTTGCCGGGAATTCGGTTGCGTCATCTGCAGTTAACGGCCGTTCATCGATAAAGTTTGGGATGTAATGAACGCGCTCACCGGGCACCCCTTGTTTACGCAGGTAGTCACAAATGCCTTGAGTATTGCCGACAAAGGCCTGACATTGTTGGTAGTACTTGAGCGAATAGTAACCGCCAAGCCGTGCAGCATTAGTCCATGCGCCACTCGGGCAAAAACGCGCGGCCCGACTCATCCAATTAAGTGCCACATCTGCCTCAAATGCCTGCAACTGAGCACGCATTCGGCGCTTGGTTTGCACATCCAAGCGACCACCAAATCTATGGGTTTTAGTCGGCACTCCCGCCACCTCGAGCATTGCAAGCCAACGTGCATGTGGGCGCAAAATAGCAATTTGTTTTAAGTCTGTGTCAGCAGCCAGTGCAGACGTGAGGCGCGCATAAAATAGCTCCGCCCCACCGGCCTCTTGCCCAGCCATAATTTGCGCTATGCGCATGTCCGCCACTCCTCAATCCATGTACTCTTGATGCCCATGAGGACATATCGTTGAAACCATCAATATTGCAGGTACTGCCGGCGCTCAATATGGGCGGCGTCGAGCGCGGCACACTAGAAATCGGCCGTGCACTGGTTGCGGCGGGCTATCAATCTACCGTGCTGTCTAATGGTGGTCCTATGGTTACACAACTGATCGCAGAAGGCAGTGACCACATAACACTTCCCGTGCACCGAAAATCCCTCGTTAGTTTAAAACTGGTAAGGCCTTTGCGCGAGTTGCTGCAAAACTACGACCTAGTGCATGTGCGCTCGAGACTCCCTGCATGGCTGATCTATTTAGCTTGGCGCGGTATGCCCCAACATGCGCGACCGCGACTGGTGAGCACAGTGCACGGTCGCTATTCGGTAAATAAATACAGTGCTGTGATGACCAAGGGCGAAATAGTCATCGCCATTTCGGAAAATGTACGCGACTACATTTTGCAAAATTATCCGAACGTACCGGCAGAGCGCATTCAACTCATTCATCGCGGAGTCGATCCATTATCATTCCCCAGAGATTATCAGCCAACGAGTGAATGGCTAACTAACTGGCAACAGCAGCATCCGCAACTGATTGGCCGCAATCTCTTGGCGCTGCCTGGTCGCGTTAGTCGTTGGAAGGGGCACGAGACTTTCTTGCGCTTAATTGCCAACCTTAAAGAAGACCCGGACATACACGGCCTGGTAATTGGCGGCGCAGAAAAGAAACAGCAGCGCTTTCTTCACCAACTGCATGAACTCACTAACCAACTGGGCATCGAAACCCGAGTAACATTTTTAGGAGCCCGTCAGGACATTCGAGAAGTAATGAGCCAGTGCAGTATTATTTACAATCTTTCGACCCAGCCCGAACCTTTTGGACGCACAATGATCGAGGCTCTTAGCTTGGGCAAGCGCGTAGTGGCATGGGCTTATGGCGGCGCAGCCGAAAGCGTTGGCGAAATATTTCCACAGGGCTTAGTACCTAGCGCCGATGA
This sequence comes from uncultured Gammaproteobacteria bacterium, assembly GCA_913050035.1. Taxonomy (GTDB): domain Bacteria; phylum Pseudomonadota; class Gammaproteobacteria; order Pseudomonadales; family Azotimanducaceae; genus UBA4421. The sequence goes on along the minus strand of CAJXAC010000012.1, from coordinate 8,202 downwards.
GGCTGCACTTGCAGCCAAAACACAATCCCTACTTGCTGACGACTCCGCGCAACCATTAACCAATACTTTTGTGCTCGAACGCATGCAGCAACAAACTGTCAAAGTCTATGAGGATTTGCTCGCAGCCAAAGTCTGAGTTGTCCGAGCACACATCCGGATTGGCACTACGACTCATCTAAGTTATCGGCCTCCCGGATACCCTCCAGTAGCGGCTTCAGCGACCGCTCGATAACACCCCGCCAATCGTGCGGCTGATGAGCGCGGGTATTACACACGGCCGAAACCTGCAGTGCTCCAAGTGCTGAGATCGAACAACACTGCAAATAACCGGCTTCATAGAGACGCTTAATTTTATCCGCATACCGCGCTGGCGGTTTGGCAAATTTCGGACTCAGGGTTACCACCTTTGCATCTGCTGCCAGCGCCTCGTGCACCATAGACATACTGTCTTCACCACATAGTACAAAATCTGCAGCTTGCAAAAACATCGCGTTGCGATTGCGGGGATGCTCGGCAAACCACACAACATCAGCCAGAGTTTTCCGATTGAGCAAACCTTGCAAGACCGCTTCCGCGCGCTTACCAGTACGACGTGATGTTGTTAACAACCAAATGACCTTTTGCTCCTGACTTAGGAGATTCATGGCCGTGGCTAGTTGCTCCCAGTCCCGATCTTTATAGCGATAACCCGAACCATCACCACCAAGCAATACCGCTCCAAAGACATAGCCAGAATATCTACGACGTAAATTTTGGGCTTCTTCTCGACCCGCATCGGGATCGTTATTTGAGGGTAAAATCGGCATTACAATATTGTTTTTCAGCGCACTGCCACTAGGGTTTTCTAACGGCTGCAGGGTAAATACAGCGCTGAATAATTCCGCGTCCAGGCCGCGTAGCGAGCCCATAAAAAAGTTAGTACTGCCCAGTTGCTGAGCCAGCAGCGCATTAATAAAGGATGTCTTGCCACCGGCAGAAATAATCAGCTCAGGATCCTCATCCACGTGCGGCCAGGATTTATAAATCCAGCGCGCAAGTTGGTGCGCCCAACTGCGGCGATTATTTTGCGCTGATCGCAATAGCGGTCTGAGGAACGGCAAACGCATCGGCACAATGAATTCTTGGCAATCCACCTCTTGCACAGCGGCAATGCGCCTCACCAACCCGCGTGCCTGATTGACATGCCCCGGCACGCCGTCACTGAGCAACCAGACCCGTAACGGCACTGTCACTTTGCGTCTCCGCCGTGATTGGACAGCCGCTCATCTTGCTTGAGCAGCGCGGAAAACCAGCGCTGCATGATGAGCTTGGCACAACGCCGGTGCTCAGCCAGTGCAACAGCATTTAAGTTTTGTTGGGACAATGGGCCCTTAGCGGACAGACCGACATAGCCCAAGGCATGCAAACGCCGGATGCCGTTTGCCAACTTATTATTGCGACGCTTTGCGCCAAGCTCGATCACTCCAACTTGGCCTGAAAACGACAGCGCCTCATAAACCATGGATGCACTATCAGGGGTCACCCACGTTGCACTGCTGCGGCTGAGCTGATGGGTTAACCAAGAGGGTTGGGTATCACGCCAATGCACGTACTTAGCATAATCGGGCAACTGCAAATGTTCGCGTAGTTCATTCGGTGTACGCCGTGAATCAATGATCTGCCATTGCTGACGTGGTGCCTCGAGGACAATCTTATGCACCTGCCGAGCGACGTCGTCATTCGACCAGTGAAAGTGTTTACTCAGCCCACCCAGCAACACAACCCCGCGCTGCGGATCGGACTCGCTGACTTGAGAGGGCGACAGCATACCCAGCGTGGGCTCGACATTGTGCGACACCCATACACGATCATGCTCTGGCACCAAGGCCAAATCGAATAAGAACGTCGGCAGCGAAGGTCGCATCAATACCACACAACGCCCGCCCAGATGCCAGCGGGTACGCAACATTGGTTTGTGCAGATGATGTCCGGCACCAATGATCAAATCGGGTGCCGCCGCACGCAACTGCCAGTCAGAATTTAATGACTTGGCATCGGCAGGCCACTGCACTTCACGCACACTGATATCGGCCAGTTCTCTCAGTCCTTGTACCAGGCCCTGAGTTTGCTTTTCGTGCCCTGGCTTGCCATCAAGAAATCGCCAAACTTTTAATGTATGTTTGATTGTTCGCCCTCAACGCTCGCAGCGCGTCCTAGGGCTGCCATGATAGTGCGCCGTTAACGGCTAGCCAATGCCTATGCACAGGACAAACGAGGTACGGAAAAATGCTGTCATTGCTCATGCAAGGCCAATTCGCGGTATTTTTTCTGCTGCTGGTAGCGTTGGTCCTGTCCCTGAGTTTCCACGAATTCGGCCACGCTATGGTCGCCAAGTGGTTTGGTGACGATACCGCTGAACGGGCTGGACGTCTGACCTTAAACCCACTGTCCCACATTGATCCAATTGGCCTGGCCATGGTGGCTCTCATAGGCATTGGCTACGCCAAGCCTGTGCCTACTGATCCGCGCAACTACCGCCGTGCCAGCGCTGATCTTTGGGTGGCTTTAGCCGGCCCAGCAATGAATTTATTACTTGCCCTTGTGACCTGGAACATATTTGTCTGGTTTTGGCAGAATGGCTGGCAAGATCAGGAGCCGTTAGTATTTTTCACCCTACTGGCACAGATCAATCTACTGCTGATGCTATTCAACCTGATTCCGCTCGGCCCATTGGATGGGCACTACATCCTGCCGCATTTGTTGCCTGCGCGCTGGGCACAGCGCTACCGCCATGCCAACGCGCGCTTCGGCACCGGTATTTTTCTCGCACTGGTAGTATTGAGCGTGGCCGGCTTACCGTTTTTAAGCGGGCTAACCGAACTGTCACGGACCATGCTTGACTGGATTACGTTATTCAACTGAGGCAGTTATGCCCCAGTTGAAACGTAATAATTCAATCAGTACTAAGTGGCCAAAGCCTGATTCAGATCTTCGAGAATGTCGTCGATGTGCTCAATACCCACCGATAGTCGTATCGCTTCCGGCGCAACACCCACTGCTCGCTGCTCGTCTTCAGTTAGCTGTCGGTGGGTAGTGGATGCCGGATGACAGGCCAATGACTTAGCATCGCCAATATTCACCAACCGCTTGAATAGTTTAAGCGCGTCGTAAAATTTAACTCCCGCATCAAACCCACCCTTGACGCCAAAGGTTAAGATTCCAGAGGCCTTGCCGCCCATATATTGTTGCGCGAGTGCGTGATGAGGATGATCCGCCAACCCAGCGTAGCTCACCCATTCAACATTAGCGTGGCCTTGCAGATATTCGGCAACCGCTTGGGTGTTTGCACAATGTCGTTCCATGCGCAAATTTAAGGTCTCAATACCTTGCAGCAATTGAAAAGCATTGAACGGCGATAGCGCCGCACCAGTATTACGCAACGGCACTGTACGAGCCCGGCCAATATACGCCGCAGGACCGAAAGCCTCGGTATAAACAACGCCGTGATAACTGGGTTCTGGAGTATTCATACCTGGATAGCGCTGTGCATGCTCAGCCCAAGGGAACTGGCCGGAGTCGACGATGATTCCACCCAGAGTAGTGCCGTGACCACCCATGTACTTGGTCAGCGAATGCACAACAATATCGATACCATGCTCAATCGGCTTCAGCAGCGCGGGCGATGCAACCGTATTGTCCGCAATCGTTGCGACACCATGACTGCGAGCCATTTTTGCAACTGCGGCAAGGTCTACGATATTTCCCGCGGGATTACCAATGGTCTCTAAAAAGACCGCCTTAGTACGTTCGTCGATGAGCGCCTCGAGTGCTGCAACCGAATCGTCAGCAGCAAAGCGCACCTCAATACCTTGGCTCGGCAACATATGTGCGAACAACGTATAGGTACCACCATACAATTGTGGAACCGCTACGATGTTGTCTCCAGCTGATGCAAGATTGAGGATCGCATAATTGATCGCCGCACTGCCGGCTGATACCGCCAATGCTCCGATACCGCCTTCCAAGGCAGCTACCCGTTGCTCTAGCACATCGCAGGTCGGATTCATAATTCGACTATAGATGTTGCCCGGTACCGCCAAATCAAACAGATCGGCCCCGTGTTGGGCATCATCAAACTCATAGGCAACGGTTTGGTAAATTGGCGCCGTTACAGCATGGGTGGTTGGATCAGTTGTATAGCCGCCGTGGATAGCGATCGTTTCGTCTCTCATAATACCTAGACCTAAATTTTATCGAATCACATATTGTGCCCGATCCACACAAAACACCCAAGACATCATGAGCATCTCTCAAGATCTTTATTGCATGAACTAATAACGCTAGGAAAAGTTAGCCAAGTTTGGGCAGTGGCTACAAATTTGACTAAATAGCTGCGCATGCTTACGCGACAGCATTTCGGACAGCGGCAAGGCCAACCGCGCAGTTCGCCCAAAGGACAGCTCGTTAATTTTAAGCGTAGACAATAAACGCCCTTGGCGCAGGAGCTTAAGTAAATGGTGTACTCGCTGATTAAGCGTATCGCATTCTGGTAATAGCGCTAGGGTCGGCTTCCCCGAGGCGATGCTATCAAACAATATGAGCAAGTGTTCCACACCACAGTAAATCCGCTCAGCACGCGCCGCAAGCAAGGGCAACGGATCATCGAATCCCAAACCATAGGCGCTAATGGACTCCACATATGACGCTTTTAAATCTTGCCTGAGCCGCTCCTGCACACACCCGCTAGTCAGTCGCGTGGTCACAACTAACCACTTAATTTTGTGAACTTTTGCGAGTTGGTTCATGCCATCGATTAACATTTGCCACTCTGCATCGGAGTAATGACAACCGCCACCATTGCCACCAAGTATCATCGCCCAACAAACACCATTGGGTCTTCCACCCTCCGCCCGATAGGTGGCATATGCGTCATTAACCATATCAGGCGTTAACCTTGATGGCGGCAAGGTCATAGCAATAGCATTCGCCAAAATCGGCGCATCTAAAGTTAAAACGGCATTAAACCACTCGCCGCGAATGCCGTTCTGGCCACCAATAAATATGTTATCGCACTCATAACGCCGAGCCAGTACCGCATTCACCAGCATGGTTTCGCTCCCCGCCGAAACGATAAGATCGGGTTTTCGATATTCACAGGCCGGCCAGTTAAAGCAATGCGCAGCCCAACTTAGGGACTCATCAGCGGTCATAGTCAGTGCTTTACGCAAAAAACCACGCATCCAGTTTGAATGCATTTGTACTGAAAAATCTTGGATAGAAAGAGCAACACTTGAAGATATGGTTCCCAGCAGCCCACGACTTTGATGGGTATGACTTAGAACCCCGTCGGTCAATAACAGCGCGTTGAGTGACATAAAAAACAGTCCTTCGGACAAATTTACCCACTCACAGTAAGCGGATTTGTGATTCTCTAATCCACTAAGGCGACAAAGGTCACAATGTTCCCGAGAAAGGGTCTAGTTTTTATTATCCCGCTGCAGCAATAGCCAACCAGCTACTCCGCTGACTAGAGCCGCCGAAAATAAAACGAGATGAGTATTCGCTGCCGCAATCAGTGTTGCATCTAGGTCAGTATCAAAAGGAACTAGCGCACCAACAATACCGCTGGCATAAGTACCAAACCCACCAGGGGCATGTATCGGCAAAACCGCTGTCAATTCGCCACCGCTGACACCAAGTAACGCAGCGGCCCAGGAAATCGACAGCAAATTAGCCAGCAACCATGCCAACGCTAACAACTTGACGAGCCAAGTCAGCCACGTCCACATCCAACTGAGCCAAAAATCAGTCATGCGCTCTGGTAACCCGCTAAGCAATCTACTTAGCAATTTATGCCAACCCGGATCTTGCTCCGACAGCACTCCGTGTCGGCGCCTTGCGAACAAATACATGCCCAGCGGTATAAACAAGAACACGCCGATAATAAGTAGCAATACAGCACCCAGCGAGTCTGCGAATAGGAAAAAGCCGTTTAGCAACTGAGCGCTTTCTGGAACAAAAAACACTGCAACCAGGGCTAGGGAAACGAGCGTATGAAAATCTAAAAATCGAAACCACAACAGCGCACTGGTGCCCCGCAACAAATCAACATCCACGTGCCGGCGCAACAATAGTGGCAAACTCGCTTCGCCTAAGCGTGCCGGTAACAGGTGATTAAATAAGTTGTGAGTAAGCATTATTGCCAGCGTCAAACCAAACCGGCGCTTAATGTCGCTAAAAAAATAACTGTACAGGCGCAACGCGCGCACAATGTATGTGAGTACCAGCAAAGCTAGCATTTGTACCAGTAATAACGTCGGCAACCCAAATAACGGTGCGAGTACGGCAACCCAGCCCAGCCAAACCTCAATAAGCACACAGTAGCCCAACGCAATTACGATGCCGAACAGCTGACTTAAGCTGATTTTTTGTCGAATAGAGCCACCCATCTCACCACTTTACCTCGCTCAAACCGCCAAGAGAATTCCGGAGAAGCATACTAGCCGTGTTAGAATCAGACTTTTATCGCCGTGCTCTTATAAAGGTAGTCCCCATGAGCTTTAACGACTCACAAAGTTTGTCCATCGTAGTGCCCGTTTATAATGAAGAAGACAACGTTCATCCTCTCGTCGAACAAGTGCACGAAGCCATGCAAGCGTACGCGCACCCATGGGAACTGATTATCGTCGACGACGGCTCGTCTGATGCAACATGGTTGCGACTCACAGAAGCACGCGAGCAATTCGGCGATCACGTGCGCGCTTTCGAATTGAACCGCAACTTCGGGCAAACCGCAGCCATGCAAGCTGGCCTAGATCATGTCCGTGGCGAATTAGTTGTCACCATGGATGGCGATCTGCAAAACGACCCCCAGGACATACCCATGCTGCTTGAAGAGTTGCTTAAACAAGATCTAGATATGGTTTCCGGCTGGCGTAAAAACCGTCAAGACAAAGCGCTGACTCGACTGCTGCCCTCGTTCGTCGCTAATCGCATTATTGGCCGAGTTACAGGCATCCGTCTGCGTGACTACGGGTGCTCACTAAAAGCCTATCGTGCGGATGCCATCAAAAGACTGTCATTGTACGGCGACATGCATCGCTTCATACCTGCTTGGGTCGCCGTTACCACCCGTGCCTCGCGCATAGCTGAAGTACCAGTGCGACATCACCCGCGCGTCGCAGGTAAATCCAAATACAACTTGTCGAGAGTTGCGGCGGTAGTGGTGGATCTTATTTCTGTATTCTTTTTTCTCCGCTATGAATCTCGTCCCGGGCACTTCTTTGGTGGCATCGGCCTTACCCTCGGCGGCCTTGGCACCGCGGTCTTCGGCTACTTGGGCTTTATCAAACTTTTCCTCGGCGAAGACATCGGCAATCGGCCCCTGCTAACTCTGGGAATGATACTGATTATTGCCGCTGTACAGCTTTTAACCGTTGGCGTGTTGGCAGAACTGATGACGCGCACCTACTTCGAGGCGGGCAAACAGAAGTCCTACGTTATCCGCAATGCGCCCGAGACAGATCGGGACGGCTGGCACCCGGCCCACAACACCCAGGACTAACCCATCATTCGCCCGTAGCCGCAAGATGCTCCAAGCCGCGACAATTCGCTCCCCGATTACTTGGTGGTTTGCTGCGCTCATCATCTGGGCATTTTTCATGAATCTCGGCGGTTGGCCATTGTTCGACGTGGACGAAGGCGCATTTAGCGGCGCCACGACCGAAATGCTTAGCAATGGCAACTATATTTCCACTTTTATTTATGGCGCACCGCGCTTCGATAAGCCGATTCTGATTTATTGGCTGCAGGCACTCAGCGTCAATATATTTGGTTATTCTGAGTGGGCATTTCGATTGCCATCGGCGCTGGCATCAAGCCTCTGGGTTTGGGTAGTGTTCGTCTTCGCTAAACCTCGCCTTGGCGAAGCACAGGCCATCCTGGTCGCAGCAATGCTCTGTTTAAGCTTAGCCTGCTGGGGTATCGCCCATTTTGCCAGTGCCGACGCACTACTGAATCTGTTTCTCGCCCTCGCCTTCGTGGACATGTATCGGTACTGGGAACAGCCAAGCCCGCCCAAACTGCGGCGGGTATACGTGTGGATTGGATTCGGGTTACTGACCAAGGGGCCTGTGGCGGTATTGGTACCCCTGGCCAGCGGGCTGTTGTTTTTTGCGAGCACCGGCCAACTCCAACAGCTTATCCACGCACTTCTGAATCCCA
>CAJXAC010000011.1 GCA_913050035.1 uncultured Gammaproteobacteria bacterium | reverse complement strand
GTCGCACCCGCCAGCGCAAAGGCGATCGCTGCGAGCAGTAAGCCGTTCCGACGAGGATAGCGAAATAGGTTCCGAACGCTCAGTTGCACGATGAGTTTAAATGGCACGGCTTACTCCACTCGCAGCGCTGCGACGGGGTTGAGGCGTCGTACTCGCAACATACAAAATAACGCCGACAATTGAGTGCCCACCATAAGCACCAAGGGTGCTGTCGCCATACTCGCAACCGAAAATGCAGGGTACAAGTGGGTAATACTACCCGCTTGCAATTTCGCAAAGGCTTCCTTGGCCGCCGCTTCGCCTTCCCCGTATGCGCTCAGCGGGATGCCCACTTCAGAAAGATACGCCACCAGCGCGGCACTCAACACTAACCCTATGAGAGCACCACTCAATCCGAGGAAAAACGCTTCTATTTGCACTTGCCCAATGATCTGCCACGGGCGCAGGCCCAGGGCCATGAGCATGCCAAATTCACGCGTGCGCTCGAAGATCACCATCACAAAGGTATTCAAAACCGCAAAGCTGACCAAGATGAGCAAAATGTAATAAAAAATCTCAGCCGACACCCGATCCAGTTCGATTCCTTGCTCCACCTCGGGCAGCAGCTGTTGCCAAGTCCGGTAGCTTTGGTCTCGCTCTAGCAGCTCACCTACCGATTGCGCTAGGACTGTGCCTTGAGAGTAGTCTTCCAGCACCAACACAAGGTTGTGCACCTCGTCGTCCAGATCAAACGCCTCTTGCACAGCCTCGAGAGGTGCAAAGAGCAAGCTGCGGTCCAATTCAGCTTGGCCGGTGTCAAGAATTCCACCAATACTTAGGGCCATAGCGGCTACTCCGCCGCGCTTGCCGGAGCCTAAGATAACGATGTCATCGCCTAAGTCCGCGCCCAAATTGCGCGCCATAGCAGCGCCCACCAAGGCCTCGCCCGGCGAACGCGGCAACGCACCTGCAGTGATTTTTTTAAACAGATCCAACTGCGCCGCTTCTGCCATAAAGTCGACGCCCACCAACATTCCACCGATGGAGCGTTCGTCTTTTGAAACAATGCCGAAGGCCTGCACCCGCGGCAGCGCTACAAGCGGGAAGCGATTTTGCAGTTGCTCACGCAGCGCCGCAGCATCGGGAACGGTTTGTTCCAACTTACTGTCGGTGACAAAGTCGCGCTGGTTGATCTGCGCATGGCCGGTGTAAAAACGCGTAGCGGCTTTGATCATGTCATCGTAACTGCCACCCTGCATGGACATGGCAAAGCTGACCAGAAATACCGCAAACGCGATGCCAAAAGCGGTCAGCAAGGTACGGGTTTTATTGCGCCAGAGGTTTCGCCACGCGAGTGCGATCACGGTTCAACGATTCCTTGATTGCAATGAAAACAGGGTAAACAGCCGGTCTTGCAGAGCCACATTGAAATCCATGGCGTCGTATCGCACCTCGGTGAAACTGTCTGGCTTCTCCAAGTCCATCATGCGTAGCGTTGTGGCCATGGTCCGTCCGCCGAGGGCACCAATTTCTGTCGACACCATCCGCCGCAACGGCTGCATATCCTGATCGTAATAAATTGCCTCTATCAGCACCGCGTCTTCGCGAATACGCAAACGCTCTTTGCCCCAAACCACCGGCGCATCATCGAACGGAATCGCGTCGATGGTGTAGGTTTTCAACCCATCGATTTCCTCGGTATCCACATGCTCAAGCCGATAGTGCTTGATCCATTTGTCGCTACGCGACATGTCATCGTAAGAAAAGTCCGAGCCTGCCCAGCTTTGCGACATCATGCCACCCGGCAAGCGAATACTCTTGTTCAACTTAGGATTAAACGTCCACATCTTATCGCCCTGCTTCAACAGGGCATTACCGGCGTCGCGAGCCGGCGCCACGAACCTGATCAGAGCGTCTTCGCGCCCGCGGGTCCAGGCATAAAGAGTCGACTCCCGCTGCCAGCCTGGCCGCTTAATCAACATGGTCATCTCGGAATATGAGCTCAGACCACGAGTTTGGTCAATCTGCCGGGTGACTAAGGTCATGGGATCGAACTCTTCTGCAGCTAGGCCAACCCCACTGACGGTTATGGCGACCAGCACAAACAAGCGCAAACATTGTGACAACATCATCCTGATCGCTCTGCTTGAAAAGTGGTGCGAGAGACTAACTTGCAATCGATCCTAAAGCAATAATAATATATCAAGTCAAATTTTAGGCTAAAGTCAAATTATGTCGTTGCGCGAAAAAAACAAGGTCCGCACTCGAACCGCAATCCTTAATGCGGCCAAGGAACTCGCCAAACAAGGTAAGTGGGACAAAGTCAGCACACGCCAGATCGCCGACGAAGCCGGGGTAAGTTATCAAACGCTGTATAACTACTATCCCGCCAAGGCCACTATTTTAGTAGAGATGTTGTTGGACGTTTACGTCGGTCCGGGCCCCGCCATTGACGACGCGGTTAAACACTATGATGGCGACCTGCTGGGCACCTTAGACAAGATCAACCGATTAAGGTTTCAGAGCTTCGGTCGCGACGACATTAAGTGGATACTCACTCTTGGCGCCAGCCTTACCACGCCCGATCAATCCAGCGAGGCCACCAGCCTCATTGAAACCATCGACCAAGCAGGCGACGGTTATTACTACTCCGCCCTAAGCATGGCCAAGGGCATGGGGCATCTGCAAGACGACGTGGATATTCAGCTGATGGCCCATACCTTATACGGTATCGTTAATACCACCCTAGACCGTTACCTTCTCAACAGCCCTAACATGCAAACTCAGCTACACACATTACGCCAACAGATCGAACAATTAGTCCGGCCCTATCTGGTGGTTTAAAGCACCGGCCAACTATCGTCGACGCCGCGCCAGCGACACCACATTAGCACCACCCACAGCCTGTTGTTTGGACTGCAATTGCATCTCCCACGTCAGGATGCCTTTTTCATCGCGAAAAAAACCGCGACAGCCCAGCCCACCGCTAATACTGAACAGCGACACACTGGCGCTATAGATACCCGACTCGTGCCACAGCAAGGCGTGGTTGGGCTCGCTTTCGAGCTTAGCGATGCCGTCGAGCGCAACTTTGCCCAAGCGCGCATCAATGACATACGTGCCCACCTCGTTTGGTGCAATGCGCATGGACAACGGCAGCCTATAGCTGTCACTGATCTCGCCAGTAATCGTCAAGCCATCGAGCTCATCCACCACTTCGCCGTCAAGCGTAATGCTTTGCCCTAGGCTCGCACCCTCCGTGAGCACACTGCCGCGTCCTGACCAAAGCCCCTTACGTAAAATCAAATGCTTCTCCAACACTGGTCAATACCAGCTTCAATTTAACACTACAGATTCCGCTATTGCTTGTGCGCAACGCAGGTCTTTGTTGCGCGCGTTATTCACCCATGACGACACCGGCCGCGCTTCAATAGATGTAACCAATTGTGGTGCAAAATAATGTTCCAGCTCCGCTGTCGCTATATTGGGGTCTAACCAACGCCGCGCCCCGCTTTGATCCAACAGTACCGGTTGCCGATGATGCAGTGCCTGCATCGATGGGCTGGCGCCGGTTGTGAGTATGGTGAAGCTATCTATGGAGTGGGATTGCCCTGCGTCATCAACACCCTGCCAGCGATCCCAGAGCCCGGCCAGCAGTAGCCCAGTATTCTCAACACTGCGTAAAAAATAGGCTTGCTTATGTCCCTGCCGGCGCGCCCACTCGTAAAAGCCACTGACGGGCACTACACAACGCTGGCGTTTGTACGGCTCACGGAAACTCGGCAGTGTCGCCGCGGTTTCGGACTTAGCATTAAACATACTGTAGCGAGTGCTCGGCTGTTGCGCCCAACTCGGTGTCAGCCACCACCGCATCAAGCGCAATTGCACGGCACCATCGGCGTCCGCGACCAGTACCGCAATATCCTCGGTAGGTGCCGCATTTAGATTATCCGGTCCTGGGTGGATCAGTTCAGCGAACTCCTGCAGCAGTTCAGTAACATCCGCAGCGCATACGTGCAGCCGTCCACACATCGTGGGCTACTCCGCTCCGTGCTTTGATAGGCGCCATCCACCAGCCGCTAAAGTTTGCTCGGCAAAATCAATGGGCGCCTGCTCGAGGGTCGTAGCCAATGTGTCGTTCCATCGATTCAAAAAGCCAAACAGACTGATCACGGCGACGATCTGTACCTGCTGGCGCTCGGAAAAGTGCGGCCGTAACTGCGCGAAGTGCTCGCTGTCGCTGGCATTAGGCACCTGACCTGCAGCCAACGCCAAGCCAATCGCGGCTCGCTCCGCAGCGCTAAAGCAGGTCGCCGTTTCATAATTCAGCACTTGGGCAAGCCGCTCAGCCTGCAGTTCCGGGGCGCCACTGACGCGCTCGGTGTTGTGGCCGGTGTGAGCCTGACAATAGCGACAGCCCGCACTTAGGCTGACGCAATATGCAATGAGTTGCAGCAGCTCTGGGGGAAGATTTTCCTCAGCAGCATTTTGCTCGGGTATGACTTCTTGCAGTCCTGCGAAAATGGCCTTGGCATCGCCACCCATTATGGTTGCGAACAGCGCAGAAAAAACAAAGGGCAATTGCCGCATATGAGCCATGGTACGGGTACTGTTGGGAACAAACCCCATGGCCGCGGCGGCGCTTGCGAAAGCAGGCTGTAGTTCGGGATGGCTATCCATATCTAGCGGTGGAATATGTGCCATGAGTTTCTCCTTTGAGTATCAAAAAGTCCGTTGCCGAAAGGGTGCAAGTTAACGCCCAGCACACTACTCTACCTGCTTTTTCAGCAGACCCATCGATACTATGACAACCCATACAACGTTTGGCGACCCGCCCAAGGCAGACCGCAAACACCATGAGCACAGCCACCACGGCATCGTCACAGCCGATCCATACGCCTGGCTACAAGACCCCGGCTACCCCACCGTCACCGATCCCGAAGTACTCGATTACCTGCAGGCGGAAAACGCCTACTTTGAGCGTTGCATGGCCCCACATCAGCCCCTTGTGGACACTTTGTTTACGGAATTGAAGGCGCGCAAAAGCGACAACGATGCGAGCGTGCCGTATTTCCACAACGGCTTTCACTACCAATGGCGTTTTACCGAGGGCGACCAATACCGGCGCTGGTATCGGGCGGCTGGATCCCATGACCTAGAGCAAGTGGCCTCAGACCAGTGGACGCTACTATTAGACGAAAACACATTGGCCGAGGGTCACGACTACTTTCGCCTAGGCGCACTAAGTGTTAGCCCCAACAATGAATACCTGTCGTACAGTATTGATAATGACGGTAGCGAGCGCTTCACTCTATACGTCATCAATCTGCAACACGACACCGAGATTACCGCACCGATCACCGACACTATGGGCGACCCCGTTTGGAACAAGTCCAGCGACGGAATCCTATATCGACAGGTCAACGCCCAATGGCGTCCAGACAAAATCTATTGGCGCAAATTACTCAGCGACGAGGCCGACACTCTGATCTGCGCCGAAGAAGATGGTGGTTTTTTTCTGTCCATGCATTTGAGCCAGTCAGAGCAGCTGGTATTCCTGCACAGTGCCGACCATGTCACCAGCGAGGTCAGATTTTTGCCCGCTGACGATTTCAGCAGCGCGCCAACCTTGATCTGCCCACGCGAGACCGGCCATGAATACGAGGTCGAGCACTACCAGGACCAATTACTGATTCGCAGCAATAAGCGCCAAGCTAATTTTGATCTGTATACCGCGCCGCTAATCGCGAACAGCCTGAGCCAATGGCAGGTCTTTCTCGCCGGGGATGCTACCCATTATCTACTGGGCCAACTGGTCTTCGACGATCAGATTTTCGTGCCCCAGCGCATCGATGGCCTGGATCAAATTTTGGTTATCAGCGCGGACAATGAGCGCCACTTTATCGAGTTGCCCGAGGCGACCTATAGCCTCGATCTAGGTACCAACCCAAATTCCCAGAGCAGTTTTTTACGCCTGCAGTACAGTTCTCTGACTACACCTCATAGCGTTATGGACTACGACATCAGTTCGCGCACACTAAAAACTCGTAAAGTGCAGCAGATACCCAGCGGCTACGACGCCCATGACTACCAATCCGAGCGTCTGATGGCGACCGCGCGCGATGGCCAACAGGTGCCGATAAGTCTGGTCTATAAACGCGACACTCCGCGTGACGGCAGTACCGCACTGCACCTTTACGCCTATGGCGCCTACGGGCATGCCATACCCCCCGCTTTTTCAACGAATACCCTATCGCTCCTCGACCGCGGGGTGATCTTCGCAATCGCGCATATTCGCGGCGGTGACGATCTAGGCTACCACTGGTACCAGGGCGGCAAGCTGCAGCAGCGTGAGAATACCTTTAACGATTTTGTTGATTGCACGCGTCACTTAATTAACGAGGGCTATACCAGCGCCGGCCGGGTACTCATCAGCGGCGGCAGCGCTGGCGGTGAGCTTATGGGTGCAGTAATCAATCAGGCACCCCAGCTTTACGCTGCGGTAGTCGCCCATGTGCCCTTTGTCGATGTATTGAACACGATGCTCAACCCGGATCTGCCTCTTACCCCTATGGAATGGCCAGAGTGGGGCAATCCCATCGACAGCGCCGAGGACTATGCCACGATTCAGGCATATTCACCTTATGATCAGATAAAAAGTCAGGCCTATCCGCCTATGCTGGTCACCGCCGGTCTTAATGATCCACGTGTGACCTATTGGGAACCTGCTAAATGGGTGGCGAAGCTGCGCCACGAAAAAACTGACGACAACCTGCTATTGCTGAAAACCAATATGGAGGCGGGGCACGGCGGTCAATCTGGACGCTTTACCGCGTTGCGAGAAGTCGCCGAGGAGTATGCGTTTTTTCTAACCCAAATCGCCTAGACTCAGCCATTACCGATGGCTGCGGCAGGATCTGCTTATCCGGCAGACATCTGACTGCGTAATTCATCACGAAACTGCGGTGCCGCAATATCGATCAATGCCCCCGCACGCTGGCGGTTGGGCAGATTTTGCAACTGCGCCACACCAAACTCGGTCACCACGATGTCTACATCCGTACGCAAGGCCGTCACCATATCGACCCTAGGAACAATTCGCGACACAGTGCCACCCCGAGCGGTGGCATTCATGGCGACTATAGATCGACCGCCCTTGGATACTTTCGCAGCACGCATAAAGTCTACCGAACCACCCGTGCCAGAAATTTGCCGACCGCCGGCGTACTCTGCATTGACCTGACCAAACAGATCCACTTCTACCGCAGAATTGATCGAGACAAAATTTTGCAATTGCGCAATAGCACTGACTTCGTGGGTGTGATCAGCACCACGAAAAATTACTGCAGGCTCATCGGCTAACCAATCAAATAGTGCGTCGTCACCCAGCGCCATACCCGTTATATGCCGACCCTGGTCGACGGCTTTACGCATACCATTGACGTTACCGGCTTCAATCAAGCGTCGCCCTCCGACATCCAATAATCCGCCATGCAACCCCAGATCACTCTTGCCGTCTAACTCATTGAGAATTGCTGCCGGAATTGCCCCAATGCCGGTTTGCAGGCAATCACCGTCGTTAATGAGATCAGCCACTAATGCGCCGATAATTTGTGCCGCCGCGTCAATTTTCGGCACCGCCATTGGCGTTAACGGACGGTGACTATCAAACAAATAATCAATGCGCCCCGGTTCAATGGACGGGCAGCCTAAAGGTGCACGCACAGCGGTATTGAGTTCCGCAATGACCACTTTGGCAGCGCTCAATACCGAAGCTGTGAAGTCCACATTCGGGCCAATGCGTAAAACCCCATCGCGGTCATAGGCTACCTGTAACAGGCAGACGTCGATGTTGTCACTGAGATAATCGAAAACTGCACGCATCTGCATAGGCAAGTAATGCACCCTAGGCAAATCTGCTTTCGCTAGGGTCGGTGTCATAAAAAAAGTAGTGAGCTGAGCGCTGGAGTTCCAGCCGGTAAAGTCCACGGCATTAAGTCCGGGGATGGGGAATTGAATGAAATTGAGATTTTCCGGCAACCCAAGTTGCGCCATGGCTTGGAGCAGACCGCTGGGTTCGTTACTGCTACCGGCAACGAAAATACGCTGACCCGGACCCAATAAATTCAATAAATCCTGCACCACTTACCTCTCGCTGCGAAGCAAAACCAATACATAGGCGTATGCGCCTAGGTAATACGCCGGTGGAAACCATAACGGCCACAGCGCAACTAATGCACCACCAGTGATCGGCAATGCCAGATGTATATGCCGAAACCACAAAAATACCAAAGCCAGTAACAGTCCACTGACCGCCGCCATGGCAACGCCCTGGCGTGCAGAATACATAGTGCAAACCGCGCCGCCGGCCAAACCAGCTATCCATACCGTTAGCAGCACCATAGCGCCTTCCGGTTGTCCCAGTGCATTATTCACCAGAACCCAGGCGAAACCGCCGACCATCATAGCGATCAAAGTGCGCAGGAAGGACAACACAGATAACACGCTCGTTTTCACCTGAAGCAAAGACACAATAATAAACCCATTCCCTGCTTAAAGACCCATACTGGCAGGCCATTTAACGCCCTAACCTTCGGACCATGCCAAGCGGCTTAGTTAACGAAGGCACATTAAATATACGGGCCGACAGCATCTATACCGCCCGAGGCTGCCTGGCACAGAGCCAGATTGTCTGGTCCAAAGCCTAAGTAATGCCCTTGGTTGCAAAGCACTCTTCGGGCATATTTCACGTCATGCATATTTATACCCACCCGGAGTTTATTCACCACGATGTCGCCGAGGGCCACCCTGAACGGCCGGATCGGTTGCGCCATTTGCTGGGTCATCTAGATCGCGAGGGCATTCTCGATGACTGTCAGTTGCGCGAACCAGGGGACCTGAGTGACGCGCAAATTCTAGCCGCCCACACCACCGGGCACTTGGAGTTTCTAAGACGTAGCGAGCCCACCGACGGTATCGTGCCAATCGACCCGGACACCTGGATGGGCCCGCGCAGCCTCAACGCAGCCAGACTTGCAGCAAGCGCCGTGTGCAGCGGCGTGGACGATGTACTGACCGGCACAGAGCAACGTGTTTTCTGCGCCGTGCGGCCCCCAGGACATCATGCTGAGGCAAATTCAGCCATGGGCTTTTGCCTACTCAACAGCGTCGCCATCGCTGCCCTCCATGCTCTCGAACAGCAGGATATAAATCGCGTTGCAATCGTTGATTTCGATGTTCACCACGGCAACGGCAGCGTCGATATTTGCAAAGACCATCCCCAGATCATGGTGTGCTCGAGCTTTCAGCATCCTTACTACCCAAATCGACTGGACGACATTGAGCAGCCGAACATCGTCAACACGCCATTACCTGCTGGTAGCGGCGGTGATGACTTTCGACGCGCCATCAGCACCCAGTGGTTAGGCGCTCTGGAGCAACACCAGCCTGACTTAATATTAGTGTCCGCAGGATTTGACGCGCATCAATTAGATCCACTGGCAGCACTGAACTTGCAAGAGCAGGACTTTCAGTGGATCACCCAGCAAATTGTAAGTATCGCTAATCAATACTGTCAGGGACGCGTGGTCTCCACATTAGAGGGCGGTTATGACCTTGAGGCATTAGCCCGTTCCGCCCAAGCCCATATTGAGGCGCTCATATAATGGGTTGGAAAGCCGCGGCCATCAGTCTAGTTCTGAGTTGCTCGGCCATGGCCGATGCCACGTCGACGCAAGCCTTGGGCGCCGCAGGTATCGACCCTACCGCCACACGCTTGAACTACATGCTGAATTGCCAAGGCTGCCACGCTGCCGATGGCCGCGGCCTAAACGATATCCCTACCATGGCCGATTTTGTTGGCAGTTTTCTGAGCGTCGACGGCGGACGCGCCTATCTCGTGCAGGTACCCGGCTCGGCCAATTCACCCCTCAGCGATCAGGACCTTGCGGACGTATTGAACTGGATTTTACTAACCATGAGTGCGGCGCAACTGCCGCACCCTTTTATACCCTACAGCGCCAAAGAGGTCGCTGGCTTTCGCCAACAGCCACTTGCCGACGCTACCGCCACACGAGCGCGTTTACTCGAAAAATTTACCGGCAATAGTTCGCCTTCGCACTAACGCAGATTTTGCCCACCGCCATCGCAATAGAGTCGTTCGCCAGTCAGATATGAATTTTCGTTGCTGACTAAAAACCGCACCACATTGGCCACATCCTCCGGCTGACAAACCCGGCCAAAGGGCATGGATTCGTCCAGTGTGCGGATGTCATCTACGCCCTGAACCGCATGAATCAAGCGCTGCCCCATGTCCGTATCCACAAGCCCAGGAGCGACGATATTTACCCGGATGCCATGCTCGCGCTCTTCTTTAGCAAGAGTATAGGCCAACGCTTCCATAGCGGTCTTACCCATGTTGTAGGGCGCGCCGTAACCGCTCAGCGAGCGGGTGGCCACACTAGAAATCATAATGATGTCGCCGCGATCTAAGCCGCGCATTTTCGGCACTACCAAACTGGCCAAATAGTGGGGTCCGAAGGCGTGAGTAGCTACCACGCGACGCATCTCTGCAGGGTCTGTATCCACTACACTTTGACCACGACTGGCGATACCCGCATTGTTCACCAAAATACCAACGGCCCCATGGTCGGCCTCAATAGCAGCCACCATTTCTGCGTTCTGCTCAAAGTCATCCACCGAAGCAGCATAGGCTTGGGCCTTACCGCCGTTGGCAATGATATCGGCCACTGTCGCTGCCGCTGCTTCTGCATCGCGGCGATAGTTCACCGCAACCGTCGCTCCAGCCGCTGCCAGTGACATGGAAATGCCTTTACCAACGCCTCGACCGCCGCCGGTAACCAGCGCGACACGTCCCGCTAAACTCATACTCTCAACCCCGTTATCTACTAATGCTGTGCTGCGTCGCCTACTCGCCTTTAAAAGCGGCATCTCGTTTTTGTAAAAACGCGCTCACACCCTCACGGAAATCAGTACTGCGCCCGGCTTCATTCTGTAATTGGGCCTCCAGTTCAAGCTGTTGCTCGTAACTATTGCCCCAGCTTTGCCAATACGCTTTACGAATCAGTGCTAGCGACCGCGGACCATTAGCCAACCGTTGAGCGAGTTCCATTGAGCCAGCGGCTAGGGCGTCAGTATCGGCAAAAACACGATTAACCAAGCCCCACTCCTGAGCCGTGGCGGCGGGCAATCGTTCCGCCAGCAGCGATAATTCCATTGCGCGACCCCATCCCACCAAACGCGGCAACATATAGGTGGCACCACCATCGGGTATCAAGCCGATACGCGCGAACGCCTGTAAAAAGTAAGCATCCTCGGACGCACAGACAATATCGCCCATCATCGCAAAACTCATACCGACGCCAGCGGCTGCACCGTTGACTGCGGTGACCATGGGCATCTCCAGACCCCGAAGTTCAAACATCAACGGGTGATAGCCGTGGCGTAATGAACCACCCGCCTCATTCGAGCCCTTATTTCTATCGTCGTCCTGCAAGTTAGCACCGGCACAAAAGGCACGACCATTACCGGTCAGCAATAAACATCTGGCATCCGTCCCACGCGCCTTTATTTCTGCTACAGCGGCACCGAAGTCGCGCAGCATTTGCCCGCCCACCGCATTCATCACCTCTGGATGATCAAACTTTAAAACCGCGACCCTATCCACAAACTCAAGTTTCATGCGTTCCATAATGTCCCCCTTTTTCGATGCCCAAAGATTACCTCAAAATATTCTTCGCAGTCATGCAATACACTATCGAGGTGCCTTTGGCTGGCCTACACTGATGCAAAAACTAGGGGCCTCGTATGCAAGATTTTAGTGGCAAAACCGCCGTGATCACCGGCGGCGCTAGCGGCATCGGACTAGGCTTAGCAGAGCATTGTGCTGGGTTGGGTATGAACGTTGTGCTCGGCGATATTCAACAGGATGCGTTGGATCAGGCGGTCGAAAAAGTTGCACAGCGTCAGGCCAATGTAATCGGAGTTATAACCGATACCATGGTGAAAACTTCGGTTAATAATCTGCTAGAAGAAGCAACTAACACCTACGGCAATGTAAACCTAGTGTTTAATAATGCTGGCGTGGCTGCGGGCAATAGCGCTGGCAAGGCCGTCTGGGAAACACCCGATGAAGACTGGCATTGGGTCATGGGCGTGAACTTTTACGGCGTACTCTACGGTGTGCAGACATTTATTCCGCACATGCTGGAACACGGCGAGGAAAGTTACATAGTGAACACCGCGTCCTTGGCCGCGGTGATGCCCATGGGTGGCTCTTATGGTGTCAGCAAACACGGCGTCCTTGCCCTGACGGAGGGCGTGCAGTCTGATCTGGAGCAGCGCGCAGCCAACATAAATGCAGGCGTTCTATGTCCGGGCTTTGTCGACACGCAGATCTTTAATGCCGAGCGCAATCGTCCAGGAGCAGAGCAAACCCAAGCGGATACAGAAGATCCTCAGTACCAGGCCGCCAAATCGATGCTGGCGAACGGCAAAAGTCCGGCAGAAATCGCCGATTACGTTTTTACGGCCATGGCTAACAAGCAGTTTTATATGTTACCGCACCCTGCATGGGACGAGTTCGTTGGTTCCCGAACCACGCAGATTCTTGCGCGGCAGGGCGTGGCCACAATGGATCTAATGGCCATGCTTGAGCGATCAGCACAGGGCGAGCAATTTTGATTTTGAGGTCAGATCTGGAGGCTAAGATTCCAGCCCCGCTGGCGGTGGGATAACGAACACGCATGCATTAACGCCCGGCGTATCGAAGACACAAACAGCGGCGAGGATAGGCCATGCGCCCGTTCGGCTTATGCCAGCAGATCCAACGCCCGCTCTATTAACGGTTGCATGGACATTGCAGTGGTTTCCCAAGTCTCATCCACGCGCTTACCGCGACGGTGTAGGCTCAAATTCAGGCCGCTGATAATCGCAAATTTATATGCCGCCAAAGCTCTGTACCAATTGATATCCGGCAGTTCACCGTCGTATGCCTCTGCGTACAAACTGACCAGCGTATCTGGGGTCAAAAAGTGCGGCCTTGGATTAGCGCGATCCCAAGCCAAGGGGTCACTGAAGGTACAAATCCAACCCAAATCGTTTAGCGTGGCACCAATGCCCGTGAGTTCCCAATCGATGACTGCCCCAAGTTGGGCATCCGGCGTGGCGAAGAGATTGGCCGTTTGGAAGTCGCCATGGAAAATGCCTATCGGGGCATTCTTCGGGATGCTGTCCAGTAGCCGTTGCCGTACCTCCGGCACTGCGGCCAGGCGCTGGGGTTCTGCCGCCTTTTCATAGAATTTATCCCAGCGCACCACATCGTCCGCAAAGGGTACCGCATCGCCAAGATAACTTACCTGACCAACGTCCACACCATGCACCTCAGCCAGAGCTGTCATTGCTTGACGGCCAAACGCCAATAGTTGCTCGTCACTTAACGTCGCGCCCCAATCTTCTGGCCCCAGTCTCAGCACATCGCCCTGCAGCCATGGCACCACAAAGTACGGGCAACCGAACCATTCAAGATCATTTCCAGACCAGCGCACTGAACAATGGGGTACATCTGTGGCATCCAACGCGTTGAGCACTGCAACCTGACGCAGCACATCAGCGGTGCCCACCCAATTTACATTGGGCGGCGGCAAGCGAATAAACCAGGCGTCTTCGCCTTGCTCATGGGCAACCTTGAACCCATAGGCGAATCCAGCATGGCCCGGCATGGTGATGACTTCTGTAATGTTTACAGCGCCACGGTACCGAGCCTCACAGAACGGCAGCAGGCGCTGCTCTAATTCAGCCAATTCCATTTCGCCTCCCCCCGGCGGAACTAGGGCTTAAGTAGGTGCAGCATCCGGAAACTGCTCACGCAGCACCCGTTTCAAAATCTTGCCACTGGGATTGCGTGGAATTTGCTCTATGAATACCACCGACTGCGGTTGCTTAAAGCGCGCGAGCTTGCCATTACAATATTCAAGAACATCATTTTCAGTAAGAGACTCATCGGTCCTGACCACGATCGCCAGCGGCGATTCGCCCCAACGTGCACTCTCTTGGCCAATGACCGCAGCTTCCGAAATATTCGGATGCGCACCGAGCACCCCCTCGATTTCTGCAGGATAAACATTTTCGCCGCCGGAAATAATCATGTCCTTGATGCGGTCCTGAATCACGACAAATCCCTGCTCGTCCATAGTCGCCACATCACCTGTATGCAACCAACCGTCCACTATGGTCTCTGCCGTAGCTTCGGGGCGGTTCCAGTACTCAGTCATAATATGCTCGCCACGCACCAGCACCTCACCAGCCTCGCCCGGAGGACAGGTAGCGCCAGAACCGTCGACTATTTTAACCTCAGTATGGAAGAACGCTTTACCAGTGGATTCCGGTTTCAGTAATGAGCCCTTGGCGTCCATCAAACACGCCGGCCCACAGGTCTCAGTTAGGCCGTAAACCTGCAGCAATTCAATATCCATTTCACTGTAGCGCTTGGTCAACGCCGGCGGCACAGGCGCGGCACCGGTCATCATCCAACGCAGGGTCGAGCGGTCGAAGTTTTCAAAATTGGGCACCTGCAACATAAAGTTCAACATCGCCGGAACACACAATGCACTGGTCACTTTCTCGCGCTCAATAATTTGCCACGCCGCCACAGGGTCGAAGCTGCGCATCACAATTGACGTAGCGCCTTTATATACATTCACCGCTAAGGGCGTGAGCGCGCCAACGTGGAACATGGGCAAGCAAGCTAAATAACGTTCGGGCGGGTGATACTCCGCCGTTGCGGCAATACTCAGCAGGCCCCAGATCGATGTATGGTGGGTATGCACAACACCCTTGGGTAAACCTGTGGTGCCCGAGGTATACATGATGTAGAGCATGTCGTCGTCGGCTGCATTGATCTCGGGTTCTGTGCTTGGCTGAGCATCACGGAAAGCACGGTAGTCGACCGCAAAATGCGCAATCTCATCCGGCTGGGCTACTTGCAACCATTGCGTAATATCCGTCTTATCGCCACGGCTGTGCAGATCCGCAACAGTCTCGACAAAATCATTGTCAAAAATCAGGCGCTTGGTGCCACTGTCTTTGAGAATGAACTCCAACTCATCAGCGACCAAACGCCAATTCAACGGCACTACTACCGCCCCGATTTTTGCTAGTGCGTAATAGGACTCCATAAATTCGCTGGAGTTCATTAACAGCAGGCCAACCCGCTCACCCTTTTCAATACCCGACGCCACAAATGCGTTAGCCAACTGGCTACAGCGGTCATTCAGCTCTGTGTAGGTAAGGCGATAACTACTATCGCTTTCGACATAAGCCTCTACATCAGGCGATAAGTGCGCTCGTTTGGTTAAAAACAAACCTAAGTTATTCAGCATCGGAAAAGTCCCCAGTCTTATAAGAAGGTAGCACTCTATTGTTGACCAAAGTCCGGTCAGATAACAATTGATCGGAGCGACTATTTGGTTGTTCTAGCTCGCCAGCACCGTTGGTGCTAAAACCTGTACAAAAGCGTATTTTTCAGTAATATTCGCTGCCCTTTGTATAGATTTTGACCATGACAGATTATCCAGCACAGGATCTGTACCAGATTGGTAGCGTCACTGCCCTGACTGGTATCGCCGCCGAGCGCCTGCGGGCGTGGGAGCGGCGCTATGGTTTTACGCCTGCAGAAAAGAAAGGAAAAATTCGTCTTTATAGCCACGAACAGGTAAAAAACCTCAATAAAATCAAACAACTAATAGATCGGGGCCAATCGGTCTCCAGCGTAATTCAACTGAATAGCGGGCAATTGGACCAACGCCTAAACCAAATCGAGCCGACACATACCGCCGCACCACGCCTTGGCCGACCAGCCAATCTGGCACTGATCGGCGCCGGCCTACTGCAATTAGAACAGTTGTCTACCGTATCAGAAACCTTAAACGTGATCGGCCGCTGGGCCAACGTGGAGGCTTTTCTAAGCGACCCTAGCCTACCTGCGGTGGACGTTATTGCACTGCAATTACCTGTACTGTTGCCCCAA
The DNA here is from genome assembly GCA_913050035.1 of uncultured Gammaproteobacteria bacterium. Taxonomy (GTDB): domain Bacteria; phylum Pseudomonadota; class Gammaproteobacteria; order Pseudomonadales; family Azotimanducaceae; genus UBA4421. Next base: position 31,535 of record CAJXAC010000011.1, on the reverse strand, counting down.
CTCATTGCTCAGGTGCGAGATCGTCACCCCAGTGCCGGCCTGTTGCCCATCTATCAATTCGCCTCGGCTGACCAGGTTCGGCAATGCGAGGAGTCGAATCTAAATGCACAGCGCTGGCCTCTACCCTGGCGTAACATTGAACAGCAGTGCTTAAATTTATTTGGTCTACCGAATTTACATGGCGCTAGCGCCACTCGCTTGTTCAGCGACGAAGAGTTAATCGCCATCGCTGTCGCAGACGACGGCACCCACAAGGCCTCACAACAAGTAGTAGAGCAGATTCACCAGCTCAATGCACTGAATAGCTTTCTTAACGTTTGCAGTGACGAAGCCTTATCCAGCGGATCAAGCACTTACGCCCAAGCCTTGCGCCATGCTGCGAGCGACATAGGCCAAGGCCGCGCGGTCGCCGAATCTGCCCTGCAAACCTTGATGCAGCAGCAACAGCAAGATCCAGTCCGCGGTGTAAATCCGCTGCAAAGCCGCGATTTAGAGGGTGCGCACCCCGAACCACAGCGCCCCCAACACTAAGTCCAACGCGAATTAGGGGCTAACTACACCTAACCCGTCGGTCATTTCTATACAAAATCTCTACAGAATGGATGTTTTAGGGGTTGACTATTCTATTTTGTACTGTACATTTACCTCAGATTTCAGTTTAGGCGTGTGTACAACTCAGTAGAGTCCTTCCTTACAGTGTCCTTCCCCCAAGAAGACGAGTTGTCTCCAGATCCTCCATAATCTGGCGCGCCTTTTTTATTTAGCAACGCTACATCAACAGAAATTCTAAAGCCGCCTCGGCCTTTAGGGTGACGCCCTGTTTTTGCGCGTCCAAATCAACGTCACGATTTTCTCCCATGGCCCCCACCAAATAGCGCTTATAAACCCCTTGGCCAATCGCCGCGAGTCGCCAATGTGAGAACGCTCGGTAGTAATTAATAGCACTTAAATCACGACCGGTTTTGCTTGCATAGCGCAAGGACAGATCCTCGCGACTGCAAAAACCTCCCGCCGCTGTAGGTGCTATATCCTCGTCACCCTCGCCAGGCGCTACCCAGGAATTCAACAGATAACCTACATCAGCTAGGGGATCGCCAAGGGTGCACAACTCCCAATCTAAAACCGCCTTAACCTGCCCGTCGCCAACGATGATATTGCCTAGTCGATAATCGCCATGCACGATGCTGGCGCCAATTTGCTCGGGCATGCGCTCTGCTAACAATCGAGTACTCTCATCCATGGCTGGAACCTTATGAGTTTCGGTCGCCTCCCACTGCTTACTCCAGCGTTTGAGTTGGCGCTGCAAATACGCCTCTTTGCGGCCAAGATCGCCAAGCCCCACTGTATCTGGGTCAATTTGGTGCAACGCGGCCAGCACATCAACGACATGCTCTCCGAGGGCCGATCGTTCAACAGCCGGCACCGCAGCAGCTACTTCAGCGTCGTGCAACACAGGCCCCGCCACATAGTCCATTACATAAAACGGCGCGTCGTTGACGCTTACGTCTGCACACAGCCCAATGGTCGATGCCACCGGCACCTGAGAACCTGCCAGCGCGGTGATGATCTTGTGCTCACGACCCATGTCATGGGCGCTTTCCAAAACATGCCCCAGCGGTGGTCGCCGTAGCACAAAAGTACGATCTTGCTGATCCACCACAGAATAAGTCAGATTAGAATGACCGCCGGCAATCAATTCAAAACTCAGAGGCGCCGCCAGCCCATCTATGTGTTCCGCCATCCATTGGGTCACGTTATCTGCGGCGATACCCTGTACTTCTTGATTCTGCGTCTGTGACACCCTGTTCTCCCTTAATCCCTAATAAGTGGTGTACGGCCGACTTACCCGATCAGGTTTGTAATCTGGCCGACCTTTTCTTTAGCCGTTGATCATAGACCAGCGGCACGGATGCACAACCGCCGCTAGACTGATAACCATTCGCCGCGCACACTTGGCCTTATTACGGATGACGGAGTTGTACGCATGCCACTGCTGCATGGCGGCCAATTATTTTTATCAGGATTACAGCTCGCCCTTAGCCCCGAGCTACGACGTTACATTATCGTGCCTGCCACGATAGGCGTTCTGGCCTTCAGTTTCACCTTGATATTGGTCGTTATACCGCTTGCTGGCGAGACCAGCGCTTGGCTGCAGGAGAATCTTCCCGATTGGCTGGGTTGGTTGCAAACCATGCTTCTGATCGCGGTGTATATCACCCTGGGCCTCGCGGGATTTTGGTTGAGCAGCCTAATAGTCACGTTGGTTGCGGCACCTTTTCTCGGGCAATTAGCAGAAGCAACTTGGGCGCTATCACACGCCACTAACCAAGCAGCGCCGGCTAATCTTTTGACAACTGTTGGTTCCAGTATCGGGCGCGAATTGCAAAAGTTGCGCTATCACATACCGCGCTTACTTGGGTTGTTCATACTGAGCTTTGTTCCGGGACTTAATCTATTCATGCCACTGCTATGGTTTGGCTTTAGCGCCTGGTTAATGGCGGCTCAGTTCGCCGACTACGCCAGCGAAAACCAGCAGCAATCTTTCCGATTTACTTTGCAGCAGTTAGCAGGCGCGCGCGCGCGCGCACTGGGCTTCGGCGTCTGCGTCAGCTTTACCCTAGCGATACCGTTTTTGAACTTTTTAGTGATTCCTGCTGCAGTAGTCGGCGGCACTCTTTTATGGCAATCGATTAACGAGGATAATCCGTCATGACAATCTGGCAATTTGTTACCCGCAGCATGATCAGTATCTTGCTTTTGTCTGCGCTGTTACCGCTGGCCGCAGCCAACGCTACCCCAGCCACAGATAGTTTTTGGGGACACCGTATCGGACTTCAGGTAGATGTCGCCTATGGAGAGAATCCGGCCCAAGTTTTCGATCTCTACCTACATGGCCGACGCACCGGTGAACCTGACTATTTTGCAATGGCCAGCGACCCGCGGCCTACCTTAGTGTGGATCCACGGCGGAGGTTGGATCGCGGGCGATAAAGCTGCCGAAATTCCCCAATTGATCCCTTATTTAGAACGTGGTTGGAACGTCGTTAACGTAAACTATCGACAAGGCCCGGGCACTGCCCCTCAGGCTGTCGACGATGTGATGTGCGCCTATCAACGGGTTATCGAAATTGTCGAGGCGTCGGGTATGCCAACTGATCAAGTGGTGGTGTCAGGTGCCAGTGCTGGTGGGCACTTAGCCTTATTGGTTGGCATGCTCAACAGTGACGGCGATCATCCCTGCAGGACTGCAAGCCCGCCCAAGGCGGTGGTTAACTGGTTTGGCATTACAGACATTGAGGCGGTGCAAGGGTTTCTGAGCGAAACGCGGCCCAAGGGGAACTACGCTGCAGCTTGGATTGGTAATGCAGATAAGGTCACCGAAATTTCGTCTCAATACTCGCCATTATTTTTGGTAGCCGAAAATACGCCGCCAATTATTACCATTCACGGCGATATAGATTCCGTGGTTCCCTATGAGCAGGCTAGTGCCCTGCACGAAAGTCTGAGCACCACAAATCGCTTGATCACCATCGAAGACGGCAATCACAGCGGGTTCAGCGATGCCCAGTATCAAGACGCCTTCCAAGCCATATTTCGATTTATCGACGATTTATGACAGTTGATCACCCAACGATCAGCGCCTAGAGCCGATCTGTCGAGTAAAAAACGAGTGTTACCAAACAACACAAATTAACCCTAATGTCTTGAATCCAAGACCTTCAGGGTATAGCTTGGACTGTCAAGTTTTTGGTAGGAGGATTCCATGATCCGTTCGCTTACTCAAACCAGCACAATAGCAGCATTATTTTTCGGGCTCGTATTTAGCGTGGCCTCGGCCCATGCAACGCGCGTGGACAACTTTGTGCTGCTGGATCACAAGGGTGACGCCCACGATCTCTACTATTATAAGAACGCACCCGCGATCGTTGTTATGGTGCAAGGCAATGGCTGCCCAATCGTGCGCAACGCGCTGACTGACTACAACGCCCTGCGTGATGAATTCGCCACCGACGGTACGCAATTCTTCATGCTCAACTCCAACCTGCAAGATCGTCGCGAAACCATCGCTGCAGAAGCTGAAAAGTACGGTATTGATGTACCGATACTGCACGACGAAACTCAGCTCATTGGCGAATCGTTGGATCTGATACGTACCGGAGAAATTCTGGTTATCGATCCGAAAACTTGGGAAATCGCTTATCGCGGCCCAATAAACGACCGCCAAGTGTACGAGCGCCAAAAGAATGAAGCGTCTAACCACTATGCCGCCGACGCCATCAAGGCCGTAATTACAGGACAACCGGTTGAGCTTGCCAAGCGCGACGCCATTGGTTGCTTGATCAATTTTGCACAGAAAAATCAGCCTCACGAGCAAATCAGCTATAGCGAAACCATCGCGCCCATGCTGCAAGAAAAATGCGTGGTTTGTCATACGGAAGGCGGTTTGGGGCCTTGGCCTATGAGCGACTACAACATGGTGCGTGGTTTCGCCCCTATGATTCGCGAGGTCGTGCGCACCAAACGTATGCCACCATGGCATGCTGATCCGCACATCGGTGTCTTTAAAGACGATAAATCACTCAGCATTGAGCAGAAACAAACTTTAGTGCATTGGATCGAAGCCGGTTCGCCCCGGGGTACCGGTCCAGATCCGCTGGCCGAATTGAATATTGCACAGGTAAATTGGCCATTGGGGGAGCCTGATCTGATTTTGGACATGCCAAAATATACGATCCCGGCCAGCGGCGTGGTTGAATACAAGTACCCGCGCTTGGAAAACCCACTAGACGTTGGCGTTTGGGTTCGTGCGGCTACCGTTCTGCCCGGCGATCGCGAGGTAGTGCACCACATTTTGGCGGGATCCATTGATGCTGATACCTCCAAGCAAAAACGCGATAGTGGAGTCTTCGACAACTATCTGATCGGCTACGCACCCGGCAATGAGTCGAATATCTTCCCTGAAGACACTGGCGTTTACATTGCCCCCGGTGGCGAGTTCACCTTTCAATTACACTACACGCCTGTTGGACGCGAAACCGTTGACCGTTCCAAAATCGGACTGTACTTCCATAAGAAACAGCCGGCCAACTTCTATCGGCAAGAAGTGGTGTTGAATCCGGAGATTTATATTCCTGCAAACGAGGCCAGGCATAAGGAAGTGGCCTACTACGAATTTAATCGACCCGCAGAGATCCACGACCTCGTGCCTCACTCCCACTACCGTGGCGTAGCCTCAAAGTTTGAAATCGTCCATAACGATGGTCGCAAAGAAACCATCCTGTCGGTACCAAACTACGACTTCAATTGGCAACGAACGTATGAGTTTGTTGAGCCCAAGCGTGTTGAGGCAGGCGCGCGACTCGTGCACACCACCTGGTATGACAACTCCGCAAACAATCCAGGCAACCCTGATCCAAATAGGAATGTGCCATGGGGACAACAGAGCTGGGATGAAATGCTTTATGGGGCATTTAGCTACACCTACGTGAACGAGACTACAGAAGACCCATTGCACGATAAAATGCTAGCCGATACGACACAGAGCTTTGGCTTCATGGATAAAAATTTCGATGGCATACTGACTATGGCAGAGCTGCCCGACCGATGGAAAAAGCGCCTCGCCAACAGTTTTAAACTCGCGGACGCCAACGGTGATGGCGGATTAAGCATCAAAGAAATGTATCGCTTACAGCAAATGCGGCAGCGGCAGAGCGCGGCTGGCGCTGCCGGTGCAGGTTGACCTTAACTAGCGAGCTATTGTCATTTGCCGGGGGTGGTTGTCCGAGGAGTAACATGAGTAAAGGTGGCTCATTTTTGGCGGCGCCATGAGCTCCACAATGTCTTCGCGATAGTCAGGCCCACGCATCTTCGAAAGAACAAGAGTTGATCCCATGCCAGATTTAGAAAATGCAGAGCGCCCTTACGACATTATCGTTTGGGGCGCCAGCGGTTTTACCGGCCGCATCGTGGTGGACTACATGCACCGAGAATATGGCAGCGGTAACTTGCGCTGGGCCGTTGCTGGCCGCAATCCAGCAAAGCTCGAGAGCGTCGTGGGTCAGCGAGACATACCGGTATTAAACGCAGACAGTCACGACAGCGACTCGCTGGAAAAGTTAGTACAACAAACCAGAGTCATGCTTACGACCGTAGGGCCATATGCCCGATACGGCTCGGAGTTAGTCGCAGCCTGTGCCCAGCACGGCACCCATTATTGTGACCTCACGGGTGAATCGCTGTGGATGCGAGAAATGATTACCGCGCACCAACAGACCGCGCAAGACAGCGGCGCGCGCATCGTGCATACCTGCGGCTTTGACAGCATCCCCTCGGACATTGGGGTGTATTTCTTGCAAAAAGAAATGCAGGCTCGCTATGGGGTACCTGCGCGTCATATCAAATATCGCACCAAGGCATTTAAGGGCGGTTTCAGCGGCGGCACCATCGACAGCATGATGGCAATGATGGAGGCCGCACAAAAAGACCCCACCTTGCTCAAACAGTTAGCCAACCCATATTTGCTCAACGACACCCTGCGCGGTGCCGATGGGCCAGACCGTTTCAGCCCTTACTTCGACGAGGATTTTAACGCCTGGGTTGGCCCATTTATGATGGCAGCGATCAACACACGCGTTGTGCGACGTACCAACGAATTGCTCAACAGCGCCTACGGCGAGGACTTCCGCTATGACGAAGGCAGCCTAACCGGCGCTGGCGCTAAGGGCTTCTTGGGCGCCACCGGCATCGGCGTGGGATCGGGCCTATTTGCTGGACTCGCGAGTTTACCCATAACTCGGCGAGGCCTACAAAAAGTCCTACCCAAGCCCGGTGAAGGACCCACGCCTGAACAACAGGAAAGCGGCTTTTTTGAGGTTGAACTGCGCGCCAAACATCCTCTTGATGAATCAAAAAATCTCATTGCCAGTGTTAAGGGCGACCGCGACCCCGGCTATGGATCTACTGCAAAAATGATCGCAGAGAGCGCACTGGCCCTTGCACACGACGACCTACCGGTAGCCGGAGGCTTCTGGACCCCCGCCAGCGCCATGGGCGACGCCTTACTAGCGCGCTTGCCTGCAAATGCAGGTGTTACCTTCGAACTTGTAGAATAAGCGCCGTTACCAGGTATCCACGTTAGGTCGCTTTTTGCCCTGGCGTCGGGGTGCCTCGGGAATTGACCTTAAACCACGGCTAATCCACTTGCGGGTATCCGCGGGATCTATGACATCATCGAGTTCGAAATGCGACGCCATGTTTACCGCCTTACCGCGCTTGTACATGTCGGCCACCATTTTTTCATAGGTAGCGGCACGTTCTTCAGGATCTTCAATGGCCTGCAGTTCTTTGCGGTAACCCAACTTCACCGCACCCTCAAGACCCATACCACCGAACTCACCGGTAGGCCAGGTTACAGTGAACAGAGTTGCTTTAAAGCCACCACCCGCCATTGCCTGTGCCCCCAAGCCATAGCCTTTGCGGGTGATTACGGTCATCAGCGGCACATCAATATTTGCGCTGGTGACAAACATGCGCGCGGCATGGCGCACCACCGCGGTTTTTTCAATTTCTGGTCCAACCATGATACCCGGACAGTCGCACAAAGACAGAATGGGAATATCGAACGCATCGCACAACTGCATAAAGCGTGTGCCTTTGTCCGCTCCCGGCGCATCGATTGCGCCTGACAGGTGTGCCGGATTATTGGCAATAACACCCATCGGACGACCCTCTACCCGAATAAATGCGGTGATAATGCCAATGCCCCATTCCTTACGCAGTTCCAGCACCGAGCCGATGTCGGCAATGCCATCGATCACTGCACGAATGTCGTAATAGCGCAGACGGTTTTCCGGCACGATAAAGCGCAGCTCGCGCGGGTCCGGCGACTCCCATTCAGCTACTGGACCTTGAAAATAAGACAAATATTTTTTCGCCGCCTCAACCGCCTCCGCTTCGTCTTTGACGGCTATATCGACAACCCCGTTGGGCACCTGCACATCCATTGGTCCAACTTCGTCAGGCGTAAATACGCCAAGGCCGCCGCCTTCAATCATGGCGGGACCGCCAATGCCAATGTTCGAACCCTCCGTGGCAATAATCACATCACAACAGCCGAGCAATACCGCATTACCAGCAAAGCAACGACCGGTGGTAATGCCTACCATCGGCACCAAACCCGAGAGGCGCGCAAAATAGGTGAAAGCCAGACAATCTAAGCCAGCAACGCCAGATCCGTCGGTATCCCCCGGTCGACCACCGCCACCCTCGGCAAATAACACTGTCGGCAGCCGTTGCTGTTCTGCCACCTCAAACAGTCGATCCTTTTTGTCGTGGTTCTTCATACCTTGGGTGCCTGCCAAAACCATGTAGTCGTATGACATCACCATGGCGCGACTGCGATCTTCTGAGAAAAGGTCACCGTTAATCTGACCCAAACCGGCGACCATACCGTCGCCAGTGGTATTTTTAATCAAATCTTCAATCGAGCGCCGCCGCCTTTGGCCGGCAATTACTACCGAGCCATACTCGACAAAGGTACCCTCGTCGCACAGATGGGCGATATTTTCCCGCGCCGTTCGCCGACCAGTCTTATGACGCTTAGCAACCGCTTCCGGGCGGTTCTGATCAAAGCCCGCACTTTTGCGATCCAGCACCTCTTGCAAATCCGGACGAATGTAATCCAGATCTAATTCTTCCTTTTCGCCTTCGTCGCTGACCGCAACCTCAGCCGCCTGCAGAAAAATAAGCGGATGCCCCTCAAAAATTGTATCTCCGGGTTCAATTCCCAAACGCTCAACGATGCCACTGACCTCAGCACGCACCTCGTGCTCCATCTTCATGGCCTCCATGACCAGCACTAGCTTACCGACGAATACCTCATCACCCGGTGCCACCTCAAAACTTACCACCGTGCCCTGCATGGGAGCACAAATCGCCTCAGTACCTGGTGGCAGTTCCGCGTTTACGAGTTCTAATACGTTGGGGCCAGTGCTCGTGGCCGCGTTACCACCCTTGCCGTGATCCAACACCGCCAGCGGGTCATTCATATTGACCTGGGCACCGGCCAACACTTTGCCAGTGTCCGCAACGGCAGGCGCGGCCGCATCAACCAATGCAGCCATATGCTCATCGAGATAGCGGGTGGTCAGCTGATTTGCTGCAAAGTCTTCCGTCGCCAACAAGGCCTGCAGAAAATATTGATTAGTGGCTACACCTTCGATGACCAAATCTTTGAGCGCACGCTGGGCGCGCCGGACTGTATCTGCGTAATTGGCGCTCGGGTTTGAGCAGATAAGCTTTGCCAACAGTGAGTCGTAATTGGGATTTGTGGAATAACCCCCGTAGGCGTAGGTATCCGTGCGCAACCCAGGCCCAGTGGGAGCCTCAAACTTGCTCAAGCGGCCGCCTGTTGGCTTAACATCGCCGTTCGCAGTCATGGTCTCTGCATTGACGCGCAATTGAATAGCAAAGCCCCGCGGTGCCGGAATCGCCTCTTGTACCAGACCCAGGTCTGCCAAACTAGCGCCGCCGGCAATAAGAAGCTGTGCCTGCACCAAATCAATGCCGGTGACCTCTTCTGTCACTGTATGCTCGACCTGCAGGCGCGCGTTTGCCTCAATAAAGTAAAACTCACCGCTGCGGGTATCTAGTAGGAATTCAATAGTGCCTAGACCTGCATAATTGAGCTGCTGACCCAAAGTCACCGCCGCCGCACACATTTGCTCACGCACAGATGGATCTAATGTTGGGCTCGGTGCAATCTCCACCAATTTCTGATGACGGCGCTGGACACTGCACTCTCGCTCCCAAACATGGCTTACCCCACCGCTGCCATCGCCGATAATTTGCACCTCGATGTGCCGCGCCTGATCAATAAACTGCTCGGCATAGAGGCCATCATTACCAAAGGCCGCTTGAGCCTCCGACGCGCAACGCTGGTAAGCGTCAGCAAGCTCGTCAACCCGGCGAACCACGCGCATACCCCGGCCACCGCCGCCCGCAATTGCTTTAAGTAAAATACCGCCGTCCGCGTGTGCGATGAAAAATTCTTCAGCCCCAGCTAAAGATAACGCGTCGCCAGCGCCGGCTAATACTGGGACCCCACATTGCTGCGCAATCTCCCGGGCTTGGGCTTTGTCGCCAAAGGCCTTCAATGCCCCAACACTGGGTCCGATAAAGACCATGCCAGCCGCTTCTACGGCCGCGGCGAAGTCAGCATTTTCACTTAAAAAGCCATAACCGGGATGTACTGCATCGCAGTCATTATCTTTCGCCGCCGCAACTACGGTAGGAATATCTAGGTAGGCTGCCGCGCCGCGGCCTGGAAGTTCCAGCGCCACATCGGCACCACTAACATGTAGCGATTGGGCGTCATCGGCTGGAAAAACCGCCACTGCCTGCATACCGATTTCTTGCACTGCTCGACTGATGCGCAAAGCAATTTCGCCCCGGTTAGCCACCAGTACTTTTTTCATCATCCCCCCTATGCATTCCCCAAGAATTTTTGTTGTTTTAAATTACTATAAACCCAACACCTGCTTAACCTGCGCTAATCGCTCGATAGTGGCTAACGCCGCACCTTGATCCGACGCCATATTACGCACCACGATGTCGGTGAAACCTAGTTCTGCAAGCGCTGTAAATTCCGCCGCCACTGTTTCCACGGTCCCGGCCAAAATGGCCTCTTCGGCAAAACCACGATAACCCTTTGCAATCATGCGCTGCTTAAAACTCTGCGCTTCGCTGTGATTGTCGCCGATAAAAATATCGCGACGTATCGCGATGGCCCTAGGTTTGCGATCAAACTCAGCGCAGGCTTGGCGGTATTGATTTAATTGTTGTGCCGCTGTGGCTCTATCCAGACTCGGGGAAGCAAGCCAACCCTCGGCCATGCGCGCGGTCCGATGCAGCGCCGCTGGGGCACCCGAACCCACCCAAACTTCTATATTTTGCGCAGGCAGCGGGGCAATGTGCGCGTCCTGAATATTCCAGAATCGGCTTTCGCTCACCGTTTCACCGGCCCAGAGTCGCTGCATGACCTCAAGGCTGGCTTCAAACATCGCCGCGCGCTTCTTGATATCGACACCCATGCCGGCACTCTGATGCGGCTCCCAACCGAGCCCACATTGCATAATGAAGCGACCGGGGGTAATAGCCGCCAAGGTGGCGATCTGCTCGGCAAGCAGCACCGGGTGCCACAATGGCAATAAATACAGGGCCCCTGCAGGTTTGTTATGCCACTCCGCCAACAAGCGTCCGAGCATGGGGGTATTTTGATAATAGGGACTGGCCGTAACGTGATGATCGCCGACAAACAAGCTGTCTAAATCCGCCTGCCGTGCGGCCCGGGCGCGTTCGATCATAAAACGAGCACCTAGACGCGGATCCTCCACCCGATAAGACGAACTGATTGAAATGCCGATACGCAAACTACACCTCCAATGCAGGGGCTAACCGACGCGAGCTATCTATAACATAATCCAACAGTCGGCCCTCGCGGAACAAAAGATCTGCAATCAGTATGCCGTTTTCCTGGCGCTGTTCCTGAGCGAGGATGAGCGGCACCCACAAACGGTCGTCATCCCACATCCGATCATAAGGAATGTCTGCACGCCGACACCAAAACGGATCGGCCTCCAAACTCTGGGTTGGGACGCCTGTAAACTCACGCGTGGTAAACGCATACCCCAGCCACTGCGGACCCTGCTGTTCTACAAAACGTAATTCAGCTCGGCAAACAAGGTTCCCTGATTGAATCCCAACTTCTTCCTGCAGTTCGCGCGCAGCGCACTCTGCGATGCCCTCGCCCGACTCTAACTTGCCCCCTGGGGCACTGATTTTGCCCTGGCCATGACCGGTCTTTTTGTGAATCAGCAGTACGTCATCATTACTCAGCACAAATACTAAGGTGCCGATCAAATCCGGCTGCCAATGCTGTTGCCAGGTCGTCGCTATAGGCTGCATAGATCAGGCCGTGGCGTAGCGCGCCTCCAACCCAACATACAAACGCTGAGGTAATTGCTCAGGGTCATCGCTGAGTTCAGCCAACAGTTCGATCAGGTGCTCATTGTCCTCGCGGCCCTGCCAAAGTTTTTTATACTCGCCGCTCTTGTAGCCATTGTTCTGGCGAAAACGATTCAACATATTCTTACCAATATACAGCGCATAAAGTTCTGCATAATCCATCGGCAAGGTCGCCATCGCAGCCGTGAATGCCTGTATGTCAAAAGACCGCGTCTGCAAACACCTGCCCGCTAAGGTCTCTATTGCTAGGCGAAAAGCGTCCGCGTCAGTGGTCTGCTCAGCTGCAACGGCACTTAACTGCTCGGCAACATCGCCCGGAATATCACCGTCACGCATTAGCTCACTGAGGGCAAAGTGCCATATGTCCACAAGTTCTAGCTTTACTTGATCAATGTCAGGCGACTGTTGCTTCCACCACTTCCACCCAAAATGGTCCAGCATTTCAGCGCATTCAACCCACATGGCTCGATAAAATTCAAAACCCTGCTCACGCCATTGGGCATGGACCAGTAAATTGTGTTCTTCCTGCATGGCGGCCATGGTATTCAGCATGGTCTGAGCTTGGGTCGCGGAAATGTTTGGCATGTCTCAACTCTATGAACGTTTGCGGTTTATGCGGTCAGTCGAAAGCCTAACCGATGCCTCTGAGTATGGACAGACGATGATCTATAAACCTGCCGAAATTGCATGGACTGCCAAAATTTCTTCCATCAAGCAAGCAACTGACGTTGTTGCTCCAGAGAATTTGAGAGAGTAAATTCCAGAGTCTGCGCTACGGCAAACCCGCGCGCACTGGGGGAATTTACAAGCGAACCAAAGTCACTTCACGGTAGTTTAGCCCGCCGTCGATTTGCGCCGCTGAAACTCCAGGAATCATTAATGTTGTTTACAACATTAGTGCTCTAGAACCAACGCAAGGAGCCTTGTATGGATTTATCCTTTGGACCCGAATACGACGACTTTCGCGCTGATGTTGTGAGTTTTCTGGCAAACAATGCTGACAAAGCGCCTAAGGGTAACGATCTACGCGGCGAAGCCGCTAAAGACTGGCAAAAACTACTGATCGAAAACGGTTATACCTGCCGCACCATTCCCAAAGAATACGGCGGCTATGGCGCCCAACCGGACATCATTAAGTCGCGGATCATTGCCGAAGAATTTTCTTCCGCCCGGATAAATGCAGGCTTGGGTGGTCAGGGCATATCAATGTTGGTCCCCACTTTGCTGGAAATGGGCACGCAGGAGCAAAAAGAGCAATTTATTCGCCCAACTATCCACGGCGAAATGCTCTGGTGCCAGGGATACTCTGAACCGGGTGCAGGCAGCGACTTAGCGAGCCTTACCACATCGGCGGTCCTAGACGGCGATGAATGGGTAGTCAACGGGCAAAAAATTTGGACCAGTACCGCCCATATTGCAGATTGGATTTTCTGTCTCGTACGCAGCGAACCGGATGCCCCCAAGCATAAGGGCATATCGTTCCTGTTATTCGATATGAAAACACCCGGCATTGAGGTTCGACCCCTGGTCGATATGACCGGTGTGGCCAACTTCAACGAAACATTCTTCACCGATGTGCGCTTGCCTAAACACCAGATCGTTGGTGAGCGTGGCGAAGGCTGGCAGGTAGCCAACGCCATCCTTGGCCACGAACGCGAAACCCTTGCACCCGCGAATACCGCGCAGACGCGGATTAATGCCCTGATCGAGTTGATGAAACAGGAAACCGTAAACGGTGACCCACTGATCAACAATCCGGTCTACCGCGACCGCCTGATGAAACTCCAAGGCAAGGTTATGGCCATGCGCTTTAACGAGCTGCGGATTTTGTCTGCCCGCCTCAATCCCGGTCAGGATCCTGGTATGGCGCGTATGATTACTAAACTTGAGGGCACGGAACTACGACACGATCTCGAAGGATTGGCGATCGATGTTATGGGGGAAATGGGCTTGGCCTATGACGATAACCCGCACTTGCGCAACTCGGGTAGTTGGCAACGCGAGTACATGTACTTCTTGGGATTGATCATTGGCGGCGGCACGTCACAGATTCAGAAGAACATTATCAGTGAGCGCGGGCTTGGCATGCCCCGCGAACCTAAATTTGAAAAAGCCAGCTAAGCGGGAGGCCACATGCAATTTGGATTATCAGAAGAGCAGATCCTGCTACAAGACAACGTCAACCGATTTCTTGACGATAACTCACCATTAGATCGGGTTCGTGCTTACGCCGACGGTGGCGCAGACGCAGACATATGGACCGGGCTGGCGGAGCTGGGGATACCCGCGCTGCTGATTCCCGAGGCTCATGGCGGTATCGGATTACAGCCATTAGATGCAGCGATTGTTGCCGAGTGTTTGGGTTCGCACATTGCACCAACGCCCTTTCTTGGATCCGCGGTTATGGCGCCCACAGCCCTAGTTGCCAGCGGCGGCGATCATGGCGAGTTACTCGCAGACATCGCAGCCGGCACTATGCGCATAGGTATTGCTTTCGGCGAAGCCATCAAACGCCGCAACGACGCGGGCGTATCCGTCAAAGACGGACGTATGTCGGGCACATCCATGTACGCATTCGACGCCGAAGCGGATGCTTACCTGGTGGCAGATGAACACCAGCACATCTACTTGGTGCGCACCGATGATCCTGGGTTAACGCGCTCAGATCTGGCTACAGTAGACAAAACTCGGCGAACAGTGGAACTCAACTATGAAAACGTTGCGGCAGAACTGGTAAGCGCCGACCCCACGGTATTTGAAGCCAGCATAGACATAGGCCGAATGGCGCTGGCGGCAGATACTCTGGGTGCGGCCCAGAATATGCTTGATCAAGCAGTGGAATATGCCAAGCAACGAGAGCAGTTCAATCGCCCGATAGGCAGTTTTCAGGCCGTGAAGCACATGTGTGCCGAGATGGCCGCCCAGTTGGAGCCGTGCCGCTCTATGGTCTGGTTCGCAGGCCACGCGTTGGCTGAGCTACCGGACGAGGCCCGAGTTACCGCCTGCCATACCAAGGCGCACCTGGCCGAGGTTGGGCAATTTATCGCCAAGACATCGACCGAGGTACACGGCGGCATGGGCTTTACCGACCTCGTAGGTTTGCACTATTGGTTCAAACGCATCGGCGCTAACCGACAATGGCTCGGCGCACCTGAATTCGTGCGTGAAGAGGCTGCGGTACTACAGGGCATCTAGCTGACGCGCAGGTTGGCGTCATTCTGCCCACTCATAGAGCAACGCATTACCCTGCTTGCCTCTAACCGACGCCAACCCACCATGCCGCAAGCAGTAGGCCAATTGCCGTGCCAGCTCTATTGGCTGGCCCATGGCCTTGGCCAGATCCTGGGTTGAAAACGGACTGTCTAGCGGCTCTCGCACAAAGCCCAGCAAATCTTCTGCCCCATCAATACGCAAGCGATCTACCATTTCCAACAGGTGGCGGCCGCGGGTTCGCCAACCGCCACGACCCCGCCGCGCCTTAGCATCGAAGACGCTATGTTGCTCTTCATTGATCAAAGCCACCTCTACCGAAAAATTCGGGTGGTTGAGCAAACTCGGCAGATACACTAACTCACTGAGAATGTGGCAAAGCGCGCCTTTCTTCGGCGACTTGCGGCGAGTAAATTCGCCGCTGCTAGGATCTTTAATTCGGACTAATGTCTTTTGTGCCGCAATCGGATACACGAGAACCACTGGACACTGCTCTGCGAGCGCGCGCATTTTGCGCTCAAGGCCACTAAAGCTCGATGTTTGAATTTCGAAAATAGTGCCGTCGCGCACCACATCTGCCACAAAACCAGAAAACGGCACCTCGAATTGTCCGTCACCACCACCGTAATGTTGCTTGAGTGCGGCATGCAGGGCACCCTCATTTAACGTGCCAATAGCCGGCGCTTGTTCTGTCACCCGTTCAGCCAACCGTTGCGTAAATGCCAGTATGCCATGATCAAATTCCGTACCTAGCAGTTCTTTTGCCCGATCTTTATGTGCTATTTTTCGGGGTTCAAAAATTCAGCAGCCTATAGAGAGGAGATCAAATATGAGCGCAAACGGCACTTGGAATACCACCATCAACACACCCATGGGCGCGCAAAATGGCACCCTCGAACTGAATGTCGACGGCAGTGACCTGAGCGGCAAAATGTCGAGCCCCCAGGGCGAGATGGCTATAGAGAACGGCGCGATCGACGGCGACAGTCTATCCTGGAAGGCTGCCATAACCGCTCCTATGCCAATGACATTGGAATTCAGCGCAACGGTCGACGGCGATGCCATTACCGGTACTGTTAAATTGGGCGCCTTTGGTGAGGCCGAATTTTCGGGCACTCGCGCAAGCTAAGCAAACACGGGGGAGTGTTATGAGCTGGGACAAAGAGATCGACGAAATGCATAGCCGCGAGGCTTTGGCATTCGAAATGGGCGGCGCCGACAAAGTCGCGCGACAGCACGAATTCAACAAACTCACAATCCGCGAGCGCATCGATCATATTGCCGACAGCAAGACGTTCCACGAAATCGGCACCCTTGCTGGCGTGGGTGAATACGACGACGACGGCAATCTGCAGGCCTTTACCCCGTCCAACTTCGTATTCGGCACTGCAGATATTGATGGCAGACCGGTGATCCTCTCCGGCGATGACTTTACCGTGCGCGGCGGCTCAGCAGATGCGTCGATTCCTGGTAAACGCACCCGTGCTGAAGGCCTGGCCGTGGAACTGCGGCTGCCACACATTCGGCTTGTTGACGGAATGGGCGGCGGTGGCTCAGTTAAAACCATTGAAATGGCCGGACGCACTTATATACCGGAGGTCCGTGGCTGGGAAACCATCGTTCAGCACCTAGCGGTAGCTCCTTCGGTGTCTTTGGCACTGGGCTCGGTCGCCGGGATTGGGGCTGCGCGAGTAGCCTCCTCCCATTACTCGGTAATCGTTCGCGACAGTGCCCAGATGATGATTGCTGGCCCAGCACTCGTGGACTGGGCAAGTCTGGGCGACGTCAGCAAGGAAGAGTTAGGCTCTTACAAAATTCACACCCGCAACGGCGCAATAGACGACGAGGCCGCAACCGAACAAGAAGCCTTTGCCATGGCGCGGCAGTTTTTGTCGTACCTGCCAAGTAGCGCAGATGAACTACCGCCGCTGCAAGACTGCACGGATGATCCAAATCGGACCGACGATGCGCTGTTAGATTTAGTCCCCAAGGATCCGCGCCAGGTATATAAGATGCACACCCTGCTGGAATCCGTGTGCGATGCAGGCTCGTTTTTTGAGATGGGTCGCAAATGGGGTCGATCCATCATCACCGGGCTGGCACGCTTCGGTGGCATTCCTGTAGCGATATTTGCGGAGAACCCTCGAGTCTATGGTGGCGCGTGGACAGCAGATGCCGCACGTAAACTGACCCGTCTATTGGATCTGGCGGCAACCTTCCATCTACCCGTCATCCACCTAGAGGACTGCCCCGGATTCTTGATCGGGAAACAATCCGAGGAAGAAGCAACCATACGCTATGGCTCCACTGCTCTGGCGGCCCTTGGCCAGTGCACCACACCGTTTTGCTGTGTCGTCATTCGCAAAGCATTCGGGGTAGCCGGCGCAGCTAACCACAAACCAGGCAGTCACCATATGCGCGCCGCATGGCCGTCCGGCGACTGGGGCTCATTGCCCATAGAAGGCGGTATCGAAGTAGCCTACAAAGCTGAGATCGCCGAGGCCAAAGACCCCGATGCGCATCTGGCGAAAATCAAAGATCGACTCAATCGACTGCGTTCGCCGTATCGATCTGCGGAATTTTTTGAAATCGAAGAAATCATCGACCCGCGAAAAACCCGGCGCTATCTCTGCGAGTGGGCCAAACTTGCGCGCAAAGCCCTGCGAACTGACCCGCCGAATTTTGGCTACCGTCCGTAACAACACAGGTCACCCAATATCAGCAACATGAAAAAACAAAAATGAGCGAGTACCGACAACACAGTTATCAAGCACCGGCCGGCGCAACAGAAATTCTCTTGGTACGTCATGGCGAATCTCGAGCGGCTTCCGAAGATAATCCGTTCCCCCTCGTAGACGGCCACGGCGATCCAGAATTGCACGCAAATGGCGAACAGCAAGCCATCCTAGTCGGCGAGCGATTACGCCACGAGTCGATTAGCGCCATCTATGTTTCCAACTTACAACGCACCCACCAAACCGCTGCACCATTGAGCAAACATCTCAACATACAGCCGGTGATTGATGCAGATTTACGCGAGGTGTTTTTGGGTGACTGGGAAGGCGGCGTTATGCGTATCCGTGCCGCTGCAGGAGATCCAATATTTGCGCAAATGCAGGAGCAACAGCGCTGGGATGTTATTCCCGGGGGCGAGAGCTGGGATGCGTTAAACACCCGTCTTATGCGCGGCTTGCAACGCATACACCACGCGCACCCGGACGAAAAAGTGGTTGCCGTGGTGCACGGTGGAGTCATTGGACACTTAGTCGCTCACGCAACCGGTGCTCAGCCGTTTGCCTTTAACGGCGCCGACAATGGTTCTATCACCCATTTGGTGATGCTTGGCGACCTTATCAAAGTGCGTTCATTTAATGACAGCACCCATGTGCAAAGAACCCTCCACGATGGTAGTGGGCAGTTAACCTGACTTGGAGCTTGGCACCGGCCGCGGGTTATCCGGTCGTGTTTTCGGACTGGGCTAAAACATCGAGCAAATCGTCCAAACTTGCCGGTGGCTGATCCTTAAATTCGCTCAAGCGCGCATAAAATTCTGCTGCGCCATTATGAAAACCTGCCGGCAATCCGGCGCCAGCGAAAGTCGCACTGATCTCTTGCATCTCCCCGACAAAGCGCCAAGCTTTTGGGGAGATTGCGTTCGCCGTGATCTCGCTGCGTTGACTCAAACCAGGCAGTGACTGTTCCCATTCAGAACGCAGAACATCCAATACGCCACTGTTGTGGGCCACGGCGTTGGTCGCCAGTAGGAGCGCAGAATGCCCCTTGGTATAGGCGGCGTAGGCCATCTTCAACGCCGATGCTGCGGCTTCGTTACCCTGGGCTTGGGGTATCGCAATCCCTTCAAGCGCAGCACCCGTAAACAAACCCGCCACCACATTTGCATTATTACCCGATAGGTACATTCGGGTTGTTCCTGACTGCCAAGCCGGCGGTCCAATGATGCCACCGTCGACGTATGCAACCCCCATCAATTGCGCGATTGCTGACGCTGTTGCTGGTGCTATGGCATTGGCATCAACATACAAACCGTCGAAAGCACAGGCCTGCACCGCTTGAGCCTGTTGTAGCGCATAGGCTGGTGGGCACACGCTAATCAATACTTCTGCCCATGCCACAAGATCATCGAGTTGCGAGAATTCCTGCAGTTCAACTGCACGGGCGCGGCTGTGCTCACTGCGTTCGGCACTGCACCACGCCACCTCGTGACTGCCTGCTAGCAAACTGGCTGCAACACTGGCGCCCATTTCTCCGGGATGCAGAACACCGACACGCATGCCTTAACGCCGATAATCCAGGGGCGGCAAGCGATCGCCCAATAACGCCGAGTATTTAAAATCGGGACCCTGGGAGCGTTTCAGTTCTTCGGTTGCTGCAGCAATAAGAGTTGGGCGTTCAATCAGGTCCACTGCTGTCTGAGCCAGCAGTTTGGTCGCTAAATGCATGCCCTTATGGCCAATAGACATGCCACCGGCTGCTACGGCCTGCCAACTGTGGGCAGAAGTTCCGGGTACCCAAGTTGCCGTGGTGAACCCGACTGTTGGGACCAGCCAACTGACGTCGCCCACATCTGTAGACCCCATGCCCTGGCGAAATACGTAGGGCTGCACCTGCCGCTCTGAACCTAGGGGCAAACGCGGTATCTGGAAGCTCGCTTGAATTTTCTCGGCAAAGGCTTGCTCAGCTTCATCATAGCGAATACCTCCTAGGCCAAGCATATTGTCATGAACAACCTGCGCCAGTGTGTGGTTTGGCATTACCGGATAATTACCATGCATAACCTCTACCGAAACAGCTGTTTCAGTGCCCATAGCAGCAGCGTCAGCGGCTTTAACCACACGTTTGAATAAGCTCACGACCTGTGACGGCTTGGGATGGCGAACGTAGTAATAGACTTGAGCTTCCTCCGGCACAATATTTGGTGCATCACCACCATCAGTAATCACGTAGTGGATTCGGGCCGTCTGTGGCACGTGCTCACGCATCAGGTTGACCATATAGTTCATAGCTTCAACGCCATCCAAGGCAGACCTGCCGCGGTCAGGTGCAGACGCCGCGTGAGCCGCGCGCCCACGAAAAGTAAAACGCCCCGACTTGTTAGCCGTAGAACTTGAAGGCGACGCCGAATTACGGTCGCTGGGGTGCCAATGTAAAACCACATCGACGTCGTCAAAAACACCAGCGCGAGCCAGATATACCTTGCCCGAGCCGCCCTCTTCTGCAGGTGTGCCGACAAGTTTGATCGTAGCTTCCACACCATTCGCGTCGAGCCAGGAAGCTAAAGCACTTGCTGCAGCAACAGACGCTGCACCAAACAAATGATGGCCGCAGGCATGGCCGGGGGCGCCTTCTTTTTCTGCCAGACGTGTTGGCACTGCCGCCTGACTCAACCCCGGTAGCGCGTCAAATTCCGCTAACAGTGCGATGGTCGGGCCTCCACGGCCGTACTTTGCAACGAATGCGGTAGGAATATCCGCAACACCCTGTTCAATCGTGAATTCACGTTCAGCTAGGTAATTTTGTAGCGTACTGCTGCTGTTTTGTTCGAGGTATCCCAATTCCGCCAGCTGCCACAACGTATCAGCTATATCGGTCGATGCTTGACGCTCGGTCTCGACAAAATCCAAAACATCTGCCGCGTAGGCATAAGGCCCAGTAGCAAAGAAGAGTAACGACACAGCAAATAATAATTTTCGAACAGTCATCTTAGTGCTCTCCAATAATATTTTATCGCCACCTTGCAACGCTAAAATGGCATATCTAAGTCGCCGCTACTGGTGCGCATTCGGCAGCGATGCTGCTAATCGCCACGCCACGACTGCCCTGTCGGATATTGTTGCGATCATGACCGGGCGTAACATAGCCCAACGATAAACCAGTAGCCGGATCAGCCCAGGCCAACTGCCCACCCGCACCGTTGTGACCAAAGGCGGAGGCTGAATTTGTCTTACCGAATCCACGGAAGTTACGCGACTTATCACCGCTAATGATCAAACCCAAGGCACGGTTGGCCGGCTTTTTAAACAGCATGTCGGTTAAATCACCGGAGCGAATTCTGCGCACATCCTGTCGTGTCGCCTCAGACCAAAGCTCCACTGTACCCGGCAGACCGCCGTGCAGGAGCGCCTGATGAAATAGTGCTAAATCGCCAGCGCTGGCAAAGCCACCGCCGCCAGGCACACCTACTGCACGGACATCAGGCCGATTGAAGGCCAAAATTGCTTCTTCAGTTACTTCAGTTACCGGCGGCACCGGTATTCCCATATTTTTGTAATCTTCAGGGGTTAAAGGATCGCCCACATGCTCGCAGGGCAAGGCGCGGGCATTTTCGTGCTCAGGCAGACCAACAAAGAGGTTCTTTAATCCCAAGGGCTCCAGCACTCGATCGCGAACGAATTCGCGGTAATCCTGACCACTTCGACGTTCAATCAGCTCAGCGATTACATACATGGATGAGGATGGGTGATACTCAAATTTACTGCCCGGCTCCCAGTTAAGCCGCCAACGCGCAAAGCGACTAAGGCGAGCCTCTTTATCATCCCATTCTAATGGCGCAAATGGCGCACTCGGAAAGCCGGCGGTGTGGGTAAACAACTGCTGCACCGTAATCTGATCTTTCTCGTTGCCAGCAAATTCAGGAATAATATCGGCAACCTGCTCATCTTCGGCAAGTTTACCCTCTTGAATCAGTAGCCATGCGGCAGCCGAGGTAACGGCCTTGGTCGCAGAAAATATACAGGTTAGCGAATCGTCCTGAGCTGTGCCGTATGAAGCCTGAAACACCAACTCGCCGTCCTTTGCTAGGGCCACTTGCGCCGCTGGCAACAAACCTTCATCGACCTCTTTTTGCACTCGCTGCAGCAGTTTGCTGACCTGTTCGACAACCAACCCGCGCTCACTTGCAGCCGCTAAAATTTGCTCACTCATTGCGCTAAAACCCTCTTCTTTTAGGTAGAGATTACCCGACCCATTAGGCAAATAGCCAATACACATTAAAGCGCAAAGGCCCGGGAAATATTGCCCGCCCAAGTACCGCGCCTTAGAATGCTGCGCTATTAAATCGGAGTTCCCTATGTCGCATTTACAGGGCCTGACCGGATCCATCGGCAATACGCCACTGATTAGAATCGAAAGCCTTTCCGCAAAAACCGGCTGCGAGATACTCGGCAAAGCAGAATTTATGAATCCAGGCGGGTCGGTAAAAGACCGGGCTGCATTATGGATGATCAACGCCGCAGAAAAATCTGGTGCCCTGAAACCAGGTGGCACCGTGGTGGAGGGAACCGCAGGCAATACCGGCATTGGACTCGCCCACGTATGCAATAGCAGAGGCTACGGCTGTGTGATCTACATGCCAGACAACCAATCCAAAGAAAAAGTTGATCTGCTGCGTACTCTGGGTGCCGAGGTTCGAGTTGTACCCACTGTGCCCTACGCCAACGACGACAATTTCCAAAAACAAGCCGGTCGCTATGCTGCAACTTTGGACAATGCGGTCTGGGCCAATCAGTTCGACAATACCGCAAATCGGCAAGCGCACTTTGAATCCACAGGGCCGGAGATATGGGCACAGACCGACGGTAAGATAGACGCCTTTACCTGCGCAGTCGGCACCGGCGGCACATTAGCCGGGGTGTCGCGCTTTCTTAAGCAGCAATCCAACAGCGCCAAAGTAATCCTGGCGGATCCCATGGGCAGCGCCTTGCATAACTGGGTGACCACCGGCGAAGCCACCATGACCCCGGGGCCGTCCATAACCGAGGGCATTGGCAACTCGCGGATCACCGAAAATTTAGCTGGCACTGAAATCGATGATTCAGTGCAGGTCACCGATCAAGCGATGGTTGATATGTGCTACACCCTGCTGCGTAACGACGGTTGGTTCTTCGGCTCCAGCTCAGGCATTAATCTTGCGGCAGCCGTAACCATCGCTGAGCAATTGGGGCCTGGCCATACCATCGTCACCATACTGTGCGATGACGGTGGCAAATATCAGTCACGGCTATACAACCCCGACTTTTTGGCTGAAAAAGACTTACATATACCCGGCGTTTAAAAGCTAAGCGGATCCCCGGCTAACCCTTAAACGCTAGCTATTTGCTCGGCAGTTATAAATTCCGCGCAAATAACGCAAATAGTCGCGACCAATGTTTTTCCGCAGCGGCTTTATCGTATATCTCGCCGCGACCTGGAAAAGCGAAACCGTGGTGTGTGCCCGGATACCATTCGATGGTGTAACCCACGCCTGCTTCGGCAAGATGACGATCCAGCTCTGCAATCATTTCCGGTGGCGCCCAGTCATCGGTTTCGGCACAGGCAAAGTAAAGCTCACCCTGCACTTGAGCCGCACGTAGATGTGGCGAACTGGGCTTATCTATACACAACCGTACGCCATAGAGAGAAGCCGCGGCTTTAATTCGGTCTGGATAGGCCGCTGCTGCGGCAAAAGAGAAAGGGCCGCTCATACAATATCCTAACGTCCCGACAGGGCCATCTTTGGCGTCAGATTCTTGGGCCGCGTGCTCCAACAACGTCCCCACGTCCTCGCAAACCATATCGTTACTCAGGGAATTCATGTAGCCGAACATCACTTCCCGAGTATCTGGACCCACCACAAATTCCCGCACCTGACGGTAGTATAGGTTAGGTAGCATCACGTAGTAGCCCACGGTGGCAATACGCCGGGCCATATCGTGTAATTCCTCACGCTTGCCAGGTGCGTCCATCAAAAAAACGATTAAGGGAAACGGGCCACCCTGATCTGGCCGGGTTATGAACGTGTTCATAGCCCCGTCTTTGGTCTGAATATCTATATGTTCTTCAATCATGCCTAATCCTCCCTGTGCTCTGTCTGCTGATGCAAATTTGAGCATATTCAGGGCCTAGAAATCAGCCCTTTATTGTCGAAATCTGCGTATTATTAACGTTGGAACCATATTGCAGGATACAAACGGTGATCGGATCGGACCTAAAAAAAGCGGGCCTCAAAGTGACTTTACCAAGGCTCAAAGTTTTGGAAGTTTTAGAGCGCGCCGAGCCTCGACACATGAGCGCGGAGGATGTCTACAAACAGCTGATAAACTCTGATGATACCGTCGGTCTGGCCACGGTTTATCGCGTACTCACGCAATTTGAATCAGCCGGGATTGTCAGCCGCCACAATTTTGACGACGGCCACGCAGTCTACGAACTAGCGGATGAAATCCACCATGATCACATGGTTGACGTAGACAGCGGCCATGTCATTGAGTTCGTAAGTGATGAGATCGAAAAGCTACAACACCACATTGCAGCAGAACACGGCTTTGATCTCGTACATCACGAGTTGGTGTTATACGTGCGCAAGCGAGAGGAATAGCGCCGACAATTGACTGTGGTTAGTTACTCCAGGTCTTCGAGCTGCACAAGTCGCTGATAGTGGCGCAGATGGCGTTTTGCGTTCAATTCGTCACCTTCTAACTCGCGAATACGCGCCAAATTATAGTGAGCGTCCGGCACCGACGGCGCACGCTGGTAGAAATCAGCGGCGCTGTCACGGTCGTCCAGCTCATCAAATATTGTGCCCAAATTATAGTTGGCCAACTCATGGTCGCTGCGCGCAGTTAGAGCACATTGGTAATGATGACGCGCCAACCGTAACTCCCCCTCCAGTTGATAGAGGCGCCCTAGGTTGACGTGAGCATCGGCGTTTTCAGGATCTAGGCGGACTGCCTGTCGATAGGCATCGGGCGCCTGGCTCGGATCGATTTCCTCCAAGTCCAAGCCGATGTTGTACCACTCGTCCGAATTTAACTCTTCTGGCGGCTTACCACCGCTAACATTCTCGCGGGCGATTTGCGCCACATCCACACTAAGAGATTGAATATCGAAATCTATGGCCATTTGACCACTTTCGACTTCCCAGACCTGGTCATCCTCGCGCACAACAACTGCATTACCGTGGGCATAGATGCGCACCGCACTAAGCGACGAAATACTTTTAAGCTCTGTTTGCAGCTTTTCTAAGGCACGGTTGGTCTGCCGCACAGAGATGGATGCGTCTGTCATACCTTTGGCGGTACGCAATAATACGACATCTTGGAAGGAGAACCGATAATGGCCCCGCGTGCTTCGCGCAGGCTGCAATAAACGACGCCGCACATAGTGTCGCACCCGGGCGGGTTTCATGCCGATCAACTCGGCGACCTGTTGCGTGCTGTAACCGCTCATGAATACTCAACCATGTTGACGCTGCATTTGGGACGACCCGACTGCGACCATAGTTACTAATAGCCTCTTTACAAGACTATAGCTTAGCCCCGATTCTCGCTCAACAATACGGCAAGACCGTTGTTTATTTTTGCCCTTTTTTCTGGGAATTACTTATGCCTGTGTGTACATTTAGATGGCATAAGCGCTGAGAAAGCTCGGTGGATTTTGAGGCAGTATCAAGGGGGCAGATATGGCTGAAGATGCGAGTTCTAGTGTACCGTTACGAAAACGGCCGGAATTTTGGTTCTATGGATCCGCTTCAATGGCCTATGGCATTAAAGATAATGCCTTTTCCTACATTCTTCTCACTTTTGCAAACCAGTTTCTCGGCGTACCGGGCTATCTTGCGAGTGCGGCGTTAGCAATCGCTATTATTTGGGACGGGTTGACCGATCCACTCCTTGGCCACTGGTCTGATAAAACAACCCATCGACTTGGGCGGCGGCATCCGTTTATGTATGCCTCGCTATTGATCTTACCGGCCAGTTTTTATGCGCTGTTTAATCCTTTGACTGAAGCGCGTGGCGAAGACGCGTTCCTATATGTACTCATCTTATCGCTACTCATTAGAACCGGCACCACACTGTTTGAAGTCCCGTCTACAGCGCTGCTACCGGACCTTGAAAAGAACTACGATCAACGCAACCGATGGCTAGCACTACGCCACTTCTTTGGCTGGACCGGCGGCAACGGTCTGCACACGATAAACATGAATTTTTGGGTTGGTGGCTTTGGGTTCGCCGCCGCCACTGGCTATATAATCTATGGGACCGTGGGCGCAGTTATCATTGCCCTGGCAATCATCGCTTCTGCTCTTGGGACACAACGCGTAGCCGCGCGGATGGCGCCGCCGAACGAGAATTTCAAAATCAGCCAAATCGGTCGCGAATTTCGGCAGATTATAGAGTCGCTGAAAAATCGCAATTTCGCCGCGTTATTCCTCTATTCATTATTCGTTGCAGCCGCCTTGGGCTTGGGCACCGCGCTATATCTTTATAACGTTCGATTCTTCTTTGAATTTACCGGTCCGGAAATAGCGATTACTGGTCTCGCTATTCTAGTAGCACCGCTGGCTGCCTATTTGCTTGCGCCCCGATTTGGTTTTCGGTTTGGCAAAAAGGCCACTGCTATCTCAATGCAGTTAGTGCGAGTCGTGCTTTATCCAATACCCTACATTTGCGTTCTGCAGGGCTTCTGGCCGGCTCTTGGCAGCACGGCATCTATAGCTATTTACACAGTGTTCATCTTTATAGAGGTTACGGTGGGCATTATGTCCGCAGTAATGTTGGACTCAATGATGGCTGATATTGTTGAGGACAGTGAAAAACAAACCAACCGCCGATCGGAAGGTTTATTTTTCGCCGCTCGAAGTTTCGCTGGAAAATTCGTCTCGGCCTCCGGAATAATCGGTGCGGGGGTAATTGTCTCCTTAGTTGGCTTCGACACCATCACCAATGTTGCAGATTTTACCGACGCACACCGGCTGCACTTTGCGATACTTTTTTTACCCGCGTACTGCTTGCTATGCTTCGCCGGTATAGCCTGCATATCTCTTTATCGCATCGATCGGCAGGCCCACGAGGAAAACCTACGAATTTTAGAAGAGCGCAATGCGGGCAGGCCTGACTCCAGCACAGATTTAGGCACAGCGAATAATTGAGCATGAAAAAAATTTGGGAGATTACCAATGCCTGACATGAAACTAGGGCTTTCGTTAGGCTACTGGGCTTCGAACCCGCCTACACAACACGTGCAAATGGCACAGCAGGCTGAACAGCTGGGATACGACTCGGTATGGACAGCCGAAGCCTATGGTAGCGACGCGCTGACACCATTAGCGTGGATTGGCGCACAAACAGAACGTATTCGCCTAGGCACGGGAATTTGTCAGATTTCCGCCCGCACACCGACTGCTATGGCCATGGCTGCACTGACTATGGACCATCTCTCCAATGGCCGCATGATTTTAGGCTTGGGTGTTTCAGGTCCTCAGGTTGTCGAGGGCTGGTACGGCGCACCTTTTTCTAAACCGTTAGCCCGCACCCGAGAATACATATCAATCATTAGGCAGGTCTTGGCACGTGAAGAGCCCGTCGCTAACGATGGTGAGCATTATCCGCTGCCTTATACCGGCGAGGGCTCATGGGGTTTGGGTAAGCCGCTTAAACCCATCACGCATCCACTGCGCGCGGATCTGCCGATTATGATGGGAGCGGAGGGACCTAAAAACGTCGCCCTCGCCGCCGAAATTGCGGATGGTTGGCTACCCCTGTACTACTCACCGTTCCGCCAAGACGTGTACTCAGCCTCTTTATCTAATGCCAAGGCTGACTTCGAGGTTACTCAAGGCGTAGTCGTGAACATCACTGACGATGTCGAACAGGGGCTTATTCCGATCAAACACATGTTGGCGCTCTACGTTGGCGGCATGGGCGCCAAGGATCGCAACTTCCACAAAGAACTGGTTAGTCGCATGGGCTTTGAAGCTGATGCTGAAAAAATCCAGGAACTGTATCTGGCCGGCAAAAAGCAGGAAGCGGCAGAAGCCGTTCCCAGCGCCCTAGCGGACGAAATATCCCTGGTCGGCCCGGTTGAAAAAATCCGCGAAAGGCTCCAAGTTTGGGATGAGACCCCGGTTACATCGCTGAATGTATCTGCGCGCAGTGTTGGCGAGTTACAAACCCTCGCAGATCTAATGCTGGATCGCTAAGCCGCTTAAGAATCCACCCGACGCTCGGCGCGCCGCTCTTCGCGCGCCTTGCGGCGCTCCTCTTTTGCCAAATCGCGAGCGCGCCGACGCTCATCTTTTAGGGTGATTTTAAGTTGCTCAACCTGCGCCTTGGTCACTTGGGTAAAGCCAGGAATGGAGCACTTCATGCCCTCGCGCATGCCCGCGAAAGAGTCTGTATCAATGCCTTGTAGCGAATCGAACTTGCACAAACGACTGTTACGCATATTCAGTCGCACCGGGCGGTTGGCGCGCAGACCAAAACACCGCTTCTTAAATTGCACAAGATAGTATTCATCCCGACCCATCTTAAACGCGACATGCCTAGAATCGAGCACCTGTGTGTCACGCATCCGCCGCGCACTCAAACAGCTAACCTCATTAACGTAATCAGCTTGAGATGCGTCGCGCTCTAGGATCTCTTTTACACTCGGATCTGCGTCGGCCTCTTCAGCCTTATCGTCCGCATGCGCTGTGCCAAACGACATAATCCCAACGGTTATAATCACTAGTAAATTTTTCATTTGCTCATTATTCAGAAGTCTACGAGTTCTGCCAAGCCCCTAACGCAATCGATATTCGCCTTAACCGCGAACAAATCATCACCCCTAGTCTTACCCTGATTGATCGCCATAATCGGCACCCCTAACTCATAAGCCTTGCGCACGAAGCGAAAACTCGAGTAGACCATCAGGGACGTACCCACGACCAGCACTGCTTGGGCCTTCTCAACCCAGCGATACCCCGTTTCTACATCGGCTTTTGGCACGGTATCGCCAAAAAACACCACGTCCGGCTTCAGAGTGCCTCCACATTTGGGACACTCGGGAACCTTCACGCGGCTAAAGTCCACCTCAATATCAGCATCGCCATCGGGTGCTGGAGTAAAACGCTCCGCATTAATCCATGGGTTTTGATGTTGCAGCCAATCCTGTACGTCGCCTCGAGCCTGCTGCCATCCACAATCCAGACATCGAACTCGGTCAAGGCGGCCGTGCAAATCCAGTACCTGCTGCTGCCCAGCGAGCTGATGCAGCCGATCCACATTCTGGGTGATGATTCCGGAGATTTGGCCCCGCTGCTCTAGAGTGACCAGAGATCGATGACCATCATTAGGTTGCGCTTGGGCAAATGCGGGATAGCCAAGCTGACTTCGCGCCCAATAACGCTGCCGCCAATGAAGATGTTGAACGAATGCTTGATGTTGAACCGGCTGCGGGCGCTTCCAGGCGCCCGTGTGATCGCGATAATCCGCGATGCCCGAGGCTGTGCTCATACCCGCACCGCTGATCACCAGCACATCAGAACGCTGCTCTAACATCTCGGCGATGCGCTTCAGGTCGGTCACTGTGCTGGCGAGCGTCATTGCAGGCCCATAGTCCTTTGTATTAACAATGCGCTAGACTCTAGGAACACGGCAAAATCATCAATAATTCAAAAGTAAAAAAACCGAGGGGGGAACTATGATCAAACTTTACGGCCTCAAAATGAGCAATTACTACAGCCTAACCAAAGCCTTACTGATTGAGAAAGGCCTAGAATTTGAAGAAGTTAAAGCACCACCAACGCAAAAACCAGACAATCTCGCCCGCTCTCCCATGGGTAAAATGCCATCGATAGAGGTGGACGGAGTCTTCATGTCTGAGTCCCTAGCCATTGCCACCTACCTTGAGAAACTCAGTCCCGGCAACCCAATGTTGCCCGCAGACCCGTTGGCAGCGGGCAAGGTTATGGAACTGGTTTGCCACATAAAATTGGATACCGAATTAGTCGCACGTCGCTGCATCGCCGAGGCTTTTTTCGGCGGTAGCGTCAGCGAGGAAACCAAGACCAGCACAGAGACGGACCTGGCCCGAGGCATGCAAGCTGTAGATCAGTTAATGGTCTGTGGTCCTTATGCCGCGGGAGACAGTTTCACCCTCGCAGACCTCTATACCTACTACTCTTTCGGCTTTATCAGTGGCACGGCGGCCAAAATGTTCAATCAGGACATCCTCGCTGACTACCCGAAAATTAAAACGCTGATGGAAATGCTTGCCGAACGCCCCGCAATGCAACGGGTCGCGGCAGAACAATAGACCGCTAATCAGGCCAACAATGCGGCCCGCAACCGCTTATACACGCCGAGGTAGTACTCATGCATATAACTAAATCGGTGCTGTTGTGGGCTGGGCTGCTGGTCGGCAGCCATGCGGTTGCAGCCGAGTTGCCCTACGACCAACCTGACGTCGTAGGCATGTCCGGTGAGCGCTTAGCAAGGATCGCACCGGCAATGCAGCGCTACATTGACGCGCAATTAACGCCTGGAGTGATCACTGCGGTGATGCGCCACGGCAAGGTGGTGCATTTCGAAGCACAAGGCCATATGGACGTCGCCGCGGCCAAACCCATGCGTGAAGACGCGATTTTCCGCATCGCCTCGATGACCAAACCCATAGCTTCCGTGGCTCTGATGATGCTTTGGGAAGAGGGCCATTTCCAATTGCGGGACCCCGTATCGAAATTTATCCCGGAATTTGCAGCTACGAAGGTCAGTACCACGGCAGATGCCAGTGGTAGCACCGGAAAGTTGGTGGCCCCTAAGCGCCCGATACAGATCCGCGACATGCTCACCCATACCGCCGGGTTGGCGAATAACTACAGCGGCAACGTCACCGCTTATCGGCAAGCCATGAGCACACCTCGACCCACCAGTAATGCTGAGCAAATCCGGCGCTTGGCGGCGTTGCCGCTGAACTATCATCCTGGCGAAGAGTGGCAATATTCAGCGGCGACTAACGTGGTCGGCCATCTAGTAGAAATTATCTCCGGTCAATCGCTGGATGAGTTTTTACAGCAGCGTATATTCACACCGCTGGATATGACCGACACACATTTCTATCTGGACGATACCAAGGGTGGGCGTCTGACCACCCAATACACCCCCGGTAAAGACAAAAAAATTCAGATGCAAGATCCAGGATCGGAGCAAAGCCGCTGGGTTACCGCGCCCAGAAATTTATTCAGCGGTGCCGGCGGGCTGGTATCTACGGTGCGCGACTATTTGCGCTTTCAGCAAACCATGCTAAATGGCGGCGAACTTGATGGCCGGCGTATTCTTGCACCCAGCACTGTGAGCTTGATGCTAGAAAACCATACAGGTGAACTGCCGCTATGGTTACCGGGACCTGGCATGGGCTTTGGCCTCGGTTACGGGGTAGTAATAGACCGAGGCGCGGCGGCGACACCGCTGTCCGAAGGCGCCGCCTATTGGGGTGGGGCCTATTGCACATTGTCGTGGATCGACCCGGAACAAAATCTGGTAGGCG
>CAJXAC010000010.1 GCA_913050035.1 uncultured Gammaproteobacteria bacterium | reverse complement strand
CGGCCTTTCAAATGTATTTGGCGAATGACCCCTATCTTGAGCTGCCAGACGGCCCCCGGAGTGCTGGCGCCTATCATTCCGGCGATCTCGTGTACGTATTCAATAACCTTGACCGCTTCGCCCTGGATTGGAGCGATGAAGACCGAGCGTTGGCGCACACGATGAGCGGCTACTGGACTCAATTTGCCAAGACCGGCAATCCGAATCGAGCGGATTTACCCAACTGGCCCAGCTATACCACCATGCAACATGAAGCCCTACAACTTGATAGGCGCATCGAGACCATTACTGGTGCACGCCGAGAAAAAATAGATCTAATGCAGCAACGTTTTGCTGCGCACACGCAGTAATCCAAGCGCACAATCGCTAACATAGTGACCTCAGCCGAATAGATATTATCGTAATGAGCAAAAGCAAAAATACCGACCAACAACTTACATTCGAAGCTGCGATGGCCGAACTCGAGCAATTGGTGGAAAAGATGGAAGACGGCGACCTCACCTTAGATCAATCGCTGCAGGCTTTTGAGCGGGGCGTGGCGCTAACACGTTTATGCCAAACTGAGCTGAAGAACGCCGAGCTAAAAGTTCAGCAGCTTAATGAGGATGGGGAATTAGCAGATTTAGAGCTTAATGATCCAGACGATGTATAGCCTTGAAAACCTGCGCGAGTGCATCGAAGCCAAGCTCGCAGCATTATTACCCGCGCAATCGGCCATAGCACAACCCATGCTCGACGCAATGCGCCACGCCGTCTTAGGTGGCGGTAAGCGTATGCGCCCACTTTTTGCCTACGCAAGTTGCGAGGCATTTGGTGGTGACTTAGAGCCTGCACTAGTGAGCGGCTGCGCATTAGAGTTTATACATTCTTATTCGCTGATTCATGATGATCTGCCGGCTATGGACGACGACGATATCCGCCACGGCCAACCAGCAACACACATTGCATACGGCGAGGCGACGGCAATACTCGCTGGCGACAGTCTGCATTCACTGGCCTTTCAGGCCATCGTAGACAGCACTGTCCTCGTCGATCAGAGCAAGCTACGGATTATCCAGTTGCTTTCCGACGCCGCGGGTTGGGCTGGAATGTCCGGCGGCCAATGTTTGGATATAGCGGCTGAGGGCCGAGAACTGACCCTGCACGAGTTAAAAGCATTACACGCAGCAAAAACTGGGGCATTGATTCGCGCCTCCATGCAAATCGGCGCCTACAGCGCTGAAGCAGAACCAGACATTTCGCGTTATGCAGCGCTGTCTAAGGTCGGCGATCTAATCGGCTTGGCGTTTCAGATTATGGATGACGTTCTGGACGTTACCCAATCCACCGAGGTGCTGGGGAAACCCGCAGGATCTGACGAGGCCCAAGCGAAGAATACTTTCCCTAAGCTAATGGGGCTTGACGCGTCCCAGACAGAAGCTGAGCGGCTACTGGAGGAGGCTATAGGGCATTTACACGACCACCAACTGGCCACTCCCACAATGCTCGATCTAACAGAAAAAGCCGTTCGCAGAACTTATTGAAGAGGCGCTCGCAAACGTATCGCGCTCTAAATGAGCAGCGCTATGAACGCACCTGTGAGACCCGCTCCTAGACCTGCAATCAGATCGTCTGCCATAACCCCGAGTCCGCCCTTAAGTGACCGATCACACCAGCCGATGAGGCTCGGCTTGGTGATATCCAATACTCGAAATACCGCAAATACCAAACCAGCCAACCACCACACCGCTGGCACTATGGCGAGAGCTAGCCATAAGCCCGCCACCTCGTCAGCAACAATTTGGGGTTCGTCGTGTAGCTGCGAGCGGCGCAGAAAACTGGCACAAACCCACCAACTGATCAAAGCATAGGTCAACGCCACAGCCACTTGGACAAAGACTGGTAGATCACTAAGCCCCCACCACCAGACTGCGAGCGCGGCCAATGATCCCCAGGTTCCGGGTGCTGGGCGCAGCAGTCCAGCACCACCAAAGGTTAGCCATAACACCGATGGCCGCCATAGATTTTTACTGTTAAGCGCTGAAGTGCTGGTAGCCATGAATCTCGACGTCCTTGCCGTCTAGGCGCAGCCCAGGTTCGCTGGATAATTCGCCAATGCACACGCCGGCAGTACCCGGCTCAGCACTGGCAAACAATAACTGATAATCGTCGCCGCCACTAAGTGCATCCTCAAGGGTTGCGCCCGCGCCCAGCGGAATAGCAGCCGCCCGTAAATCGGCGCCGCAGCCACTGGCTTGGAGGACATGGTTTAAGTCCTGTAGCAGACCATCCGAAATATCGATAGCACAACTGGCTGCTTGAATATCAGGACGACAATCAAACCGTGCTTGCGGTCGATAGTATGCATCCTGCATCGCGGACAGCGCATCGGGGGCTACGGACAGATGCTGCTGCTGGCGCAAACACGCCGCTGCCCCGCCCAAGGCACCGGTTACAAAGAGGCGCTGACCTGGTTCCCCAGAACTACGCAATTTGGCCTGGCCCTGCTCCACCTCACCATGGACGCTGACACTAATGGATAGGGCGCCCTTAGTTAGATTACCACCACATAGGGCGGTACCCGTATCTGCGGCCGCCATGGCCATACCCTGTGCAAGCTGTTGCACCCATTGCGTGCTGATCTGACCGCCAAGTTCCGGCAAGGTTAGCGCCACTAAAGCGTAACGCGGCAACGCCGCCATCGCCGCGAGATCCGACAGGCTGACCATTAGCGCTCGATATCCGATAAGTTCGGCTGGTGCGGACATTGGAAAGTGCACATCTGCCACCAGCGTGTCGATGGACGCCACCGCATCAAAGCCAGCCCGCGGTTGCAAAACTGCTGCATCATCTCCAATTCCAACGTGTACCCATGGCGCCGTGGCACTGTTGCCAAGCGCTTGGGCAATGTCGCCTATGAGAGCAAATTCATTCACGCCGTTGGCCCTGATGGGCTGAAACTTCCAATTCGCGATGCTGGGCCGAAAGTCTATCGAGTACACCGTTCACAAATTTGTGCGCATCTGCTGAACCAAAAGTTTTGGTCAACTCAACATACTCATCAATCACCACCCGATACGGGATGTCGATACGCTCGGACAACTCCACTGCGGCCAGGCGCAATACGCCGCGTTCGACCATGTCCAACTGATCCAGCGGCCGATCTAACAGCGGTGCCAGCATCTGGTCCAGTTCATCACTGTGCTTGATCATGCGCGTTAGGATGTCTAGGAAGAATTCTTCATCCGCTTTGTCCAACGCCCGCTCGGCGAATTCTTCGTGCAGTTGGGCCAAGTCTGCATCTGCAAACTGCCATTGATATGCGGCCTGAACCAAGGCACGACGCGCTTTTCGACGGGCCCATATATTAGGTTTGGACTTTTTTTCGGTCATGTCGAGCTCTATGGTCTCAGGGTTAAACGCAGATCGTCACCGATCTGCACGCTTTGCACCAGCCGAGCTTGGTGCGCATCAGGTAGATGGGAGACAACCAAGTCAGCCATGGATTGGCTGTCGGACCCTAGGATTTTTGGTGCCACATAAGCAATCCATTCATCCCACAATCCGGATTTCAAAAAACTCCCAACAACCGCTGGCCCGGCCTCTACAAGCACTTCATTGCAGCCACGCTGACCCAGCTCGACTAATAATCCGTCTAAATCTTGCGGCCCATCCGCTAAATGTACCCGTTGGACATGATCGCCGACCGCCAGCTCAGAACTGCCACTGCCGTGCTGGTGGACTAAAAGTGTCGCCGCCGGCCCCTGTAAAATCTGCGCACCGCTGGGAATACGAGCATGACTGTCTAAAACCACCCGCAACGGAGCAGTCGCATGAGCGTAATCGGGATCTCGCACGGTAAGCCTCGGGTCGTCAGCAATGACTGAACCAACGCCGGTAATGATGGCATCACTGCGAGCGCGCCAGTACTGTACATCTGCCCGCGCAGCGCTGCCGGTAATCCACTGACTTGCACCGTTTGCCAACGCCACCGAGCCATCTAAGCTCGCTGCGGTCTTAATTCGTACCCAAGGACGTTGTTGAGTAATGCGCTTCGCAAAGCCTTGTATGCATTCTTTGGCACTGGCTAATTCCACTACATCAACCGTAATTCCGGCATCCCGCAACATACGGATACCCTGCCCCGCCACCTGGGGGTTAGGGTCTACTGCTGCAACAACTACTCGGGCCACACCCGCATCGATAAGGGTTTGTGCGCATGCTGGTGTGCGTCCGACAAATGAACAGGGTTCTAACGATACAAAGACGGTAGCGCCGCGAACCTCTGTTGCAGCATCACTTAGAGCATTTACTTCAGCATGACCGGAGCCGGCACGCGCATGAAATCCACGACCCAGCACCTGCCCGTCGCGCCAAATAATGCAACCGACCGGCGGATTCGGCGCACAGGTCATTTGTCCCTTGGCTGCCAATTCCACACAGGCCTGAAGAAAGATTCGGTCCGAAGCCAACATGTTAACTAACGTCTATACGGTTGAGTTTCTGTATTTCGTCAGCAAATTCGCTGACGTCTTGAAAATCTCTATACACCGAAGCAAATCGCACATACGCCACAGGGTCTAGCCCACGCAGCTCGCGCATCACTTCTTCGCCAACGCGCATGGCTGGTAGCTCGCGTTCACCGGTCGATCTGAGCCGATGTTTGATATGCGTCATCGCCGTTTCAATCTGGTCTTCACTCACCGGGCGTTTCTCTAGCGCTTTCGCCAGACCATAGCGCAGTTTCTCTTCATCAAAAGGTTCGCGGGTACCATCGCGCTTTATCAGCCTAGGCATTGTTAATTCTGCGGTTTCAAACGTGGTGTAGCGTTCACCACACTTCTGGCACTCACGTCGTCTGCGCACAGCATCCCCTTCTGCCACCAAACGTGAATCAATCACTTTAGTGTCATGAGCATGGCAAAAGGGGCAATGCATGGCAGCTAGATCATGATTTGGGGTATACGGGGAACCGCTCGCATAAGGTGAGCACCTGCTGCCGAACGCTAGTGATGTTGGCTTCATTGTCGATGTCATCAAGTACATCACAGATCCAACCGGTCATGAGTTTACATTCTTCCTCTTTGAACCCACGACGGGTGATCGCCGGCGATCCTATCCGCACACCGCTGGTTACGAAAGGTGACCGCGGATCATTCGGTACTGCATTTTTATTCACCGTAATGTTAGCACGGCCCAAGGCCGCATCCGCCGCCTTACCGGTGATGTCTTTATCAACCAAATCCAGCAACAGCAAGTGATTGTCCGTGCCGCCAGAGACCACGGAATATCCGCGCTCAATCAACCCTGAAGCAATCGTGCGCGCATTCGCTAATGTCTGGGCCTGATAGCTCTTAAATTCCGGCTGCATCGCTTCCTTAAAGCAAATCGCCTTGGCCGCAATCACATGCATTAGCGGTCCACCTTGACTGCCGGGAAACAGAGCCGAATTCAATTTCTTCTCAATATCAGGGTTCGAGCGCGCCAGAATTATGCCGCCGCGCGGACCACCCAAGGTTTTATGTGTGGTGGAGGTAACGACGTCGGCAAAGGGCACTGGATTAGGGTATTCCCCCGCCGCAACCAAGCCCGCTACGTGGGCCATGTCCACCAGCAGGTAGGCCCCTACAGAGTCCGCGATGTCGCGAAATCGCTGCCAATCCAAAATCCGAGAATAGGCGGAAAAACCCGCCAGCAACAATTTCGGCTTATGCTCTTGTGCTAGACGCGCCACTTCGTCGTAGTCGACTGCGCCGGTATCGGCACTGATACCATACTGCACGGCGCTATAGAGTTTGCCCGAGAAATTGACGCCAGCGCCATGAGTGAGATGGCCCCCATCAGCCAGACTCATGCCGAGAACCGTGTCGCCCCCATTAAGCAATCCCAGATAAACCGCTGCATTGGCTTGAGACCCGGAATGGGGTTGAACATTGGCATAGTCTGCGCCGAATAACTCCTTAGCGCGCTCGATCGCCAGAACCTCGACCTGATCGACATATTCGCAGCCACCGTAATAACGCTTATGCGGATACCCTTCGGCGTATTTATTGGTCAGCACCCCGCCCTGAGCCTGCATAACTCTTGGGCTGGCATAGTTTTCTGACGCGATTAATTCAATATGCTGCTCTTGCCGAAGTGTCTCTGCTGCGATGGCTGCAGCCATTTCATCATCAAAACCTGCAATTGATTCATTGCCTACAAACATGTGGGTCTCACCGATTCGGGGTTGTTAACAAGCGCTGCATTGTAGCTCAAAGCGCTAGCTGAAGGCGCTGAAAGAATCACTCTATGGACAACAATCCCATTCAAGTCCAACTCAACCAAAACCAAAGTGTTTTTTTCAAAAGACTGCTCGCTCAGATGCTCGTATACTGCGCGACTTTATTTTTCTGCCAATTCTGAGGATCAACATGGCGCAATATGTCTACACGATGCAAGGCGTTACCAAAACGGTACCCGGACAACGCACCATCTTACAAAACATCCACTTATCGTTTTTTCCAGGAGCAAAAATTGGTGTACTCGGCCTGAACGGTTCCGGTAAATCCAGTTTGCTACGCATCATGGCAGGAGTGGATAAGGAAATAGAGGGCGAAGCGCGGCCGCAAAAGGACATACGAATTGGTTACCTGCCCCAAGAACCGGCATTAGAAGACGACTTAGACGTACGCGCGAATGTTGAGTTGGGCGTGGCTGAGACCATGGCAATTCTGAAAGAATACAATGATATCTCCGACCGCTTCGCCGAGCCCATGGACGACGATACTATGGCTGAGTTGCTGGAACGCCAAGGCGATCTGTCTTTGCAGATCGACGCGGTAGACGGCTGGGAAATCGACAGAACTCTGGACATCGCCGCCGACGCGCTGCGGCTACCGCCCTGGGAAACTCCGGTTAAAACCCTTTCCGGAGGCGAACGCCGACGCGTTGCACTGTGTGCATTATTGTTATCAAAACCCGACATGTTGCTGCTGGATGAGCCGACAAACCATCTCGACGCGGCAAGTGTGTCCTGGCTCGAACGATTCCTCGACGAATATCCTGGTACTGTTGTGGCGGTCACTCACGACCGCTACTTTTTGGATAACGTTGCCGGCTGGATTCTGGAGTTGGATCGCGGCCGCGGCATCCCCTATGAAGGCAACTACACCACATGGTTAGAAGCCAAAGAGCAGCGACTCGAACGTGAAGCGTCTCAAGAGGAAGCTCGGCAAAAGACCATCAAAGCGGAACTGGAATGGGTGCGATCCAATCCAAAGGCACGCCAGGCCAAGAGCAAGTCAAGGCTGGCGCGCTTTGACGAACTGGTTGCGGAGCAGACCGAAGCACGCAACGACACTACCGAGTTGTTTATTCCTACCGGCGAACGCTTAGGCGAAAAGGTCATAGAAATTAGCGGCCTCAGCAAAAGCTTTAACGATCGCATGTTGATCGACGATTTCAGTGCCATTATCCCGCGGGGTGCCATTGTCGGAATTATCGGCGGTAACGGCGCGGGCAAATCAACCTTTTTCAAAATGCTCACCGGCGTTGAAACACCGGATACGGGCACGATCGACATTGGCTCTACCGTGGATATGGCCTATGTCGACCAAAGCCGCGACGACCTCGCGGCAGATAAAACTGTTTGGGAAGAGGTCTCCAACAATCAAGACATCATGCGCATCGGCAAACACGAAATCCCAAGCCGCGCCTATGTCGGTCGCTTTAATTTCAAGGGCGCTGATCAACAAAAACAGGTTGGCACATTGTCTGGCGGTGAGCGCAATCGGGTGCATCTGGCCAAGTTGCTGCGCAAAGGCGCAAACGTCTTATTATTAGACGAGCCAACTAACGATCTCGACGTCGAAACATTACGCGCGCTAGAAGAGGCTATGACCACCTTCGCTGGCACGGCGCTGATTATTTCTCACGATCGATGGTTCTTGGATCGAGTAGCAACCCATATCATCGCTTTCGAGGGCGACAGTAATGTGGAGTGGTTTGAGGGCAATTACAGCGACTACGAAGCGGACCGCAAGAAGCGCATGGGCGATGCCGCCCCCACTCGAGTGCAGTACAAGCCAATCCATCGGTAAAACAAGAATTTCTTGCTTATAGAGTCGACACCACTTCTAGCGCTGCGGCTAGGGTTTTGACGCCATGAATGGTCATATTGCCAATGCGCTCCTTGGGGCGATTCGCGAAAGGCACAATTGCGTGCTTGAAGCCGTGTTTCGAGGCCTCGCGTAACCGCTCCTGGCCATTCGCCACCGGCCGCAGCTCACCGGTTAAGCCTAGCTCGCCAAAAACGATCAGTTCCCGCGGCAATACTCGATCACGAAACGACCCCAACACTGCCAGCAATACCGCTAAGTCAGCACCTGTTTCGTTAATTCGTACCCCACCTACCGCATTCGCAAACACATCTTGGTCGCCTAAGGTAATGCCACAGTGACGGTGCAGTACCGCCAAGTGCATCGCCAACCGCTGTTGATCTAGGCCCACGGCAACACGCTTCGGGTGCCCGCCGGCAGCATCATCCACCAATGCTTGAAGTTCCACTAACAGGGGTCGTGTACCCTCCCAGGTCACCGTTGCGACGCTGCCCGGCGAATCGACTTCGCCACGCTGCAAAAAAATAGCCGACGGGTTGGCAACTTCTTTCATACCAAGATCGGTCATAGCAAATACGCCCAGCTCATTCACCGCACCGAATCTGTTTTTGTGGCCACGTAAGGTTCGGTAACGACTGCCTGCCGGACTGTCTAACATCATGAAACAGTCAATCATGTGCTCGAGCACCTTGGGTCCGGCCAAACCACCTTCTTTGGTGATGTGTCCCACTAAGATAATCACCACATCCTGCTGTTTCGCGAGACGGGTAAAGAATGCTGCTGTTTCACGTACCTGAGTTACCGAACCGGGTGTCGACTCTAAGCCCTCCATCTGCAGCACCTGCACAGAGTCCAGCACCACCACTTGGGGTTTCTGCGCGGCTATATGGGTTGCGATTACTTCTGCGCGAGTCTCGGCGGCCACACTCAAGCCATCCATCGGCAATTTTAGTCGCTGCGCGCGCAAGGCAAGTTGCTGCAAGGATTCTTCGCCGGTGACGTAGAGAACACCCTGCTTAGCAGCCAGCTTGGTACATGCCTGCAACAGCAGCGTACTTTTTCCCGCGCCGGGATCGCCACCAATCAACACCACTGACCCGGGCACAAACCCGCCTCCAAGGACCCGGTCCAACTCGGCAAAACCTGAACCTATACGTGGGGTTTGCAGCGCCTCAACTTCAGCGAGTTTCTTAATTTCTGCAGTCGCTCCGGCAAAGCCTAGGGCATTGTGCGCCGCTGCACCCCCGGCAATCGGACTTATATTTACCTGGCTCAAGCTATTCCAAGCACCACAGGTATGGCATTGGCCCTGCCATTTAGCATGCTCAGCGCCACACTCTTGGCAAACGTAGGCCGTTTTAACTTTGCTTTTTGCCATTAGGCATTAGGCCGAAGCAACATGACTAGTGATCGAAGTCGTTGTACATATCGTGGGCAAGGTCCTCAAACTTAGTGAGATGACCCGTGAACTTCATACGGACTTTGCCGATTGGGCCGTTGCGCTGCTTACCGATGATGACCTCAGCAACACCCAGATCTTCGGTATGTTCGTTGTATACCTCGTCACGATAAATAAATAATATGACGTCCGCATCCTGCTCGATAGCGCCGGATTCACGTAAGTCAGCATTCAGTGGGCGTTTATCTGGCCGCGACTCTAACTGCCGGTTCAATTGCGATAATGCCACTACAGGGCAAGCCATTTCCTTTGCCAGCGCTTTTAACGACCGAGAAATTTCAGAAATCTCATTCACCCGGTTTTCGCTGGGTGTCGCGGTGCGCATAAGCTGCAAATAGTCGACCACGATTAAACCAAGACCTCCGGCTTCGCGGGCAACCCGACGCGATCGTGAGCGCATTTCCCCCGGTGTTAACCCGGCAGTGTCGTCGATATACAGGCGCTTGTCGCGCAACTGACTGACCGCGCCGGTAAAACGCGTCCAATCTTCATCCTGCAGTTCGCCGTTACGCAGACGGGTCTGGTCAATACGGCCCAAACTGGAAATCATCCGCATAACGATCTGTTCAGAGGGCATTTCTAAACTGAAAAATAGCACCGCCTCCTCTGACATCACCGCATGCTCAGCCATATTGATCGCAAAGGCCGTTTTACCCATGGATGGACGAGCCGCCAAGATCACTAGATCGGATTTTTGCAGCCCGGAGGTTTTTTTATCTAAGTCAGTGAACCCTGTCGCAAGGCCGGTAATGGCCCCCTTGGTCTTAGTCAAAAGCTCCACTTTCTCAATGGCCTTCGCCAGCAATGGCCCGACCTTTTCTGGCCCGCCGTCTGTGGTGCGCTGCTCCGCAATTTGATATACCGCCTGCTCAGCTAGATCCAACAAGGTATTACTGTCGCGGCCATCTGGCGTGAACGCAGAATCGGCAATTTGGTTGGCAGCGCCAATAAGCTGACGTAACACCGAGCGCTCTCGCACAATGCGGCCATAGGCCATAACATTACCTGCACCCGGTGTGAATTCAGCCAAATCCGCCAGGTACGCTAACCCCCCGGCTTTATCTAACAACCCGCGGGACTGTAAACGCTCAGAAACGGTCACGGCGTCTAATGGCTGGTTTTCGTTTGCCAGATCCATCATCGCTTCAAAAATAATCTGATGCTGAGTGCGATAGAAATCCGAAGCCATGACGACTTCTACTAAATCGAACCATCCCTGGTCGTCTAACATGAGGCCGCCAAGCACCGATTGCTCAGCCTCCATGGAATGTGGCGGCACCTTCAGAGGATTTACCGTCAGATCAGGGTTTTCTGGGGCGAATTCAGACATCTTTGTTGGCTATTAATGGCAG
This sequence comes from uncultured Gammaproteobacteria bacterium, assembly GCA_913050035.1. Taxonomy (GTDB): domain Bacteria; phylum Pseudomonadota; class Gammaproteobacteria; order Pseudomonadales; family Azotimanducaceae; genus UBA4421. The sequence goes on along the minus strand of CAJXAC010000010.1, from coordinate 37,208 downwards.
CGCTGAGCACAAGCACCCACGCTTCTCTACTGTTTTCTACGGGTAGAACAGATTAGGCGTTGGGGGTTGGAATGCAAGTTCTACTTGCGTCGTATGAGAGAAGACCAGCAGCACAGAGGCAAGGTCCGGCTCTGTACCGGACCCTGATCTTAATAACATTAGGCAGAGCAAGTACTCTGCCGACAATATTATTCTTCGACTACTGCGACTTTGATCTCAACAGTGACGTCGGAGTGCAGTTGCAGAGCGATTTCGTACTCACCAAGGCTGCGAATTGCACCTTCAGGCATGCGCACTTCACTGCGCGCTACCGCATGGCCGTCGCGCACCAGCGCATCCGCAATGTCTTGGGTGCCTACGGAGCCGTAGAGGCGCCCTTCCTCGCCCGACTTAACCATGATAGTCACTACGGTTTCTGCAAGCTTTTCAGCCCGAGCCTGAGCTTCGGTCAACTTCTCGTTCGCAGCCTTCTCAAGATCAGCGCGACGTTCTTCAAAATAGGCACGATTCGCTTTGTTCGCTTGCACCGCTTTGCTGTTGGGGATCAGATAGTTGCGCGCAAAGCCCGGCTTTACTCCCACTTCATCGCCAAGGTCGCCGAGGTTATTGACCCGTTCTAACAAGATCACATTCATAATATTTCCTCGTTCTGCGCTACTTGTGCTGATCGGTGTATGGCAACAAGGCCAAGTACCGAGCACGCTTTACTTCGGTTGCCAAATTGCGCTGAAACCGGGCTGATGCGCCAGTGATACGACTTGGAACAATTTTGCCCGTTTCACCGATGAATTGACGTAAGCCGTCTAAATCTTTGTAGTCGATTTCAATTTCTTTGAATTGAACTTGTACTCGTCGTCCGCCTCTCATTATTCAGTCTCCTCAGCTGGTTCTGCCGCTGCTGCTTCTGCGGCTTCGGCAGTAGTCTCCGCTTCTTCAGCCGGCGCAGCGGCGGCGGCAGAAGCGCGTGCAGCGCTCTCTTCTTCACGACGACGATCACGCTCGCGATCTTTCTCTTGCTCGCGTAATTCTTCTTCGTACAACTTAGAATTGCCTACCACTGGACCCTTTCGTCGGACAACTAGGCTACGAATGACGGCATCGTTAAAACGGAAGGCGCTTTCGAGTTCATCAAGGGTTTCTTGATTGATCTCGACGTTAAACATGATGTAGTGCGCTTTATGAATTTTAGCGATAGGAAACGCCAGTTGGCGGCGGCCCCAATCTTCTGAGCGGTGAACAGTACCGTTGCCACGCTCAATCATCGCGTGGTAGCGCTCGACCATGCCTGGGACCTGATCACTTTGATCAGGATGAACTAAGAATACGATCTCGTAGTGACGCATAGCATCTCCTTTCGGTTAACGTCATATCAATGACGACAGCTTCCCGGGACTTATGCAGAACTTCCGCGACCATGGTGAAGCAAGGTTAACTGCTGCAGAGCAACAGCGGGCGCGCATTGTAGGGGGCCTGCTGATGCCTTGCAAGGCCAACTGATAGAGTGCAACTACACTGAAAAAGGCTACTCGCTGCGTTGCCGAACGACCTCAAACAACAACACCCCGGTGGCGACCGCCACATTCAGGCTCTCTACCGCTCCCAGCATCGGAATGCTGACCAACTGGTCGCATAGACTGCGCGTTAGTCGCCGCAGCCCTTTCCCCTCGCTGCCCATAACAAGGCCGAGCGGCACACTTGAATCCATAGCATGCCAGACCTGATCGCCGTCGCCGTCTGCGCCGAGCAACCACACGCCTTGCTCGCGCAGCCAAGTCAGACATCGTGCAAGATTGGTCACTTGCACGATGAATAGGTCTTCAGCGCCACCTTGAGCCGTCTTTAACGCCACCGCACTCAGCGGCGCGCTGTTGCGCTTAGGCAATATAACCGCATCTACGCCTGCAGCATTCGCAGTACGCAGGCATGCTCCCAGGTTACGGGGATCGGTAACCCCATCAAGTACCAGTACCAGCGGTCGCGCCCCAAAGTTGGGCCATGCAGTTTTCAAGGCCTGCTCATCCGCCAATTCCCGCGCGTGACATTCGAGCAAAACACCCTGATGCTTTAGATCTGCAGCACGACGCCGAAACCAGGCGTCATCAACCACCTGAAAACGCACACCCGCGTCTTTTGCCATACTGATAAGCTCGTTCATCCGTGCATCGCGTCGACCGCGCTGAATGTACAAACAACGGCCCCGTTGCGCGTTTTCCCGCAATAACGCGCGGGCGGCCTGAATTCCTATAACTTCATCCATCCAGGTGCTCCAGTGGTCGGTCTACTTGCTACGCCGGCCGCGCCGATTTTTTTTTGCTGCTTTACCAGTAATTTTATGCTTTTGCGAAGCTCCTTTGCTGGCCTTAGAGCCTCCGGGCCTGGCATCCTGCCGCACTCGACGCAAATCGATTTTGCCTTGCGCCGGTTCAACATTGGCGACCAACACTTGAATGCGATCACCCAGGCCATAGCGCTTACCATTGCGCTCACCCACAAGACACTGCTGGGCGCGTTCGAACCTAAAGTAGTCGGCACCCAGATCCGAGATATGCAAAAGGCCTTGCACAAAATATCCCTCAATATCCACAAACAAACCGAACTCTGTGACCCCGGCGATGGTGCCTGTAAACGTGTCGCCTGTACGCTGTTTGAGTAAGTCGCACTTCAACCAGGCTTCCACGGTCCAACCCGCGGATTCGGCACGACGCTCATTGCTTGAACAGCGCTCGCCGTAGTTCTCTAGCTGCTCAAGGCTCGGCATGCGCGATGCTTGGTCTGCGAGAATAGCCTTAATTGCCCGATGCACGAGTAGGTCAGGATAGCGGCGAATCGGACTGGTAAAGTGCATATAGCGATCTAATCCGAGACCAAAATGCCCCTGGTTCTTCGGCGTATAGACCGCCTGTTGCATGCTGCGCAGTATCAATTGTTGATACAGCCAACCGTTACTGCGCTGACCTAATTCGTCCAATAACCGCTTAAATACAATCGGTTCCGGAATGCCCTTAGGCAAAGACAAACCCACGCCACGCAGATCCAGTGCCAATTCTTCGAGCTTGATCGGATCCGGCGCCTCGTGCACTCGATATAAAGAACATTGCTGAGCGCGCTCAATGAATCGTGCCGCACAAACATTGGCATTAATCATGGCTTCTTCGATCATCTGATGAGCCTTGATACGCTGCACCTGACTTACGCCGGTTACATGGCCATCTACAATTTCGATCACACCTTCGCGGGTTTCAAAGTCCAAGCCACCACGCTGCTCTCGGGCTTGGCGGAAAGCATCATGCAATGCCGCTAAAGCGGCAACAGACTTGGCCACCGGTTTCCGATCAGCGCTAGCCACTGGCAACTCGCTGCCGTTGTCTATGTGCGCCTGTACTTGTTCATAGGTCAGTCGCCCATGAGAACAAATCACCGCATCGTAAAAGTCAAAATCACGCACTTCACCATTGGCCGCGACGTGCATATCACAGACTAAAGCCAATCGATCAACATCAGCCTTGAGCGAACATAATTCATTTGAAATAGCTTCTGGCAGCATCGGCACGACAAAGCTCGGCAGGTAGACTGATGTTGTGCGAATTTGCGCGTCATCGTCGAGCGCACTGCGCGGTTTCACGTAATGGGAAACATCAGCGATAGCAACGATTAAGCGCCAACCACGACGCCCACTCAGGGCGCTGACGAATACTGCATCATCGAAGTCTTTGGCAGTCGCCCCGTCGATGGTGACTAGAGGCAGATTGGTGAGGTCTTGACGCTGCGGAAAATTTACGCGCTTTACCGATTTCGGCAGACGCGCGGTAGCTTTGCGCGTGGCATCGCTCCACTCGGTGGGAATGTCCAAGCTGTCGAGGGTCGAATGGATCGCCTGCTCTAGCACTGAATCCGCTGGCACCACCTCTAAGAGATGTCCATATAATCCCTGCTCGTTGTCGCCTTGTATTGCAACACGCACTGTATCGCCATGCTGAGCATTCTGCGGCCGCTCGCTAAGTGCAATACGTCCGTTAAAATTCCGACCCAACGGATCTACAGACGGCGCGCGCCCCCTGAGGTTGAGTATGCCCACCACAGGCAGCGGACTATGTTTTACTATTTTTACGACCAGCGCCTTACCCGTCACCGTCTGGAAATCCACAACGTCTCCAGAACGCGGGCTGGGCAAGCCCTTTTTACCCGGCAAGATCGATAAACCATTAACTCGGTTGATGCCATCTAACGTTATGACTTCACCTTGGCCCAAAAGGTCGGGATCAGCTGGATCAGAACCATTACCCAGCCGTTCGTATAAATGGCCATCAATCAGACGTAATTCATGAGTACGCACCAGCCCCTTCAATATCTGGCGCAGCTTCTTGATTTGTACTGGGTTCGAGGTCCCAAGCGCCGAGTTTAGAAATTTCCAACTCAAAGGCTCATCGTGGCCATCGAATACCCGCAACACCACTTTTGCATTCAGTCGATTCGCTTGAACCGCCGCTTCTACACCCATTTGTTTCGACAAGATTGACAGGTTCCGTGTGGTTTAAGTACAGTGCGCGCCCGCGCCCAGGTGGTGAAATTGGTAGACACGCTAGCTTCAGGTGCTAGTGGGGGTAACCCCGTGGAGGTTCAAGTCCTCTCCTGGGCACCATTCTCAGCGGGATAACAAAGCATGCTTGCTTGATATCCCTCTGACTCGCGCAAAAGCTCAGGTCTCCACATCACTGGACATACTCCAGGCGTTTGTGCAATTTTGCCCGTTGATAATTGATGCTGGCACCCACTTGATGACCCCAGACCCAGCAACATCTGAGCCTAAATACTTGCGAAGCCAAAGAACGCATAGACACCTAATACCGGCAAGCAAGTACAGACAATGGCGAAATTAGCGCTGCTCTGAAATCGGCTGAGTTGTGAAGCAAAAACCAACGCGCTCTCCGCCATCACTGCTACCGCCTTGATTTCTTCAGCGTTGGAATCTCGCAAATGCCCAGGACTTGCTGACGCCGCCTCGACTTCAGCCGCCGTTGACTGAGTGGTTGCAACCTGCTCGGAAATGCCAGCCTCAGGCGCCACACGCCCAGCTTTGCCGCCAAACTGCAGCGGAATGCCCGAACTATTTTTCCTTGGATGCTTCATTCTATTATCTATGCTCTTGCGCTATGCCGCAGCGACATCATAGCACTGTGCGACAGTTATTCGTGCACGGCCGTTCCGGCCGCTTTGTCACCCTTTCTTCACCTATTGTTCACGGCCCATCAAGCGTCGGCAGGGCAAAGTGATGACGATATCGAGGAGGTGACATGAATATCATTCGGACAGCAGCGCTGGTTTTCATACTGTTCTCCACAGCAGAGCCTGCGTGGGCAATAGAAACTCTGGGGTATGAAACCGTAGAAGAGTTCAACGGCATCGAAATTCGTCGCTATGACGAACACCTGCTGGCGTCGGTGAAAGTTAGTGGCGGGTTCAAGACTGCGAGCAACAGCGCGTTTCGACCACTATTCAACTTCATCAGCGGCGATAATGCTGACGCGACCAAGATCGCAATGACCGCCCCGGTATTACAGAGTCCTGATACGCCAGCTAACAGTTGGATCGTATCCTTTGTGATGCCAAGCGGTTTTGATCTAGCCACTATCCCGGCGCCGACTTCCGAAATCGTTAGCCTTACCGCTCAACCCGAGACCACCATGGCCGTGATCGTTTATCGAGGCGGTTGGAGTCGGCGGTTGTATCAAGAGCACGAATCTGAACTATACGACGCTTTAGCGTCCACCTCTTATGCACCGTGCGGCGACGCGTTGTGGGCGCGCCACAATCCACCTATAACGCCTTCGTTTTGGCGCAAAAACGAGATCTTGATCGCGGTCTGTCCAACGACATCAGAACTCTAAAACGCTGCAGAGGGCGCTCACCAAGGCAACACACGGCCGTCTAGCCGCTGAAAACTACCGCTATCTTCCGGCTTCAGTGCCTGAATGCGACTAAACAATTGCGCCGCACATTGATCCGCCGTTTGCGGCATTGGCTTGCGTCGCGCAGTAAACGGTTCGGAAAGGTTACTTATCGTAGTGCCCGGATGCACGGCTACGATTGCCGGCGGTTGCCGCCAACGTCCACATTCAATTGCGGCACAGCGCACGCCCATGTTCAATGCTGCCTTGGACATACGGTAACCGTACCACCCGCCACTGCGGTTATCTTCGATGCTACCCACCTGAGCCGAAAGGAACACTGCCTTGGCCATATGAGCCTGCTTGAGTAAGCCTAAACATGCTTGAAACAACAGCATTGGTCCAACGCTGTTTACCGCAAAGTCACCGGCTAATTTATCCCCCTGCACACTCTTCAACGCCTTCTCTGGCAATCCAAATTCACCGTGCAAATAACCCGTACAACACACCCAATGATCGAGAACTGCTGTCCGAGCCGCCAACAGCTCGCCCGCTTGGGCAATCGAATCTGATTTACGAAGGTCAACGGACAACCACGTAACTCCGGTTTCAGAACACAGCGGCGGCTGCCTGCAGGTCGCATACAGTTCGAGCGGCTGACCGGTCGCCTCGGACCATTGTTGGTATTGGCGGATCAGCGCACTGCCGATTGCACCAGTACCGCCTGCAATGAGCACTTTAATCGTTTCCATGTTGATGAAACTCGATAGCCGTTAAGTTAGGCCAGCTTAGCCGCAGGCTGATCGAATAAATCTAAAAAAACTTAGACAAAAAATAGATTTTTTATTAAACGTGGACAAATAAACTTGGAAATATGCAATTTCACACCAAAAACATTGACGCTGGTTAACTATTTAGTGACTTTTAAAGTCGCATCGTTACATAGCTTCGACATGAAAGCGCCCCAGCGGGCTTCAGAAACATCGTGAGGACTACTATGGACAGATTAACTATCGGCGCAGTTTCCCGCCTAACTGGAATACCCACCCACACCCTGCGAAAGTGGGAGAGCCGTCACAGTATTGTTGAACCCAAGCGCAGTGAATCCGGTCGCCGTTTCTATAACGACCAGCACGTCGAGCGGCTGGGCCTGGTTAAACGTTTAATGGGCGAAGGTCATTCACTGGCGGAACTCAGCAAGCTTTCTACCGAGGACCTCACTGATCTCGGTGTCCGCCACGATCAGTCAGCCCAGCCTCGTCTGCCTGAATGTGTAGATATTGTCGGCCTAAATCTAGTGCCACGCCTGCGCGAAGCGAAACCTAAGCTTGGCCAGCGATATCGCACCTTCCCTATGAATCTAAATAACTGGCTCAACGACCCTGCGACCAATACCGACACGCCAGAGCACAGCGCACTGTTGGTGGAGTGCGACACCGTGCCAGATGCAGCCATCAATGCTTTGGCCGCCCTCCGGCAAAACACTTACAACCGGATTGTCGTTGTCTATACCTTCGCACCTCGGAGTATCGAACGCGCCCTTGCGAATCGCGGCATTCGCGGTGTTAAATCGCCAGCGACCATGGACCAACTAAAGGCTGCCATCGAAACTCAGCAACCGGTCTTGTCTATTGTCCCTACCAGCGACGTGACCCAAAGCGAGTTTAACCCGGAGCAGTTGTCTAAAATTGCCAACTTGATTCCTAGCTTGCACTGCGAATGCCCAAACCACATCGCCAAGTTGCTAATTGACATAAACGGCTTCGAGCAATACTGCCGTGAATGCGAAGACAACGACCCCAAACAGCGAGCTTTGCATGAAGAACTGGGGCGCTTGACGGCCCAGGCACGCATGATCTTCGAGGGTGCCCTGAAAGCGGTCGCGGTCGCTGATAATCTAGATTTAGATAGTTTGATTTAGCCTTTAACGCATCTCTCGCAGCCCACTCAGCGCCTTGGCCTATGGCACTTGCATTCAGATGAGTTGCCGCTGGGTGCGGCGCCTAAAGACGCCGCGCCGCAGCTTCGACTATGGGATAGGCAGGTAGCCGTTTTCTTCGCCCTTGGTGAATATGCCTACCGCATCATGTGCGTGCAGGCTCTCATGATGTTCTATGCGCACCCAGAAATCACTCCAACGCGCATCTTCACTCAGAGCATGCTTCAGACGGCGACCAGCATCTTCAACAAACATTAGATTCTTGCCATTGAGGCGAGCGAATTCCTGTTCATCTTCGCGCTTCACAGCACTCTGCACAGGCGTTTTCAAAGCGCCTTCGACATGGTTAATAAGATCGGTAATCGGCAGGTCTTCTTGCGCTGCATCTAATTGCACTAAGATCTTAGCGGTACTGCGCTGACTATGAGGCGTAGCCAATACGCCTTCTTCGGTGCCAAGCCAGTCTTTCACATCACTGATCTTTACATCGCCATGACGACCGAAATCGGCCTCGAACTGCTCTTGAATCAACTGTCGCGCCAGAGCCGCCGAACAAGGGCAAGTGGAGGAATATTGCACGCCCACCGACAGTTCTAACGCAACTTCACCCTCGATCAGCGTACCCTTGACCATCACCGGATAGGATGCCCAGCCCACGTTGTCGCTTAATAACGCCGGGCGCCGCACAAAGTGGTCGAATTCGAATTGCACAAAGGCATTGGTGCTGAGATCGTGATGGGACTCCAGCACACTCGACAACAGCATTTTTAATCCTGCCGCTGTCAGGGGGCGGGTAGCCGCATGCTCGTCTAAGATCAGATAAAGACGTGACATGTGGATCCCTTTCGCGTGCGGGTCTGCAAGGTTCACATAAACCTGAATATTGGCTTGAACCTCTTTGCTTTGATCGCCGTCTTTGACGCGTAAAGGCTGATGCACATTACTCATGCCCACCCAGTCAAGTTTGGCTTGGGCGGATTGCAAGGTCCGGTTTGCAATATCCGGCATGTCTGGTGTCACGAGCTTTACAGTATTCATATATATCCCCAGTGATTGTTGGGTCTCAGGCTATAAACGTCCGAGTATTCTAAATGTGAACGCATGATGCCACTGTCGACCACTGTATTTTTACATAGATCAGTTGTGCAGTGATGCTGCCTCGGCATCGCTCAGGGTTCGCGCTTCGTCTTGAACCATCATCGGGATATCGTCTTTAACGGGATAGGCAAGCTGGCTTTGCGCACACCACAACTCCTGCTGGTCACGCATATAAACTAGAGGGCCCTTACTAACCGGGCACACCAACAGTTCTAATAACTTAGAATCCATCCGCCTTCCTTTATCATCGCGTTGCTGGCCGAAACTGTGCCGATTATGTCCGAAAAGGATGATCGAGCACTATCGTCTCATGCCGATCCGGTCCGGTAGAAATCATCGCTACATTGGCTCCGACACTGTCTTCTATGCGCCGAATGTAGCTTTGCGCAGCCCCCGGCAGCTTTTCAAATTGATTAATCCCTAAGGTCGATTCTTGCCAACCAGGAACGTCTTCATAAATAGGCGTTACGCCCGCGTAATACTCACTGCCGAAGTGAATATTACCAACCGAGCCCTCCGGCTCTGCATAACCAACACAGATGCGAATCGTTTCCAGACCATCCAGAACGTCCAGCTTGGTTAGACATAGGCCTGAAATACTGTTGATCTGCACCGCTTGTCGCAACGCTACCGCATCAAACCAACCACAGCGCCGCGGACGCCCGGTGGTGGAACCAAACTCGTGACCGCGTTCGGCTAGCCGCTCACCCGTTGCATCAAATAATTCCGTCGGGAAAGGTCCAGATCCAACCCGGGTCGCATACGCCTTGGTAATACCTAATACGTAATCTAGGTAGGTGGGCCCAAAGCCACTGCCCACAGCCGTACCTCCGGCTGTGGTATTCGACGACGTAACAAACGGATAAGTTCCCAAATCAACGTCAAGCATCGCACCTTGGGCACCTTCAAAGAGCAGATTGTCACCGTTTTCTCTCAGTCCATGGAGCAACGGCACAACATCGGCCACCATGGGCTTAATTTGCTCAGCAATAGACGCACACTGATCTAGAGTTTCCGCATAATCCACACTGGGCTTTTGGTAATAGTTAGTCAGCATGAAGTTGTGATATTCCATGACTTCAGCAAGCTTGTCGGCAAAGGACTGCCAATAGAACATATCGCCTAGCCGCAACCCGCGCCGCGCCGCCTTATCCTCGTAGGCTGGGCCAATACCACGACCTGTGGTGCCAATTTTTTTGCTACCGCGTGCTTCTTCACGAGCCAGGTCGAGCTGCACGTGATGAGGCAAAATCAACGGGCATGCTGGCGAAATTTTCAAACGGTCACGCACGGGTACGCCCCGCGCCTCTAGAGCATGCACCTCTTTCAGCAACTCATGAGGTTCCAGTACCACGCCGTTACCGATCACGCACTGAACATCGTCATGCAGGATGCCAGATGGAATCACATGCAGTACCGTTTTTTCGCCGTCAATTACCAAAGTATGACCGGCGTTGTGGCCGCCCTGAAAACGCACTACGGCTGCGACTTCATCGGTCAACCAATCGACAATCTTGCCCTTTCCTTCATCGCCCCATTGAGTACCAATGACGACTACGCTCCGTCCCATATTCCCGCCCTATTCGTAAACGATTACTTGCTCTTCACACCAGCGCTGTGGCGCTGGTTACAAACTGACTACCTGCCACCGTCCATCAAGATGGCTCAATTGGCGAGTACAACCCTCCGGCGCAGCTTCCCCCTCAGACAAGCCACTCACCACCCGCGACCCCGCAGCGCGCAATGTTTCAATTTCCGCCCGTTGTGACGCGCGCAGCTCCCGCTGGGCTTGCAACGGCGCAAAAATAACCTCGGCCTGCCCGTCACTGGAAACCAGCAGTTGCTTTAAATTCATATCGAATCCGGTAGCCGCCCGCGCGCGACCAAACGCTTCGCCAACGCCATCGTAACGCCCGCCTTGGGCTAGCGCACGACCATGTTCCGGATGATAGACCGCGAACACTGCACCGTTGTGATAGCCATAGCCAGACAATTCCGCAACATCGATGCGGATTTCGGCGGCACAGTGAAGGTTCACACGCTCGGCGAAGAGCGCCAATTCATCAAGGCTGTCGAGCACCCCCTGAGGGGCGTCGGCGAGCACCTGCCGAGCCTCGGTGAGTATATCCGGCTGGCCCATCAGGGTCGGCAGAGCAACCATCATATCGGACAGCGCACTGGCTCCCAGCAGTTCGCGGATATCCGATTCGGCCTTGTGCTGCACGCCATTAAACAATTGCGCTTGCTGCCCTGGTTGCAAGTCACCAGCCCGCAATAACTCAGAGACTAGTTGGCGGTAGATGCCCATGTGACCGAGCAATAAAACAGGTGTATTAATCTGCGCAACTCTTAAGGCTTCCAGCATCAGACCAACGACTTCTACGTCGGCATCGATACTCGGAGCACCAAAGATTTCTGCTCCGGCCTTGAGTTGAACTCTGGATGTCTGGGTCGATGCCGGGTTGGCAAAGACTACCGGACCGGCATAACACAAGCGTTGTACGCCATCAGTGAGTACGCTATGGGCGTCGACACGCACAGCTTGGGAGGTCATATCGGCGCGCACACCGAGTTGCCGGCCGCTGATCTGATCCACGACCTTTAACGTCTGCAGATCAAGATCCTCACCACTACCTACCAACAAGGCATCCAAGTACTCAATCAACGGTGGGTCGATGTAGTCAAACCCCCACTGATCAAATACATCAAGTACGCGGCGCCTTAGGAGCTCAAGGTCCCAGGCACGAGGAGGCAGTAATTCGTCTACCCCTTTGGGCAGCCGCCAGTGTGTTTTCATTACATCCGTGTCGCTAAAAGAAAATCTACTTCTTAGCGTTACCGTCTTGCAGATACTTAAAAAATTCGCTGTTCGGATCGAGCACCAGCAAATCGCTCTTATTCGCAAATACTTCGCTGTAGGCGTTTATGCTGCGATAAAACTCATAGAACTCAGGGTCTTTATTGTACGCCGACGCATATTGCTCGGCGGCTTTCGCGTCGCCATCACCTCGCAGTTGCTCGCTTTCGCGGTAGGCTTCGGCTTCAAGAACCACCGCGTCGCGGTCCGCCTTTGCCCGGATAGCCAGCGCTTGTTCCTGACCTTCTGCCCGATACTGACGCGCTTCAATGTCACGTTCTGAGTTCATACGCTCGTATACCGTTGAAGATACTTCAGCCGGCAGGTCGATCTTCTTTACCCGTACATCGATGACTTCGACCCCTACGGATTCGCGCATCACTGAATCAAGATCTTGGCGCAGATCGTCCATCAGTTGGTCGCGCTCGCCAGAGATCACTTCGAACATCTCGCGCTTACTGATTTGGTTACGCAAACCTTCGTTAACACGCTCTTGCAGCAATCGCTGGGCCCGGCGCTCATCGAAAGAGGTACCCTTGTAGAATAGTTCGTTATCGGCAACTCGCCACTTTACGAAAGAGTCCACTATCAGTGGTTTCTTCTCCAAAGTGTAATAAGTCTCAGGACTCGCATCGACGGTTAGCACCCGTGCGTCGAACTTTTTCACCGCCTCGGCGATAGGCATTTTGAAATGCAAGCCGGGCTTTATGTCGGCGTCAACTATGTTACCGAATTCAAGCAGAATGGCTTTTTCTGTTTCCTGCACTCGATATGCCGTGGCATTGAACCCGACCACAACCACCGCCAGGATGGCAAATAAAATCGTAGATCGCATAGACATATTCAGCTCCTAGTTGTTAGCTCGACCACGGGACGAAGTGGTCCGGTTATTAGTCAATTCACGGCGCAGCTCTTCTACTGCCGCACGCACCACATCGCGGTCTAAAGCGACTTCCGGAGTCCGTTGCGCCATCTTGTCTAGAGGCAAATACATCATGTTATTACCACCTTCGACATCCACCATGACCTTGCTGGAATTCTTGAACACCTTTTCCAACGCATCCAAATACAGTCGGTCGCGCGTCACCTCAGGTGCACGCTGGTATTCGGTTAGCAACTTCTCGAAGCGCTGGGCCTCACCATCGGATCGGGCAATAACACGATCTCTGTAGGCTTGGGCTTCTTCTATTTGTCGCTGCGCTCGACCACGAGCTTCTGGAACCACCTGCTGCGCGTAGGCTATGGCCTGGTTCTCAAATCGTTGCCGATCTTCTTTCGCTTTCTGCACATCGTTGAAGGCGTCCTGCACCTGTACCGGCGGCGCGCTTCGATCAATATTCACCTTAGTAATCTGGATACCCGTACCATAGCTCTTTAAATAGCGCTGCAAACGCTCCTGCACTTCAATGGCAATTGCTTCTCGACCATCGGTGATGACTTCGTTCATGGTTGCGGAACCGGCGACATGCCGCAGAGCGCTCTCGGTGGCCTGGCTTAAGCTCTTCCGCGGCTCCCGAACTTGAACAAGGAAGGCTGCTGCATCATCGATTACCCACTGCACGGTAAGGCTGACATCAACAATATTCTCATCCTTTGTCAGCATGAGTGCTTGATGGTTGTGCGACTGAACCTGCGTAACATTCACCTTTTCAACCCGGTCGATAAAGAGGGGATTCCACTTTAAGCCCGCGGTTTTCAGGTCGGGTTGGACCTCTCCAAAGCGAAACACCACGCCTCGCTCCTGTTCGTCGATCTGATAAATGCCACCAATAAAATATAATGTGGCAGCCACTATGACGCCCAGCCAGATCATCCCCTGCGACGGCCCTTTAACACCGCCACCAGAGGAACCCTTACCGCCGAATAGTCCTGACAATTGCGACTGCAACTTTCGAATCGCCTCATCAAGATCTGGTGGCCCTTGGTTGCCACGGTTACCCCAAGGGTCTTTATCGTCTCCGCCTGATTCGTTCCAAGCCATGGTTTTACTCCGCTAGTGAGGCGTTAGTTCCTATTACGCTATTGTAGAAGGGTTTTGCAGCCATGTGCATGCATTAAGGCAAACAAACTGTATTACTCGTCTGAACACTTCACGACTCTACAGTAGCGCTTAATGCTTCTCGGCCCCGATCTTACTTGGGGTATTCTTTAAAAACTTCAATAGTTCAACAGCAACCCCATGTCGTCATTAGGAATTGTCTAAAAACAGACCGGGTTTCTGTTGGATTTGACCGAGTAACTGCCGGTCAGCCTGCACGGTTAATTGAACTGAGCCATCGTCACGCAGAGTTTCGTTTAACACCGCCCCAGAACGATACAACCATGCTCGATTGCGCCCATCGGCAGCCGGCAATATTACTTGATGCGGAGCAACCACGCCTAAAACATCACCAATTTGCGTAACTAAGGCATCTAAGCCCTGCTTGGATTGCGCTGAAATTAAGCAGCCGGCCCCCGCAAGCATCTGCTGGGCCTCCGATTGCAAAAGATCGGCTTTGTTCAACACTACAATTTGTCGCAGTTCCGCAGCACCAATCTCGTCCAGCACCTGCTGTACCTGCTCCATCCGCTCGCGCCATAGCGGATCGCTCGCGTCCACCACATGCAACAATAAATCCGAGTGTATAACCTCTTCTAAGGTAGCTTTGAACGCCTCAACTAAGGTATGCGGGAGCAAACTGACAAACCCCACCGTGTCTGCCAGCACCACCTCGCCGGTGCCCGGCACCTGAATTTTCCGCATGGTCGGATCTAAGGTGGCGAACAACATGTCCTGGGCCAGCACCTGGGCGTCGGTAAGACTATTGAACAGCGTCGACTTACCTGCATTCGTATACCCGACTAGGGTTATGGTGGGGGTGCCGCGGCGATTACGTCCGCGGCGGTTTTGCTGACGCCGTTTACTGACCTCGGCTATCTTGCTCTGAGTAGCTTTGATTCGCTCGCTGAGCATACGCTGATCAAGTTCAATCTGTTTTTCACCGGCCCCACGCATACCAATGCCGCCTTTTTGTCGATCTAGGTGAGTCCATCCGCGAACCAACCGCGTCTGTGCGTGCTTTAACTGGGCAAGCTCAACCTGCAGCTGACCTTCGTGACTGCGGGCCCGATCTGCAAATATGGTCAGAATCAGTTCCGTGCGGGTAATCAGCCGGCAATCCAGCGCTTGTTCTAAATTACGTTGCTGGGCCGGTGATAAATCGTGGTTTACCAGCACAATATCCGCGCTATACATGGATAATAGTTGCGCTAGTTCCTCTACCTTGCCACTGCCAACAAACCATCGGGAGTGAGGCGCATCCCGTTTGACAGTGATGACTGCCGCTACCACCAATTGTGCTGAACGCGCCAGCTCCGCGAGTTCCTGAGCGTCAGGGTTCGCTTTTTGCCGCAACTCGATTTGCAGCAATAGTGTTCGCCGACCTGCTTCTGGCCGGTCAAATAACATAAAACATAGAATCTTTAATCAGAGGACGGCTCAGCTGCGTGCTTCTTCGACTTCAAACTTAACGTTATGCGCTGGCACAACCGTTGAAATCGCGTGCTTATATACCATCTGGCTAACTGTATTGCGCAACAGCACAACAAACTGGTCAAAGGACTCGATTTGTCCCTGCAACTTAATACCATTAACTAAAAAAATTGACACCGGTACGCGTTCCTTGCGCAACGCATTTAAATACGGGTCTTGAAGATTTTCGCGCTTTGACATTTGGCCTCCTCGCTACCCCGGCAACAAGAGTCTGTACCGGAGCCTAGCAGCATATAGTTATTGTTATTCTATGCAAAGTCGTCGCATTCTAGCATGTCGCCAAGGATTTGCTCGCTGTCTAAGACTTCAAAGTAACCGCTTCAGATGGGCCGCAATCTGCTCGGGCGCCGCAGCAGATTGTAGGTCGATATTCGACCATCCACGTAACCATGTAAGTTGGCGTTTCGCCAATTGGCGGGTGGCGGCTAACGCCGCCGCAACGAAGTCGGCGTGGGAGCAATCACCACGCAAAAATTGCCAGGCTTGCCGATAACCCACTGCACGCAGGGCCGGCAGATCTGGGTGCAGGTCACCACGTTGCATTAGCTTCTCAACTTCCGACAAAAAGCCTGCCTGCAGCATTGCTTCGAAACGCTCATGAATGCGCTGATGCAGGACTTGTCGCTGAGTCGGCACAACCGCTGCGGTAACCAACTTTATTGGCAGCCGACTGGTTGCAATAGCGCCCTTTGCAGTCTGCCACTGGGCAGACATGGGTTGTCCGGTAGCGCGAACCACTTCCAGCGCGCGCAGCAATCTTTGATGGTTGTTCGGGTGAATCTTGGCTGCCGCCACGGGATCTGACGCAGACAGCTCGGCATGCATGGCAGCACCCCCCAGACGCGCTAACTGCTGCTGCAACTCCAGACGCATGGCAGAATCTGCGCTAGGCAGCTCGGCAATGCCATCGATAAAGCGCTGCACATAAAGCATAGTGCCGCCAACAATAATGGGCGTTTGCTGTTGCTCCAGCGCTGCCGAAATGGCCGCATCAGCATCACTGACAAAATCCGCCGCAGAGTAAGGCTCACTGGGATCCCGGATATCAATCAGACGATGAGGATATGCTGCGAGCTCCTGGGTGTTCGGTTTCGCGGTACCGATATCCATGCCCCGGTACACCAGAGCCGAGTCCGCACTGATCAATTGTGCTTTTGCGGGACCTCCTAACTGGTCCTGCAGCGCCATAGCCACTGCTGTTTTCCCCGCTGCCGTTGGACCGATAACAACTGCGACAGATGCGACGTCGGCCACCCCTACTGTCCTCGCAAAAACAAACGGTCGAGCTCATCCAGACTGCGTTGGACATAGGTAGGGCGTCCGTGATTACACAATCCAGCGTTCTCTGTTGTCTCCATATCGCGTAACAGCGCATTCATTTCCGGCAATGTCAGTCGGCGATTGGCACGCACTGAGCCCCGGCATGCGATATTGCCCAGAAGGTCCAACCCATGCCGATTCACACCTTCAGCGGTGCCGAACTCTGCTAATTCTGCAAGCAGATCCGTCACCATTTGTTGTAAATCTGCGTCGGCCAACAATACTGGAACTTCTCTGACGGTAACGCTGCACGGACCTAGCCTTTCGATTACCAGCCCGCTTTTGTGCAAGTGCTCCGCCAGATCCTCAACCCACTGGGCATCGGTTTCACTAACGTCAAAAGTAAGCGGCACTAACAATTGTTGACGCGCCACCGAACCAGCTTCTAATTGAGCCTTCATCTTTTCGTAAACAATACGCTCGTGGGCCGCGTGCATGTCGACAATGACCAAACCCTCGGCATTTTGAGCGATCACATATATTCCGTGCAATTGGGCTATCGCATAGCCTAACGGATGTTCGACCGCCACTTCTGGAGCGCGCCACTCTGCTGACGCTTCAGCAACAATGTGCTGCTGATGTATTGCTTGGGCAAAACCACCAGGCAGGTTGCCGCTGCCGGAATTTCGGGGCGGACTCAGACCCAACGCCGATTGATTAGGCGTGGCAGAGGCGGCTTCGGTATAGGGTAACGCCTGTTCTTGACGCGCCGGCCTTATCGCCCGCAATGCGCGGTTTAGTGACCCAAAGATAAAATCATGGACATTGCGCGCGTCGCGAAATCGCACTTCGTGTTTAGTTGGATGCACATTGACGTCGACCAAATCAGGTGCCAGCTCCAAGAACAAAACATATACGGCATGACGGCCATGAAACATTACGTCACTGTAGGCTTGGCGAATCGCATGGCCTACAAGCTTGTCGCGAATGCTGCGCCCATTGACGTAAAAAAACTGCTGATCCATGTAGCGGCGATTATGCTGAGGCAGCCCAACCCAACCATATAGACGGTAACCTTGGGCGCTTTCATCGACAAACAGCGACTGTTCGACAAATCCAGGGGACAGCACTTGAGCGAGCCGCCCTTCAGTGTCGCCGGCAACCAAGTTCAGGCGCTTGGATTCCGAGCCTTTCGCCGGGGCAACGTCTTGCCCGCCCTTGGATTGCACTAGGGAGAACCCTACATCCATATGTGCCAGGCTGAGTCGGCGCATAACTAAGTCGATTTGTTGGTTTTCGGTTCGCTCGGCTTTGAGAAACTTGCGCCGCGCCGGGGTATTAAAGAACAGATCCCATACTTCGACCGATGTACCTTGATTATGGGCAACGGGACCACTGCCAACAGACTCTCCACCATGAGTTTCGAGATACCAGCCAGCATCAACTTGGGGTTGCGCGGAGCTGATCTTAAACCGCGATACCGAGGCCACACTGGCAAGCGCCTCGCCTCTAAACCCCAAGCTTCCGATGCCCAACAGATCTTGGGCATGGGCGATTTTACTCGTGGCATGACGCTCCACAGCCAGCGCCAAATCATCTTTATGAATACCACCACCGTTGTCGCGCACCCATAGAGATTCCACACCGCCCGCAACACAACGCACCTCAATGTTAGTCGCACGGGCATCAAGGCTGTTCTCGACCAATTCTTTAACGATAGAAGCAGGTCGCTCCACCACTTCACCGGCGGCGATTTGATCGGCGACAAAGGCACTTAAACGTAGAACTCTAGCCTCGGTCATAGATCAAGGATCTCCAGGAATAAACAGAGTTTGTCCAACTCGAATCTTATCACCGCGAATAGCATTACGCCGCTTCAAGGCGTTCGCCGTGACCCCATAACGCGCAGCTATTTCGGACAACGTATCACCTCGTGCAATGGTGTGACGCAACTCCTGCCGACGCGCAGCGATCGCCGTACCCGGCGGAGGATTCGCCCGCATAAACTGATCGATACCGCTAGCGATGGCTTTGGCTAACTTGGTCTGGTGATCTCTTTGTGACAGACGCCGGGCTTCCTGTGGATTAGAAATAAATCCTGTCTCCACCAGAATAGAGGGCATATCGGGAGATTTGAGCACAATAAACGCTGCTTGCTCGACCTGTTTCTTATGCAACTTTGTCATCTTACCCATTTGATTTAGGACTGACTGGCCAACCTCGATACTATAAGAGCGGTTACCATCCATGGATAAGTCCAAGAGCACATGGGCGAGCACGTCGTCTTTATCGCTCAAGCTGACATCGCCAACGCCGCCTAATAGATCCGATTGGTTAGCGCGCTCAGCCAGCCACTTGGCGGTTTCACTGGTGGCGCCACGATCCGACAGGGTGTACACGGATGCCCCACTGGCCGCTGCGCTGGTAAATGCATCCGCATGAATTGACACAAACAGGTCGGCACGGGCTTCGCGGGCCAACGCTGTGCGTTTGCGATGAGCAATGTAGTAGTCCCCCGTGCGGGTGAGCACGGCTCGATATCCTGGCTTGGCATTGACGGCTTGCGCCGTGCGCTTAGCGATTTGCAAAACCAGATGTTTTTCTTGTTGTCGTTTTGGCCCCAAGGCCCCCGGGTCCTCACCGCCGTGGCCAGCATCAATGGCAATCACAACATCTCTATTTTGCGGCCGCGTTTCAGCATCTTGTTTAGCCGGCTTTTTGCGAACCTGCTTGGGAGCCGCCAAATCCATTACTAACCTGTGACCGTAGGGAGAAATCGGCTTGAGGGTAAATGCGTTTGGCCGCAACTTTTGTTTGGCATCGAGCACCAACCGAAACCCCTTACCTCGGGGTGCACCGCGGATTTTCTTGATACGAACAAGATCCTTTGCCACCTTGGCAAGATCCAAGCCCTCAGCAAGCTTCGCGTTGGCTAGGTCAATAACGACCCGCTCAGGCTTATCTAAGGTGAAGTATTTGTATTTGACCGCTGCAGAGGTGTCGAGAACGATGCGTGTTGCATCCGGCGACTCATGCACGCGCACACCTTGTATTGTGGCGGCAATCAGCTGCGCCGACAGAGAACAGAGAATGAGCGCCGATAAAATCCTAAGCATCGGGCATTAGCACTCGGACGTGGCGCTGGGCCGGTGCCGACGGGTTAGTGCCGACAGGTTGATGTAGAGCTAATCGAACCAAAAGATCAGGTGTTGGTAGCCAACCCGCTCCACGTTGTGGCCATTCAAACAATTTAATTCCCGGACCATCTAGGATTTCCTCAAAGCCCACGAACTCTAGCTCTTCAGCCGATTCCAAGCGATATAAATCGAAATGATACAAATCCAAACCGCCTAAGTTATAAGGCTCCAACAGCGTATAGGTGGGGCTTTTTACCGCACCGGAAAACCCTAATGCTCGCAGTATGCCTCTCACCAAGGTGGTCTTGCCGGCGCCAAGATCGCCTTCAAGGGCTACTAGCGCCGAATTGCCGAAGCGATCCTGAATCAACCGCGATAGCTCTTGTCCAAAAGCCACGGTAGCTGCTTCATCTGCTAAAACTTGTTCCATCGCCTCAGTCATCGAGACGCTCCCTGCCCGACAACAAACTTGGAAGTATGGATATTACATCGGTGGCCATAACACTAAGTGGCCCTAGGGTCTCTGCTACAAGATCTGCGCTGGCACTGTGTAATGCTATGGCCTGGGCAAATTGTTCGCGACCTTGGCGGCTTTTGTTTCCCGCATAGAGCGGCGCCATCAAACCAGCACAAATGCCAGTTAACACATCGCCCATTCCAGCCGTGGCCATCCCTGGGCCACCGTGGCCACAAATCTGTATACCGTTTTCCGTCACTACCACTGACCCTGGACCCTTTAGCACAACATTGCACTCATAATTTCGCGCCAATTGTAGTGCAGACTCTAGTCGATCAGCCTCGACAGCGGGCACACCGACACTCAATAATTTTGCCGCTTCGCCGCCATGGGGGGTTATGAATAGATCGCTTGCCGGCATGTCGTCGGCCTTGGCGAGCCAATACAAACCGTCTGCGTCGATCAATTTTGCGGCCGCAGTGGCAGCTACTGTCGCGAATAATTCAGCCCCCCACGGATCTCTGCCTAAGCCAGGTCCGATCACTATGAAGTCGGCAGCATTGAGGGTGTCCGGCAACGCGGCAGATTCTGCATCAACAAACATAACTTCGGGTACGCGCGCGAGCAGGGCGCTTCGATGTTCTGGTCGGCTGACAACGCTGACCAATCCTGCACCACAACGCAGTGCCGCCTCAGCAGCCATTAGCACCGCGCCACCCATACCGTGATCTCCACCCACAATGACCACTTTGCCCCGTTGGTGCTTATAGGTATTGAGCGGCAATGCGGGCAGTAGCTGGTGCTGCCAAGTCAACAATGTCGCCTGACCCGGCGTGTGGTTCGAAAGATCAGTAATGCCTAGATCCGCAACATGTAAATCACCCACGAAACCTTTGCCTGCACCGGTATACAAGCCGATTTTTCGACCGACAAACGTAACGGTCATAGACGCACGAACTGCGCCATGCGCGCCAGCAACGGCTCCAGTGTTTGGATCAACGCCACTGGGTAAATCCAGTGCCAGTACTGCGGCCGCAGATTCATTGATACGCTGAATGATCTCTGAGTGTGAGTCACGTAACGGCGGCCGAAAGCCTGTGCCCAACAGAGCATCAACCACTAAATCATGTTTTATCGGTTGATCGGCAGGCTCAACTGCACCACCCACCGCGACAAAATCTTCATAAGCTGTTCGCGCATCGCCCTGCAAAAGCTCGGGACTATTAACCGCTATGAGCTGGACCTGCAGACCTAATTGATGCGCCAAGCAGGCCACGATGTAACCGTCACCCGCGTTATTGCCCTTGCCACAAATTACCGAAACTGCCCTAGCGTCAGGCCAGCTCTGCAGCATTTGTTCAAAAGCGCTACGCCCCGCGCGCTGCATCAGCGTATAACTATCTATGCCCATACCCCGGTGCTGGATCGGTTGCATCGCACGCGCCTCTATCTCTTGGATCTGCGCTGCGGTATGAAGTTGGTATTTGGGGCTATGCATAAGCTCAGGTTTGATGGCCCTAATCCACTGACCATGACGAGCAGACAGTATACTGTTATGCCCTCCCAGGGCGTAGTCGTCGGAGCACACTATCAGTAACGAACAATCAGCCAACACGCTTCCTGACCAACCCCAGCTTACAGTTTGGGCACAAGACTTAGGATTCGATGCCATCGCGGTAACCGATGTGGATTTGAGCGCCCATGCACCATATGTGCGTGAATGGTTAGCCAAGGGTTTTGCCGGCGACATGGGCTATCTGCATCGCAACCTAGAGAAACGTCTGCACCCAGAGCTATTGGAGCTAGAAACCTGTCGAGTAATCAGTGCTCGAATGAATTACCTACCCCCAGACACTCAGCCTCTGGAAGTTCTAGCCTGCTCTTCGAAGGCCTATATTTCTCGGTACGCTCTCGGTCGTGACTATCACAAAATCCTGCGCAAACGCCTCGCCAATCTGGCACAGAAAATCGACCACGCGTTGCCGGGGCATCAGTACCGGGCGTTCACTGACTCCGCCCCAGTGCTGGAAAAGGCACTCGGCGCCAAAGCCGGACTCGGTTGGATGGGCAAACACACGCTGCTGTTAAATGAGGAGGTCGGATCTTGGTTTTTTCTCGGTGAGATTTATACCAACGCACCGTTAGCATTGAGTCATCAGCCAGCCAAAGAAGCCTGCGGCAAATGCAATGCGTGCATCACCGTATGCCCTACCCAAGCAATCGTAGGCCCGAAAAAACTCGACGCACGACGATGCATTTCTTATCTGACCATTGAACACAAAGGGCCTATTGATGCCGAGCTGCGAGGTAAAATGGGCAACCGAATCTACGGCTGCGACGACTGCCAATTGTTCTGCCCGTGGAATAGAGACGCGCCCACCACGAATGAACCAGACTTCGCACCACGGCATAACTTACAAAACCGCGATCTGATTGATTTATTTCTGCTTAGTGAGAAAGACCACGACGCCCTGACCGTGGGCTCTGCCATGCGTCGTGTCAGCTATGCGCAATGGCAACGTAATTTGGCGATTGCGCTAGGCAATGGCCCTGCCACGACCGAAGCCATCAGCGCCCTACAAAAACGCCGTGGGCAGCTTAACGATATGGTGGATGAACACATTGACTGGGCGTTGGAAAAATTAATGGGGCAAATTGAATAAATGGTTTCGGTAGTGCCGAAGCTCTTCAATAGATTCTCGAATATCCGCCAACGCCGTATGCTCACCTTTCTTTTTGAATCCTGACGCCACCTCAGGATGCCAGCGTTTCGCCAGTTCCTTGACACTACTTACATCGATCATGCGGTAGTGCAGATAACGTTCTAAGGTCGGCATGTAGCGAGACAAAAAACGCCGATCCTGCCAGATACTGTTGCCACACAACGGTGCTTGATGCGCCTCAATGTATTGCTCGATGAATGCCAATGACACCGCTTCGGCCTCGCGCTCGGACACGCCCTCTATCGCGATTCGATCCAGCAAACCCGATGCCGAGTGGTGGGTTTGATTCCACTCGTCCATACCATCGAGCAGCGACTGTGGCTGCTGAATTGCCAACACAGGACCTTCAGCAATGACGTTGAGGTCACTGTCCGTAATGATCGTAGCCATTTCAATGATGCGATCTTTAACCACATCTAGCCCAGTCATTTCTAAGTCAATCCACACCAAATCAGCGTTCATAATCACTCAAAGCAGCAAAGCCCATCCAATATAGATGACGATTTGGCTTAGGCCAAGGCTCGGGATGGTGAACCAATTCACTTAGCCCGGCATTACCGAAGGACCCTGACAGCGGCCTGATACGCTTAGCCGAGACAGATACCCCGCGTCATCAGCCGAGGAAACTGTTATTGTTTTTGCTTATAAGAAAAGACGTACTATGGCCAGCCATTCATCATTGTCTAACCCGAAGCTACTTGAACCTGAAGATCTGACCCTGCCACTTGGCAATGACGACCTGCTCATTCAAGTAACCTCCCATGCGGTTTTCGCACAAGCACACATTGAAGGTGCGGTATTGGTTGAACCAGCGCAGCTCTGCTGCGGCATCGCGCCCGCAGTCGGCAAGTTGCCGAATATATCCTCGCTACAGCAGACCCTGAGCCGTATTGGCTACCGCCCCGAGCGCCGGGTTATTGCCTATGACGATGAGGGCGGCGGCTGGGCCGGCAAGCTATTGTGGGTGATGGATGCTATTGGTCATGCTGACTGGGCTTACCTGAACGGGGGCTTGCACGCCTGGGCGGCTGCCGGGGGCGCATTAAGTTCTGGCACATTTGCCGCAGCCACAGATCTACCGCCAATCCAGCTGGCGATTAATAGCCAACCCATCGCAGAGATTACTGATGTGCTGACCGCTATCAATGAACCGGCCCAGGTGATTTTAGATGTGCGGTCCCGCGACGAGTATCTGGGTTTGCGAAGCGGCTCTGCCCGCGCGGGACATATTCCCGGGGCGGTGAATTTGGATTGGGAATTGCTCAAAGATCCAAGCAGACATTGGCGCTTACGCGAGAACTTGCGCGAGGATTTTGCGACCTTAGGAATTGATCAAAGCACCCACGTCATCACCCACTGCCAAACTCATCATAGATCCGGACTATCCTATTTGGTCGGGCGGCTCCTCGGCATCGACATTCGTGCCTACCACGGGTCCTGGGCTGAATGGGGTAACGATCCAGATCTTCCCATCGAATAACGGAATAATTACCGCCATGAGCAAATATTTCGCAAGTCTGCAAAAGCTACTACCCCAACATCTGCTATCTCGTGTTGTGGGGCAGCTCGCGCAAAGCGAAAACCCGCGCGTAAGCGCAACCTTTATCGAACAATTTGCGCGGATTTATGACATTTCTCTAGCCGAAGCAGAGCGCAAAAAATTCAGCGATTATTCGAGCTTTAATGACTTTTTTACGCGTAGCCTGGATCCGGCCGCAAGACCTATGCCTGACGCAATCAATGAGTTAGCCAGTCCAGTAGACGGCTGCGTAAGCCAGCTAGGTGCGATAACTGAGGAGCAGTTATTCCAGGCCAAAGGCCAGCGCTACTCTCTGCGTGGCCTTGCTGGGAGTGCGAGCCATGGCTTTGAAGGGGGCGACTTCTGCACAATTTATCTGGCACCCAGCGACTACCATCGCATTCACTTACCCTACGCGGGCACACTGACCGAGACCATCGCCTATCCAGGCGCATTGTTTTCGGTAAACGCAGTGACCGAGGAATACATTGAGGGTCTATTTTTGCGCAACGAGCGCCTAGTCTGTCGATTCGAAACCAGCTTCGGGCCCATGCTGGTTATTTTAGTCGGCGCTTTAATCGTCGCGTCTATCGAAACTGTTTGGCCTGGGCCATTGTCGCCTTATCAATCAATACAAACTAATCAACACAGCTTGGCCCTTGAGCGTGGCGCTGAAATTGGGCGTTTTCTGCTAGGTTCTACCGTGATTTGCTGTTTTCCAAAAGGCGCGGTGGAATTGAAGAAAACACTAACGGTGGGCAGTCGGGTACGTATGGGCGAAGTCATGGGCGATTTACTCTAAGGCCTCTAAACCCTAACACGCGACGGTATCGACTGGCGGAACTGCGGTTAAATTTCTGGCCTTTGTAATACCTCATCAAGACGGTCGGCGTTTTGCGCCAGCATCAGCAAGCGGTCAATGCCCAGTGCAACGCCCGCGCAATTGGGTAAGCCGCTACGCAACGCCGCTAGAAACGGCTGGTCCGGCTCAACATCCATTCGCCCGAGCGTTTTCCGCCGAACTCGATCTGCTGCAAAACGCCGTTCGTGCTCAGTTGGGTCTAAAAGTTCCCAATAGCCGTTGGCGATTTCGACTCCATCAATCACCAGTTCAAAGCGCGCCGCGACACTCGGATTATCTGGGCGCAGTCGCGCTAGTGCGGCTTGATCAGCCGGATAGTCCACCACAAAAAATCGACCCGGTTGCAAACTCTCGCAGGCCTCGGCAAAACGCAAATCCAGCTCACTGCGCTGAACATTGCCTCGATCCGATAAATCTCCCACCAGCTGCTGATAAGTCACGGTTTGCACATTACCCGGCCCGAGTACTACGGCAACCAATTCAGCAACTTCCTGCATCAGCTGCTGGTCGTCGAAGCCCAACCGATACCACTCAAGCATGGTGAATTCTGGGTTGTGCAAGCGCCCCCTTTCTTCATGCCGGAAAACCGGCCCGAGCTGGTAGATGGAGGGCGCGCCGGCGCTGAGCAGACGCTTCATCTGGTATTCCGGTGAGGTTTGCAGAAAACCATAGCCCGGCACAGCTATGCTCTCTATATCTGGGTCGGTAACCGTCGCGGGTCCAAGTACCGGAGTCTGAACTTCCACAACATCCCGCGCGGCAAAGAATGCCCGAATGGCCCCAAGAGTTTGCGCACGTAACCGCAGGCGCTGAGCGAGATTCATTACCGCGCAACCTCGCCTTGGCGCCGGATTATTTGTCCCTAGCCCTTAGCCCGAGAAACATATTCCCCGGTGCGCGTATCCACTTTTAGGATGTCGCCAATGTTAATAAACAGCGGCACACCCTTGATCGTAGCGCCCGTGGACAGTGTTGCCGGTTTGGTGCCGCCATTTGCGGTATCACCTTTCAAGCCCGGATCTGTATCAGTTACTTCAAGTTCAACAAAATTTGGCGGAGTCACCGCAATCGGATCGTCATTCCACAAAGTCACTTGGTAAACGTCTTGTTCCTTGAGCCAGTCTTTGCAGTCGGCGACCGCAGATTCCGCGGCCGCCACTTGCTCAAAGCTGCCGTCGGTGCGCATGAAATGCCAAAACTCGCCGTCGGTGTATAAATATTCCATATCGATATCGACGACGTCCGCACCTTCCAGAGATTCACCCGATTTGAAGGTGCGCTCCCAAACCCGACCATTCTTGAGGTTTCTAAACTTAACGCGATTAAACGCCTGCCCCTTCCCTGGTTTTACAAATTCGTTTTCTAGAATCGTGCAGGGATCCCCCTCCAGCATGAGTTTCAATCCGGATTTGAATTCGTTGGTAGAATAGTTGGCCATAACTCACTTCGTTGATATCAAAGTCGCGCATGATAACCCCGAATCGCATTCCTGCCCATCTTAGCCCGGACGTTGGCCCCTGGCCTGATGATCTATGGACCAAAGAATTGGCTGCCGCCGCCCGAGACGCGGAAACGCTACTGGATGCAGTACAGCTCGAGCGCACAGACCTACCGTACCCTATAGACACAGCTGCGCAATTTCAGTTGTTGGCACCACCAAGTTTCATCGCCCGAATGGGCCGGGGTAATACCAACGATCCCTTGTTAAAACAGGTATTGCCAACCTTACAAGAACAGCAGGTCAGCGCTGGCTTTATGCGCGACCCGCTAGCGGAAACCGACCCTGACCGTGGCTTCATTAAAGCCCCCAGCCTACTGCAAAAATATCAGAACCGTGCGTTGCTGATCACCACACCGGGATGCGCCATCAATTGCCGTTACTGTTTCCGCCGCGAGTTTCCTTACACTGAACATCGACCGAAGAATCATCAAGAGGCCCTAACAGCCATCGCCGCAGATCAAAGCATCAGCGAAATTATCCTCTCCGGCGGTGATCCGTTGCTGCTGAGTGATAGCCAGCTGCCCCAACTGCTTAGCAACATTGAGTCGATACCTCATGTTCAGCGCATCCGCATCCACAGCCGCATACCTATTGTACTGCCCGAGCGGCTTACCCAAACGCTAATGGACACCCTGACCAACCGCCGCTGTCAAATAGTGATGGTGGTACACAGTAATCACCCACAAGAATTAAACGATACTACAGCGCGCGCCTTGAACTGCCTTAAGCAAAGTGGTGTCACGCTGCTGAATCAGTCTGTGCTTTTGCGCGACATTAACGACGATGTAGGCACGCTGGTGCAGTTATCAGAAAAACTATTTACCCAGGGCGTATTACCCTACTACTTACACCTGACCGACCATGTTGCGGGTACCGAGCATTTTTTTGTTGCTGACGAAGAGGCGAAAGAAATTTACGCGCAAGTGCAGCACCGCTTGCCGGGCTATTTATTGCCAAAGCTGGTCAGAGAACTGCCTGGCGAAGCGTCAAAAACATTACTCGCTTAACTGCCCTGACTGAGTGCCTGCTCAATGTCGCTATCGCTGAATCCGATTAGGTACAAAATTGCGTCCAGGCCAAAATTCGAGATCGAGTGTCGGGCGCTTTCTTTGACCACCGCCTTGGCGTGGTAGGCGATTCCCAGGCCAGCGGCGGTCAACATCGGCAGATCATTAGCACCATCTCCTACCGCAATAGTTTGCTCTAACGTAATGCCTTCGCGTTCGGCAAGCGACATCAGGATGCGCGCTTTCGACTCGGCATCAACAATATCGCCCATAACCTCACCGGTCATCTTACCGTCAACGATTTCAAGCGTATTGGCGTAGATATAATCAATTCCCAAGTCCTTAGCTAAGTATTCGCCCACATATTGAAAGCCACCGGAGATGACTGCTGTGCGATAACCAAAGTGCTTTAACGCCTTGATCAATCGATGCGCCCCATCGTTAAGCTTTACTGATTCAGCAACCTCCTGCAGAAACGCTCTGGGCATACCGCGCAATAAGCGCGCGCGCTGCCGGAAGCTCTCTTTAAAGTCTATTTCTCCAGCCATTGCGGCCTCGGTGATCGCCACGACTTGTTCCCCAAACCCATGGCGTTTAGCCAATTCATCCATCACCTCTTCGGCGATCAACGTGGAGTCCATATCCAACACAACCAGACGACGGTTGCGGCGAAATACCGTATCTGCCTGGACACTGAAATCGAACCCAAGTCGCTCAGCAGCTTGAGTAAGGTCTTTTTGCAAGGATTGACGATCATCTGCGGATGCCCGGGTACCACTTACGCGCATCTCTACACACAGCCGCGGCACTGCAGCACCGGCGATATCCTGGGCCGCCTTGGTCAGGCGGCGTACAAAATCAATATTCAAACCGTATTGATAGGTCAGTTCACTGACCGCATGCATCGCATCAACGCCGTCGTTCAAAGCCATAACCGTAACAATGAGGCGATTTGCGTCAGTAAATTCCGACCACATCACTTGATCGGACGATTGCACCGGTGTTATGCGCACCACTACATCTTCGGACGCACATGCGCTTTCGATACGCATACGGGAATCAGCTATTGCGACTACTCGAGCAAGCACCGCAAGCGCTAATTCGTTATGAATCACCGCTTGGCCAATGTCTAAAATATCCGCCTCAACATCCTGTAGTGCCGCCATCAGGCGCGACATCATGCCAGGCTGATCGCGACCCGATACGCTTATAAGAATGACATCGTCTGACAATTCAAGTACTCCACGCCCTACAACCAAAGCGCTTCAGTGTAGCGGTTATGGCGCTTTAAGTGGCGTTTCAGCCACTACAAATTGAGAACTCTAGCCGCCACTCGCAACGCAATGTGCTAGGGTTATTTTTCTCAGCGAGGATTACGATTCATGCCCTGGTGGAAACGCTTCAGGTCAACCAAAGCTACTTTGCCAGCCGCGACCACGGCCAGCGCTGTATGTGCAATTGCACTCGCTGCTATTTGGTTTGGTGGCGGATCCGACCAGCGCGAGGCGGAACGTTTTGGTTCGACCCTGGCAAATACCTTGGCTAAAACTACCGCTGGCGATCTACTCGACAACCAGCGCATCAATCTTGCCGTTATCGCTAACCATGTCAGCAGCATAGATGAGATCGACGGCGTAACATTTTTTGATAATGCCAATAATGTTATCGCCATGAGTGGCAGCCAGGATGGCACCAGTCGCTTTACCGCAACCGCAAGCATCGACGATACGATTACCGGCTATGTCAGCCTGCATCTCAATACCCAAGCGTTTCAGCCGCCCAAACCATGGATCCGCTGGCTGGCGAGCCTTGCTACGGTCATAGCGGCACCTTGGCTGACGGTGTTGTTAATGCAACTGAGCGCGCGCGGCAATCGCTCACTACCCATTGTGTCAGTGCAGCAGGAGGACTCCGGAGCCACACCAAGCTACTGCCTAGTGATTAATCTTATTAACCAACTGGCATTGTCAAAGCCAGAACGCGAGCAAGCAGTCGCTGACGCGGTAAATATGGGCCGCGAAGTGTGCGCCGTATACCCGGGCTTCGCTATGCCGTTGAACAGTCAGGGCGCTTGCTTGGTGTTGAACCAAAGATCCATTAGCGGCCTGCAGGCCTTGTATGCGACCTTTCTGTTACAAGAGCTGTTACTGGAATACGAAACCCTAGGGCAATTTCGTTGTTATTTACGTACGGCTGTCTGTCCTGGTGATCCCAGCGAGATGCATGCCCTCGATGCCGCCCAAATAGACGGCTTAGCCAATGTTGATGCGGATCTGACCCTGGCAGCGCTGGCACGGAAGAATACAGCGCTTATAAGCAATGAGGTTTATATAAACCTCAACGACATTGAGAAAAGCTGGGCGCAATACTTCGATCACCCGATACTTCCTGATGTGGCACACGGCCAAACCTTGTATAGCGTCACCGCACTGCCAGAACGGGACGCGCATCTGGTCACCGAACAGGCTGAAGTGATTTTAGGCTTCAGTTAATCGGGGCTGACAACCGCGGATTGCGCCTAGCCAACCGTCAACCGATCGACCTTTTGAAATCCTCGAGGTAACTTGCCGCCTCGACGCGCCCGTTCACCAATATAGTTGTCGTAGTCTTTTCGTTTCATTGTCAGATGACGTTGGCCCGCATGCACAATCAGCTCGTCGCTCTCACCAAGCACTGCGACAGCTAACATGCTTTCCTCGCCGGCCTTGAATGCAGCCCCGGGAATATTTATTAGTTTGTTGCCTTTGCCGCGCGACAGCTCTGGCAAATCTGCCAGCTTAAAAATCAACAGCCGCCCTTGATTCGTTACTGCGGCGACTAATCCGCCGTTAGCTTCCAAAATGGTAGGAGGAATCACGATTGGCGGCAATGCTTCGGCACCTGCAGAGACACTTAAGCAAGCTTTACCAGCTTTATTCTTGGTGACCATGTCGGCTAGAGGTCCGATAAAACCGAAGCCTGCATTACTGGCCAGCAACACCTTGGTCGCGCTGCCACCCATGGCGACACCAACAAAGCGCGCGCCATCTTTTGGCTTAAAGCGTCCGGTTAGCGGCTCGCCCTGGCCTCGTGCGGAGGGCAAACTGTGGGCTGGAGTGTTATAGGTTCGACCATGAGAATCCAAAAAGACCAGTATCTCGTTGGTGCGGCCTCGGGCCGCTTGCGCAAATTGGTCGCCGCTACGGTAGGCCAGCTCTGCCGGATCCAACTCATGGCCTTTGGCCGCACGCACCCAACCCTTATCTGAGACCACCACAGTAATGGGGTCGTTAGTTAGCAAATCTTCTTCGCTAAACGCCCGTGCTTCGTCCACTGCTACTAGAGGTGAACGGCGCTCATCACCATAATCAGCAGCCAGCGCCAACAACTCTTTCTTCATCAGAGTTTGCAGGCGCGCTTTCGAGCTTAAGGTTTTCTCCAGACCTGCCTTCTCACTGGCCAACTCGTCTTTCTCTGTTTGCAGTTTAATTTCTTCCAGTTTCGCCAACTGTCGTAGGCGCAGGTCTAAAATCGCATTCGCCTGAATTTCAGAGAGTTTAAAACGCTGCATCAATTCCTGACGGGGGTTTTCTTCCTCGCGAATAATGCGAATCACTTCATCAAGATTTAGATAAGCAACCAGCAAGCCGTCGAGGATATGCAACCGATCATTAATTTTGTCGAGACGGAAATTTAATCGCCGAGTGACAACATCCAAGCGATATCGCAGCCACTCTTTTATTATTTGCGCGAGATTCTTAACCGCCGGGCGTTGATCCAAACCAATAATGTTCAAATTCACCCGATAGTTGCGCTGCAGATCAGTGGTGGCAAACAAATGGCTCATCAAGCGCTCATAATCCACCCGATTAGACCGCGGCACCAATACTAGGCGCATGGGGTTTTCGTGATCAGATTCGTCACGTAAATCCACCAGCATCGGCAACTTGCGCGCCTGCATTTGCTGAGCAATCTGCTCCAAAATCTTAGCTGGCGAGGTTTGATGTGGTAGCGCCGTGATTACTATTTCACCATTTTCTTTGTGGTATACCGCACGAGCTCGAATGCTACCGCGCCCGGTTTCGTAAATTTCTCGAATCTCTGATTCTGGCGTAATGATTTGGGCCGCTGTCGGGTAATCAGGCGCCTTGATATGGGTCATCAAATCCGCAACGCTGGCTTTCGGGTTATCGAGCATGTGAATGCACGCACTCAGCACTTCATTAAAGTTATGCGGCGGGATGTCAGTAGCCATACCCACCGCAATACCCGTACTACCGTTAAGCAATAGATACGGCACCTGGGCCGGTAATAACTTGGGCTCATCGACGGTACCGTCAAAATTCGCCACATAGTCCACAGTGCCTTGGCGAGATTCTGCGAGCAGCAAGTCTGCATAGCGCGACAATCGCGCCTCGGTATAGCGCATTGCGGCAAACGATTTAGGGTCGTCTGGCGCACCCCAGTTACCCTGACCGTCTACCAGCGGATACCGAAAGGAAAAAGGCTGCGCCATTAGCACCATGGCTTCGTAACAGGCGCTGTCGCCATGTGGATGAAATTTGCCCAATACATCGCCGACCGTGCGCGCTGACTTAACGAACTTGGCCTGACTATTTAAACCCAACTCCCCCATGGCATAAATAATGCGCCGCTGCACAGGTTTGAGTCCGTCACCAATATGCGGTAACGCACGGTCGTTGATAACGTACATGGAGTAATCCAGATATGCGCGCTCGGTATACACCGACAACGGCATGGTTTCTTGATCACTGCCTTGGACTTCTTCATCCATGTTTTTCTACCTACTTAAATAAGGTTGGCACTTAAAACTAATGAGGCTAGGCAATAGACGCCTGATCGCCTTTCTTCTCGAGCCAGGTGCGACGCTCTGACGAGCGTTTTTTCGCCAGCAGCATGTCCATGGTTTCATCAGTCTTACGTCCTGCA
Organism: uncultured Gammaproteobacteria bacterium; assembly: GCA_913050035.1. Taxonomy (GTDB): domain Bacteria; phylum Pseudomonadota; class Gammaproteobacteria; order Pseudomonadales; family Azotimanducaceae; genus UBA4421. Next base: position 4,502 of record CAJXAC010000010.1, on the reverse strand, counting down.
TCGAGGGTTAACTGCACAAGCCGCCGAGTCTCCGGCACCATGGTGGTTTCGCGGAGTTGCATAGGATTCATCTCGCCCAGACCCTTGAACCGCTGCACCGACGGGTTGGCACGTTTATTTTCTGTCGCAACACGATCCAAAATTCCATTGCGCTCGGAATCATCAAGCGCGTAGTACACGTCCTTACCAACATCTATCCGATATAGCGGCGGCATCGCTACAAACACGTGCCCAGCCGCAACCAAAGAGCGGAAATGCTTAACAAATAGTGCACATAGCAAAGTTGCGATATGCAGACCGTCAGAGTCTGCATCCGCCAAAATGCAGATTTTGTGATAGCGCAAATTCGCTAAGTCACTTGAACCTGGATCGACACCAATTGCCAGAGCGATGTCATGAACTTCTTGGGAGCCAAGCACCTGGGACGAATCCACCTCCCAGGTATTGAGGATTTTACCGCGCAGTGGCAGTACCGCCTGGAACTCCCGATCCCGTGCTTGTTTGGCACTGCCTCCAGCTGACTCCCCCTCGACCAGGAACAGCTCAGCACTTTGGGCATCTTGCCCCGAACAATCGGCCAACTTGCCCGGCAACGCCGGACCGGCAGTCACGCGCTTACGCGCAACTTTCTTGGCTGCCTGAATACGCCGCTGTGCATTGCTAATGGCCAGCTCAGCAATGCTCTCTCCCTCACTAGCGTGTTCGTTTAACCACAAGCTGAAAGCATCTTTTGCTGCACCCGCTACAAACACAGCCGCCTGACGCGAGGACAAACGTTCCTTGGTCTGACCGGCGAATTGGGGATCTGCAAGCTTGGCGCTGAGGACATAGCTGCATTGCTCCCAAATATCATCACCGGTGAGCTTGACGCCCCGTGGAATCAAATCGCGAAATTCGCAAAATTCCTTGAGCGCATCGATCAGACCAGAGCGCAGACCATTCACATGGGTGCCGCCTTGGGGTGTGGGAATAAGGTTAACGTAGGATTCAGCCAGAGGTGCCGGACCATCCACAAGCCACTTCAGAGCATAGTCGACGGCTTCACCGGTACCACTTGCACTGTGCATGACCGTGGTCAGAGGAATGCACTCAGCGTCGCCCAAGGCTTGCTCTAAGTACTCCTGCAGACCATCGGCGAAATACCAAGTCTCGTTCTGAGTAGCGTCTGCTTCGACGGCTAAACTGACCCGCAGACCCGGACACAAGACCGCCTTAGCACGCAACAGATGGCGTAGTTTACTGACACTGATGGTAGGGGAGTCAAAATAGCCGGCTTCGGGTTTGAATAACACACGGGTACCGGTATTACGCTTACCCACGGTATCCACTACCTCCAGCGTCGTGACCGGTTCACCGCGCTCATAGCGCTGACGGTACAAATTGCCGTCGCGCTTTATTTCCACCTCGAGCCAATCCGATAGCGCATTGACTACAGACACACCAACGCCATGCAAACCGCCGGAGAAATTGTAGTTTTCGTTATCGAACTTACCTCCTGCGTGCAGCCGCGTAAGAATAAGCTCCACCCCCGAAACCTTATGCTCCGGGTGTTTGTCTACCGGCATACCACGCCCATCGTCGATAACTTCTACCGAGCCATCTTTGTTTAGAGCAACTTCTATCTCGCGCGCATGTCCAGCGATCGCTTCGTCCACACTGTTGTCTACCACCTCCTGTACCAGGTGATTTGGGCGAGCAGTGTCTGTGTACATCCCCGGTCGCCGCCGCACGGGTTCTAGACCGGAAAGTACCTGTAACGATTTCGCCGAATATTCTTTTGCTGCCATAGAGTTTTATGCGCCGTTTTATCTTAAGCAATGCTGTAGAGGTGTTGCCCTAGGAAAGGACCGCGACAGTATATCGCCTTGACGAGCCAATAGGGTGATGGGCTTCACAAACTCACTCTGCTAACCGCTCTGTTAACTGTTCCGTCCTCTGCCAAGTTCAACCATTGATAGCCAGGGGCATTATCGTCCACTGCGAACTTGGCGCTGCGGGGACGGAATTGAAAGCAAGTGGATGGCACACCAAATACCGGCCATGCCCCTACTCGACCCTCAACCTCCTGGTGGGCGTGACCAAAAACTGCACCGCGCAACCGCTGGCCACTGGCATCGTGCAGCCAATTCATTAACTCCAACGGGCCTATGATGCGGTCTTTGTCCAACCACGGGCAGTCGATGGCAACCAAGGGGTGATGGGTTGCCAACAGCACCCAGCGTGCCGCACCCCGCCCTAACCCTTGTTCTACGGCCTGACGATCCATCTCAGTGATCAGCGCCCTAGGTCTATCATCTTCGTGACTATCTAACCCCTGCAGATGCCAGTCCTCCCAGACGATAGGGTCCATGGACATCCCCGCCTGCTGCATGGCATGCCACACGTCATGATTGCCAGGCAGAGTTAACATCGGCACGCTGAAGTAGTCATTAAGGATGCTCAGAAAACGTTCGTATACCGGCACTGTGGGTGTATGCGCAAGATCTCCTGAAGCGATAATGGCGTCACAGCCACTTTGCATGGCTTCATCAGCGGCTTGCTCTAATACAGCTCTCAGAGTTGCTTCAGTATTCGTTTGCAGCAGGGTCTCGCCAGGGGCTACCAAGTGGCAATCGCTGATGTGCAGAACTCGCCGTGCCAAGAATATTAGCCGCCCAACTTAAGCGGCACATCCACAGCGCCGCCGACCGCCAAGCAGTAACGCAGGTACTCACCTAAAAATTGATTGAGCTGAGCCTTCTCATCGCGTTGGCGCATACGCCGGTTGGGTATTTCATAACTGCCGTGAAAGCGGTTTTGATGCTGGTACTCGACCACTTCAGCACTTTTCGCATCGTGGTACATGCGAATACGCATGTTTGGACTGCGACCCCAACTAAGCTGTGGTCGCTGCACTAGTTGGATCAATGTCGTATAGCGACTGCGCTCGAGCACCTGCAACTCGACTACGGTACGCGGAGTGTCCTCTCGGGACTCGCTGAGGAGGGATATACAGCGTTGATCTTCGCTGAGTACGTTCGGGAATAGCCGCATCAAACGCTCGTAATTGAGATCGCATTCCGCCATGTGCGCAACCAAATCGATCGTATATTGCCGTCGGTAGCGCGACGAAAATGCCTTATTGGCAAAGCCACCCGAGGCAAAGCCGTCCGCCAGTGCCGTGGAGCGACTAAGAATGTCTTCAGTAGTTTCCGGTCGCTTATCGATGATCCCGCATCCCTTGCAATGTTATGAGCAATACTCGCGCTAAGAGCACGCGACGCACGAATATAACGAGGCTAACGCCCAAGGTCACGATGAAACCGCACCTCAATGCGGTCTTTGTGTCATAAAAAGCAGGAAATTTTCACATTTAAAGGCGTAATCTGCATTCCGCTCCGAAAAAGTGTTAAGAAAAGTAACAAATGTGCACTTTGGCCGCTAAGGTGGGTACACTTCCCCCCGCGGCACTTAGCAGCAAACGCTTCGATTACGGTTAGGAATGATTTATGCGCATAGCTCCACAACTAAGTAGGTCTCTGACTACGGCTACGATTATGTGTGCCAGTTTATTCAGCAGCACCGCCGTCTATGCCGTCGACGTGCTGGGCGTCTACCAAACCGCGGCGGAGCGAGATCCAGTAATCGGAGCCGCCAAGGCCGCCTATGCTGCAGCCAAAGAGCAGTTGCCGCAAGCACGCTCTGCGCTGCTGCCAAACGTGGGCGGAAGCGTCAGCACCAGTAAAAATGTCCGAGAATTTCCCGGCGCAGTGGACAACAATCCCGCCAGCCCCACGTTCGGCCAAAGCTATCAAGGCCAAACCTTTAACGACCACGGTTGGAACGCCCAACTACGTCAGCCCCTGGTCAACGTCTCCAGTTGGTTCACTGTCGGCAGCGCTAGTGCCAGCGTCAAAGCAGCAGAGTATGACCTTGCAGCTCAGGAACAAGATCTGATCGTGCGGGTGGTACAGGCCTATCTCAATATCCTGCGTGCTCAGGACCGATTGGATACCACTAACGCTGAGATCACCGCGGTAAAACGCCAGTTGGAACAAGTACAACAGCGTTTTGATGTGGGACTGGTAGCCATCACCGACGTACTGGAGTCCCAGGCCGCCTACGACAATGCGGTGGTACGAGGCATTCAAGCCGAGGGTGATTACGCCATTACCTTTGAAACCTTAAGCACGCTCACCGGCCAATCCTACGACGCGCTAAGTCGCCTCTCAGATGCACTGCCCATCGTCAATCCAGACCCATTTAATGAAGAGACCTGGGTCACCGCTGCCATGTCGACAAATTACGGGATCAATTCTGCCAGCGCTCAGCTGACTGCGGCGCGCCGCGATATTCGCGCCAAACAATCCGGACATCTGCCAACCGTAGACGCTACCGTTACCCAAGCGCAGAACGTTACCGGCGGACAAAACTTTTTCGGCACCGACACCACCGAACAAACCATCTATGGGCTGCAACTGACAGTGCCTTTGTATACCGGCGGATTAACACGATCGCAGGTA